>CAIMOR010000202.1 GCA_903843125.1 uncultured Rhodospirillales bacterium
CACGCAAAGCGCCTGTGGCCGGCCGGTGGCGAGGGCGGCACCGAGCGCCATGTAGGCGGCGCCCTGCTCGTGCCGGGTATGGATCACCCGCAGCCGGTTCTGAGCGTGCCAGAGCGCGTCGAAGAACGGGTCGTTCTGCACCCCCGGCAGCGCGTAGATCGTCTCGATCCCGTTCGCCACCAACCCCGACACCAAGGCTTCCGCCGCGTTCATCCGCTCGGCCATGGCCGCTTCCTTCCCGATCTGGTGAGCGGATGGTGCGGCGCGCCCGGTTGCGCGGCAAGCCCGGGCGGCGCGTAATCGGGCCAAAGAGGACGTCCGCCCATGCACCGCCGTATCCTGCTGGCCACGCCTGCCCTGGCGCTTGCCACCCGCGCCCTGGCGCAAAGTGAGGCCGCGGCATGGCCGGACCGCCCGGTGCGCATCGTGGTGCCCTACCCGCCCGGCGGCTCCAACGACATCCTGGCGCGCATATTGGCCGAGGCCCTGCGCGAGCGCCTCGGCCAGCCCTTCGTCATCGAGAACCGCGCCGGCGCCGGCGGCAATATCGGCGCCGACACGGTGGCCAAGGCCGCGCCGGATGGCGCCACACTGCTGCTGACCGCCCCCGGCCCGCTCGCCATCAACGACCAAGTCTACCGCAGCATGCCCTACGACCCCGCACGCGACCTTGTGCCGGTAGCGCTGGTGGCCACCGTGCCGATCGTGCTGATGGTGACCAACAGCCTCCCTGTCCATTCGGTGGCCGAGTTGTTGGCGCTGGCCAAGACACAGCCCGGCAAGCTCAGCTTTGGCAGCAGCGGCAATGCCAGCACCAACCACCTGGCCGGGGAACTGCTGAAGACGATGGCCGGCATCAACATCACCCATATCCCGTACCGCGGCGCCGCCCCGGCGATGACGGACCTCATCAACGGCACCCTGTCCCTGATGTTCGACAACATGCCCGGCAGCATCTTGCAGATCCGCGATGGCCGGGTCCGCGCCCTGGCCGTGGCCGGCTCCGAGCGCGCCCCGGTGCTGCCGGAGTTGCCCACCGTGGCCGTGGCCGGCGGCCCCGCCCTGGCCGGTTTCGAGGCCGAGGCCTGGTTCGGCCTGGCCGCCCCCAGCGGTACCCCCGCGGCGCTGGTCGAGCGGATCAACCATGACGTCAGGGCCGCCCTGTCGCTGCGGCAGGTGCAGCTGCGCTACGCCGAGGCCGGAGCCACCGCCTCAACGCTGGACGCCCCCGGCTTCGCGCGCTTCGTTGCCACCGAGCGGGAGAAATGGGGCAAGGTGGTAAGGGCCAGCGGCGCACGGGCGGAGTAGCACTTTCGAACTACATCTCCATGCCAGCCCATACATTTATCGCCCGGCTTGCGGCGCGGGCTTGTTCGCTCTATGTTCCAATCATGGCCGACCTCACTCCTCCCCCCAACCGCCGCCCGGTCTCCCCCTCCGAGGCTGGGCATTTGTCCGAAGCGCGTCGCTTGTGTAACTCACGCCGGTTCCAAGGGGCGCTTGCCCCTTGGTGGGGAGCTTGAGGGGCAAGGCCCCTCGAACGCTCCCTCGGCCATTTGTCCGAACCGCACAGGCCCCAGCTTTACGGAGGAAATTTCACATGACCATCGGCTTCCGCATCCGCCCCGTCACCCGCCGCGCCACGCCGGCGCAATGCGCCCGCGCCGCCAAGCTGCCCGCCGCCAACATCGGCGACGTGATGAACCGCATGCAGACCATGCGCGGCGGCTTCGCCCCCTATGGCGGCAAGCGCATCATCGCCGGCCCGGCCTTCACCGTGCGCAGCCGCAGCGGCGACAACCTGATGCTGCACCATGCCATCGACGTGGCCGAACCCGGTGACGTGATCGTGGCCGATGGCGGCGGCGAACTAGCCATTGCCATGACCGGCGAGCTGATGATGGGCCATGCGACTGAACGCGGCATCCAGGGCGTCATCATCGACGGCGCCATCCGCGACAAGGCCGAGCTGGCCGGCATGAATATCGGCGTCTGGGCCTGTGGGGTCACCCCCAGCGGCCCCTACAAGGACGGCCCGGGCGAGATCGGCACCCCTTGTTCCTGCGGCGGCCAGGTGGTGATGCCCGGCGACTTGATCATGGCCGACGAGGATGGCGTTGTGGTGATCCCCTTCGAGGAGATCGAGACCGTGCTGGCCGCCGCCGAGGCGCATCATGCCAAGGAGATGAAGGCGGTGGAGCAGATCCGGGCCCGCACCTACGACCGGCGCTGGGTCACCGAGGGCCTGAAGGCCAAAGGCTTCGAAGGGCTGTAAGTTGAAGCACGGCCCCGCCCGCACCGCCGCAAGGCAGCCGGGCGGGCGCCGAGGGCCGTAGGCTCGTGGCGCACGCCGCTGCTCAGTCCTCTGCCATCATGGCCAGTGCAGCACCCCAGTGCCCTCCGGCGAAGGCAAGCCCGGCCATGAACCACAACAGCGCCAGCGGGCCCAAGCCGGCATGGTGCAGGACCGGGCTGACCAGCCAAAGCCCCAGCACGAACAACAGTGCCACCCCGCCACCGCCGAGCCAGCACCACAGGTACAGCCGCATTACCATCCGGCCCCAGCGCAACGCAGCAGCGGCGGTTCCGTCGGAAGCCGCCCCCGCGGGAGGGTTCGGGACTGCTGCGTGGCCCGCACGGGGGTGCCCAGTGTACCGACAGGGCGGCTTCCTACCCGCCCCTGGTGCGATGCGGCGCCAGCCAGCCCATCGTCGCATCCGGCTCAGCATCAGTGCTGGGCAAATACGGCTTGATGTCCAGCAGCGGCGTGCCGTCAACGCAGTCCAGATACCGCACGCGCAGCACCCCCGGCGCCGCGAAGCCGAGGAACCGAACGACGCTCATTCCGATCGGGTTGGGCCGGAACGGCGCTCGGGTCGCAAACACCCCGCGAGTCCGGTCGTCGAAGGGCGGGACGAACTGGAGCCTGGCCGGTGGCGCCCGGTTGAGCCAATACAGCAAGATAAGGTGGCTGAACCCCTCCAGCCCCGCCAGTCCCGGCTGCCAGCGCGAATCGACCACGGCACGGCATTCCGGCGGTGGGTCCGGCTGGCGTCCATTTCGCGGGCAGTCACCAGGGGTCGCCCAGGGTGTCTCGAGGTGGCCTATGGGGGCAAAGGCGGGCAGCGTCATGCGCACAGCTTGCCGCTGCGCCGCGAGCCGCGACAAGGGCGCATTGCCCCGTCGCCAAGCCTTGCCAGCAGCCGTAACGGGGGCATATTGCGGCCGTTCCGCGCTTTCGCGCGGCTGCCCTGCACGAGGAATCACCGCATGCGTCGCCTTGCGCTCACCGCCGCCCTGCTGCTTGTCGGTTCTGCCCTTCCCGCCTTCGCGCAGGACGCCCCGCTGCCAGGCCAGCGCGTGTTTCGCACCCAGTGCGGTGCATGCCACACCATTGAACAGGGCGGCCGCAACGGTGTCGGCCCCAACTTGCACGGCATCGTTGGCCGCCCGATGGGCAGCATCGAGGGCTTCCGCTACTCGGCCAACGTCCGCGCCGAAGCCGAGAAGCATACGGTATGGACCGAGGAGACGCTGCGCATCTACATCGCCAACCCGAAGTCGATCCTGCCGACCGGGATCATGCCCTACGCCGGCCTGCGCAACCCTCAGCAGCTGGATGATCTGGTCGCCTACCTCAAGACGCAGGGTTGAAACCACAGGGGGCGCTAAACTCCGCCTATAGCGCCCGCCATGGCTTCACCGCTGCCTGCCCGAACACGACCCGTAGCGCCTTTGCTCACTCATGCCCTGGTGAGCCAACCTGCATCGAGCACTATCGGCCACGTCCACGTCGGTATTGCGCAATGCGCTACATCGCAGTTTCCTGGCGATAAGCCCGGGCAGACAGACGGCAATATGCCGACAGACTTGAGCATCGGGCGCGAAGGAACGTCCCATGCGCATCGCCCGCCGCCCGTTGCTGGCCATCCCTGCCCTGCTGGCCGCGCCGGCGCGAGCACAACCCTGGCCCAATCGGCCGGTGCGCTTCATCTCCCCGTTCGCCCCGGGTGGCCCGCAGGACCTGCCGGGGCGGTTCATTTGCGACCACCTGGCGCAGCGGCTTGGCCAGCCCTTCATATTGGAGAGCCGGGCCGGGGCGGGCGGTGCCGTTGGCATGCAGTACGTCGCCCAGGCGACTGATCAGCACACCCTGCTCCTGACCTCCTCCGCTATCGCCACCCTGCCGGCGATGCGGCGTGACCTGGGCTTCGACCCCTTGACCGACCTGCCGGCGGTAAGCCTGGTGACGGAATCGCCCCTTGCCATCACTACCAGGGCGCAGGGCGGCATCAGCGATTTTGCCGACCTGCTGGCGCGCGCGAGGGCCTCGCCGGGCAAGCTCAGCTTCGCCACCTCTGGCATCGGCAGCGCCACTCATTTTGCTGGCGAGTTGTTGGCGATGCAAGCCGGCGTGCGGCTGCTGCACGTGCCCTATCGCGGTGCCAGCGTGGCACTTAACGCGCTACTGGCCGGCGACGTGGACCTGGTGATCGGGGATGTGTCGATCGTGCTGGAGCAGATTCGCGCTGGCACGCTGCGGGCTCTGGCCACCAGCCTGCCGGCGCGCACCGCGCTGCTGCCGCAGGTGCCGGCCGTGGCCGAGTTCGTGCCCGGCTACGCGGTGCCATTCTGGATCGGGCTGTTTGCTGTTATCCGGCGTGGAAAAAGGACCCCGTTAGCGGGGTGATCGGCGTCCAAAAGGGACCCCTCTGACGGTGGGGTTCACGATGGCTTCTGGGATGACCG
>CAIMOR010000203.1 GCA_903843125.1 uncultured Rhodospirillales bacterium
CGCTGGCCATCCTCTCGGCGGGGCAGGACCTCACCGTCAGCACGGCCGCCAGCGCCCTGTTGCAGCTGAACGGCACCGCCACCGCGGGGCGCGATGCGACGCTCACGGTCGGCAGTGGCGGCCTCACGATGGCCAGCGACGCCGCCGTCGCCGCCGCGCGCAACCTGCTGCTCACCACCGCCGGAGCGGCCACGCTGGGCAGCCTCGCGGCCATCGGCGCGCTCACGGTGCAGGCTGGCGGGCAGGCGGTGACCGGGCTTGGCCAGCAGGCCAACCTGGTCGCCGGCACCCTCGCCATCACCGCCGGAAGCCTGGGCAGCCAGGGCAGCACGCTCGGGATCGACGCCGCGACGGTAAGCAGCCTGATGGTCACCGGCGATGCCTGGCTGGACCTCAAGACCGCCGCGGCTGCCTCCGGCACGCCCGGCGTGACGATCAACACCGTGCAGGTCGGCGGCACCTTCGATCTCACCGCGGAAGCAGCCAGCGCGACGCTGCTGCAAAGCCTCAGCGCCGCCACGTTGGGGGTGAACCTTGCGGCCGGGCGCTTCGACATGGCCGCGGCCGCCACCATCAATGTCACCGGCGCCCTCTCGCTCACGGCCGCGTCCGGCATCTCCCTGGCGCGGATCATCGGCGACCAAACCGCCGGCTCCGCCCAGCTGGTCACGCTGGCCAGCGACGGCGCCATCAGCAACGCCGCTGGCGGAGCGACCAACATCGCCACCAAGGGCACGCTCTCCATCACCGCCGGCTCCATCGGTGGCTTCGGCGATGCGATGCTGCATGTGGCGGTGGCGCGGGTAAGCCAGTTGCACGCCGTCTCCGGCGCGGCCTATGTCGCCTTCTCGCTCGACCCCGTGCTGAGCGGCGTCGACATCTCCACCGCGCTGGTGCTGGACGTGCAGGTCAACGACCTGTTCCTGCAGGGCGCCATCGCCGCAGGCTCGGTGCAGATCACGGTGGAGGCCGGCCGCTTCGTCGAGCAGGCCGGCGCCAGCCTGGTTTCCGCCGGTTCGGTCTCGATCAGCGCTTCCGGCGATATCGACCTGACGCAGATCAGCGCGGCCGATGGCAACATCATGCTGAACAGCGCCGGCAACATCCTCAACACCCTGGCGGATGCCGGCAGCAACCTGACAGTCGCCAACGGCTCTCTGGGCCTGTCCGCGGCGAATATCGGCACCCTGGCCACAGCGCTGGTGGTGGATACGCCGGCGATCACCGAACTCGCCAGCACCGCCCGCGGGCTCGGCGCCACCGGCATCAACATCGTCTCCCGCCGCAGCGTCACGATCGGCGATCTCAGCACCGCCGCCGCCGTCGCGTTCGAGCAGACCAGCGGCGATGTCACCATGACCGGCGCCTCGACGGTGGCGACGCTGACGCTCGGCGTCGATGCCGGCGGGTTCACGCAATCGGGCCGCGCCTCGGTCACCGCCAATGGCGACATCGCCGTCACCACCAGCGGCGACATCACCCTGACGGACCTCAGCAGCCTCGGCGGCGACATCACGCTGCTCAGCACCGCCGGCGCCATCCTCGATGGTACGCCGACGCGCGAGAATGCCCTGCTGACCACCAGCGACCCCAACGAGGGCGTCAGCCTCGAAGCGCAGCAGATCGGCTCCTCGGCAACCGGCGGCGACATCAACATCGACACCGCCACGGTGCTGAAGGCCGATGCCCACAATGGCGACCTGCGGCTCGGGCTGACCGGCGGCATCACGCTGCACGACCTGACCAGCAACGGCACCGTCGCGCTCACGGCGCAGTCCGGCGATATCCTGCTCGACGGCGCCGTACGGGCCGGCGCGGTGCAGATCGATGCCGTCTCCGGCAACGTCACCATGGCCGCCGCCGCCACGCTGACCACCATCAACACGCTCAGCCTGGTGGCCAGCGGCGACATCACGCTGGGCACCGTGGTGTTCGGCGGCAGCACCACCAGCATCTCGGCGGGCGGCGCGGTCATCAACGGGCTGGCCGGGCCGGGCACCAACCTCACCGGCAGCGGCGCGCTTACCCTGGCGGGTGCCACCATCGGCAGCGCCAGCACGGCCATCACGCTCTCGGCCAGCCAGCTTGCCGGCGTCACCACCACCGCCGGCGATGCCGACCTGGTGGCCAGCACCTACCCGGGCGCCAGCGGTCTGACGCTCGGCGCCGTCAGCACCGGTGCCGGCGCCTTCTCGCTGCTGCTCAACAGCGGCGACCTCACGCTCGACGGCAGCGTCGCGGTCGGCAGCGCCGACCTGGTGGTTGCCGCCGGCGGCCTCGGCATGACCAGCAAGGGCACGGTTGCCGCAGTGGGCGACCTGACCATCAACACGCGCGACGACATCGCGCTCACGCAGATCTCCAGCGACAGCGGCATTGTCTCGCTGACCGCCACCGATGGTCGTGTGCTGAATGCCTCGGGCGGCGCGGTCGAGAACATCTACGCCACCGGCACCGGCACCGCGCTGCGCATCAACGCCCGCGGTGTCGGCACCTCGGCCAAGGGTGGCGCCGTCACCATCGCGGTGGACCGGCTGGACCAGCTGACCTGCGGCGAACTCGGTGTCTACCTCTACTCCACCCAGGCGCTGACACTCGGCACCGTCGCCCTGGGCGGCCCGTTGCAGCTGACGGTCGCGGATGGCGACCTGAACCTGACCGGTCCGGTCAGCGCCGCCGCCACCATCATCGACGTTCGCCTCGGCGCGCTGAACATGGCCGATGCGGTGGACATGACCGTGACCGGCGACGCCAGCCTGAGCGCCAGCAACGATATCCTGCTGAGCCACCTGGTCGTGGACGGCGGCGCGCTCACGCTCACCTCCAGCCATGGCGACATCGTCGACAACACGGTGGCTGAGCTGCCAAGCCGGCCGAACATCGCGGTCCTGGGCGGCGGCCACATCGCCAGCCTCTCGGCGCAGGCGATCGGCACCATCACCGACCCCGGCGCCATCGACATCGCCGCGGCCCGGATCGACCAGGTCACCGCGCGGGACGGTGCGGCCTACCTGCACCTGCTGCAGGCCACCACGATGCAGGACTTCACCGCTACCGGCGTCGCCTCGGCCCTGCTGGAAGCCGACCTGACCGTCAGCGGCACCACCTCCGGCGATGCGATCAGCCTGATCTCCAACGCCGGCAACATCGCCTTCGGCGCCGGCGCCAAGGTCACCTCCACCAACGAGCTGACCGCAACCCTGGCCGCCGGCAGCTTCACCGCGTCCGATGGCGCCCAGTTCAATATCGGCACCGCGCTGGGTATCTCGGCCACCGGCGGCGATATCGGCTTCGGCGGCATGGCCCAGGTGCAGTCCGCCACGCTGGCGCTGCAGGCCACCACCGGCTCGGTCAGCTTCGGCGGCCAGGCCAACCTGACCATCGGCGGCATGGCCACCATCCAGGCGGCGCAGGCGGTCACCTTCGCCGATGGCGCGACGGCCGAGATCACCGGCCCGGCCGGCATCACCTCGGCCAGTGGCGACATCGACTTCGGCAGCCAGGCCCAGCTGGCGGCCAGCAGCCTGCTGCTGGAGGCCACGCTCGGCTCGGTCAAATTTGGCGGCCAGGCCAACATCACCGTGGGCGGCACCACAACCATCCAGGCGGCGCAGTCGGTGAGCTTCGCCACTGGCGCGACGGCCGAGATCACCGGCCCGGCCAGCATCACCGCCGCCAAGGGCGATATCGACCTCGGCAGCCAGGCCCAGCTGGCGGCCAGCACCCTGCTGCTGGAGGCCACGTTCGGCTCGGTCAGCGTCGGCGGCCAGGCCAACATCACCGTGGGTGGCACCACAACCATCCAGGCGGCGCAGGCGGTGACCTTCGCCGACGGCGCGACGGCGCAGGTGACCGGCCCGGCCAGCATCTCCGCAACCCTGGGCGACATCGCCTTCGGCACCGAGGCCAGCTTCCAGGCAGCGCAGCTGGACATCACCACCAACGCCGGCGCCGTCAGTTTCGCCGACAATGCGCAGGTCACCACGGTTGGCGACCTGGTGGTGCACGCCGCCGGGCCCTTCGGCATGACCACCGGGGCGACCATCCAGGCTGGCGGCCTTGCCACGGTCACGGTCGGCCAGGGCAACTTCAGCATGGGCAGCCAGGCGGCGCTGCGGGCAACCGGTCCGGTCTCCATCACGGTCGATGACGGCAGCCTCACGGGCGGCAGCGGCGCAACGCTGGCCTCGCTGGGCGCCATGTCGCTGCAGGTGCCGCAGGGTGGCATCACGCTGTCGGACCGCGCCGCGGTGCAGGCGGGCGCCGCGCTGGCCGTGCTGGCGGGCGCCGGCGATGTCAGCCTCGGCACGTCGGCCACGGTGCAGGCGGCCAGTCTCGACCTGCAGGTCACCCATGGCGGGCTCTCGCTGGCCGATGCCGCCGCGGTGCAGACCACCGGCGCGCTGACGGCCGTGGTCGCCGGCCCGGTCAGCCTGACCACCAATGCGCGGATGCGGGCGGATGGCGCGCTGACATTGACGGTCGGCGCCGGCGACCTGTCGCTGGCCGATGGCGCGGTCCTCTCGGGCCAGACCCTCGATGTCGCCCTGAACGCCGGCGACCTGGTCAATGCCGGCGCCGCCACGATCCACGCCGACGGCAATGCCGAGATCGTCGTCGCCGGGAATGTCCGCCTGGTCGACGGCATGCTGGTCGACATCGGCGGCGACCTTTCGCCGCTGCGCGTCGCGGGCGACCTTGCCCTGTCGGGCCAGGCGCGCATCGATGTCGGCGGCGACATGGCACTGGCGGTCGGCGGCCGCCTGACCATGACCGACCAGGCCGCGCTCGTGGTCGGCTCGGGCGCCGGCGCGCTGGTCGCCCAGGTCACCGGCGATGTCGCGCTCTCCGGCCAGGCGGTGGTCGACGTGCCCGGCGGCGCGCTGGCGCTGGGCATCGGCCAGGGCCAGCTGACCATGGCCGATGCCGCGACGATCAGCGGTGGCGCGGTTGCGCTCGTGGTCGCGGCGGGCGGGCTGACCCAGGCCGACAGCAGCGCGCTGATCCTGGGCACCGCCACCGTCAGCATCACCACCGCCGGCAGCATGCTGCTCAACCGGGTGGTCGGCGGCCTCAGCGCCACGCTCACCAGCACCGCCGGCCGCTTGCTCGACAACACCGCCGCCGAGCTGTCGCTGGTGCTGGCACCGCTGGTCAACCTGGCCGCCGTCTACGGCATCGGCCTGCCGACCGACGACCTCAACATCTCGGCCGCGGTCATCAACGCCAGCAACGAGATCCGGGGCGGCATCACGCTGCGCGGCGACAGCAACATGCAGGTTGGCGCGCATGGCGTGGTCAATCGCGGCACCGGCGACATCACGCTGTTCACCACCGGCACCATCAGCCGCGACGCGGTGCTGTACCTGGCCGAGCGCGCGGGCGACTTCCCGCGCCTGGTGGTCAATGGCATCCGCCAGGGGGTGTTCCTCTCCAGCACCAACGCGCCGTTCCTGCAGACGGAGGGCGTCGGCGCCGCCGAGCTGGCCTACCTGATGAACCCGAACCGCTACGACGGCGCCCTGCTGCCCGGCGGCAGCTTTGCGGGCACTGCCGCGCCGCCGTGGTCGCAGCAATGGATCGGCCAGAACCTCGGCCGGCTGGGCCGGCTGGAGGCGAGCCGCCCGATCCGCGTGGCGCCGGAGGAGGATGCGCCGCCGGAGCGGTCGATCCTCGACCTGCTGGGCCTGGACCCCACCGGCACCCAGCGCACCACGCCGCTGGTCACCTCCGCCACCCTGCCGGGCCAGCGGATCGAGGAGCAACTGGACCAGCTGGAGCGACCGGCGCTCAACCTGGGCACCGGGTTCACCGGCGGGTCGGAGGGGCTCGCCACCGATGCGGTCGGCCGCGCCGTGCAGCAGTTGTTCCAGGACGTCGATGCGCTCGGGGCCTGGGGCCTCGGGGGCGCCGCGCAGCCGCAAGCCAGCCTGGGCCAGACCGACACCGCCGAGCGGCCGGAGATGGCCAGGATTCTCGCAGCCGCGGACGACGGGCTGGACGCGCCGATGCTGCCCGGCGGCCAGCTGGCCCTGGCCGCGCTTTCCGAGGCGGCGGCCACCCCCGCATGGTGACCGCCCCCGCTTTCAGCCTCAGCAGCCCCGCCAACCCTGCCGGCATCGGCCGTTGCGTACGCGTCAAGGATCACCAATGAACCAGAAGGTCACCAGCAACGGCAGCCCCGAACCGGGACCGTGGCGCCAGGCGCGCGGATGCTGGCCGGGCACGAACGCAAGGCCGGCAATGGCGGTTGAGGCTGCAGTGACACGGTATGCCCTGCTGTCGGTTGCGGTTGCGGCAGCCCTGCTCGCGCTGGGCCGGGCGCCTGCGCTGGCCCAGCCCTATGGCAGCCAGATCCTGCAGCCGGACCGGGTCGGCATGCCGCCACCGGCGACGATGCGGATCGAGACCCCGCCACCGGCCGCCATGCGCGCCGGCCCGCCGCTGCCCGCGCCGCATCGTCCGGTTCCGGGGCTGACGGTGCCGCGATTGGGCGGCGGCCAGCCGGCCGAACCGCTGACGCTGCGCAATTTCGTCCGGTTGCTGCACGGCGCCGACGAGCAGATCCTGGTGCAACGGCTTGAGGCCGAAATCTCGCGCGAACGGGTGCACGGCGCCGAGGGGCTGTACGAGCCGATCTTCAACATGACCACGAGCTACGATTCCAGCTACGTGCTCAATACCTCGAACGAGATCCTGCAGCGCGCCAACCAGGCCACCTACAGCGCCCAGATCGCCCAGTTCAACAGCAGCATCTCGGTCAAGGCGCCCTCCGGCGCCGATGTCGAACTGGGCTACAATGTCGGCCGCATCCGCAACTCGCTGCAGTCCATCGTCGGCTCCAGCTCGCCCGAATACAAGGCGTGGCTCGGCATGCGGATCACCCAGCCGCTGCTGGCGAATTTCGGCATGGACGCCACCAACCGGCCGATCCACGTCGCCCAGTTCGAACAGGAAATGGCGCGCGAGGCGGTGCGCCAGGTGTCGGCGCAGCGCATGGTCGAGGGCATCTCGGCCTACCTGGCGACCCAGCGGGCCGAGGCGCGGGTGCGCATCCGCGCCCGCATCGCCGAGTTGACGCAGACCCTGGTGGGCGACCTGCGCTCGCAGCAGGGCAGCGGCCTGCGCTCCAGCGGCGACGTCATGGGCATCGAGGTCTCGCTGGCCCAGCGCCAGGCCGCCCTGCGCCAGGCCCAGCAGGACCTGGAGGAGCAGATGAGCGACCTCCAGGCCCGGCTCTCGGCGCGGGAGCCGGCGCGCGGCCGGCCGCAGCGCCCGCGCCGCTACGCCGCCGCCGACGAACTGGTGCTGACCGCGCACCGCATCCCGCTGCCCGATACCGGCCCCGAGAACGGCACCGGCGAGTTGCCGGCGCTATTCACCGAAAGCCTGGCCCGCCGGCCCGAGAGCCGCTTCATGGACAACCGCTTCTCGCGCGACGATGTCGAGGTACGGTTCGCCCGCAACCAGACGCTGCCCGAGCTGAACTTCATCGCCCGCGCCGGCATCGACGACCTGAACACCACCAACCGCTACCGCGCCATCACCGACTACGCCAGCAACCGCGGCATCCGGTACAATGGCTGGATGGTCGGCATCCAGCTGAAGGTGCCGATGTTCGGCGACAACCGCCATCAGGCCGAACTCAGCCAGGCCCGGCTGCGCCAGAACCAGACCGTCACCGCCCAGCGCGCGGTGCAGCAGCGCGTCATCAACGAAGTGGTCAGCAGTATCAATGTACTGAACCGCGTGATGGAAATGGTCGAGCAGCAGCAGATGGCCTACGACCAGCAGCGCCGCCTGGCGACGCTGGACGAGGACCTGCTGCGCCAGGGCCGCCGCTCGCGCGTCGACGTGATGCGCCGGCAGATCGAGGCGCTGGAGGCGCAGGAACAGCTGATGGACAACGTCATGCTGGCCAACCGGGCCAGCTATGTCGCCTCCCTGTCCCGGGGCGAGATCCTCTCCAGGCTCGAACTGGAATGAAGCGGCCCGGCCCGCTGCTGGCGCTTGGCTTCGCCGTCGCCGCGGCGGCGCTCGTTGGGGCCGTCCCGGCCGGGGCGCAGCAGCCGCCGCGCCCGCTGGCGGCACTGCCGGAGGCCGGGGCGCGCGGCGTGACGCAATGCCTGCGCGACCTCAGCCTCGGCTTTCCGGTCAGTGGCCGGATCGCCGCGCTGCCGGTGGCGGAGGGCAGCGTGGTCAAGGCCGGCGACCTGCTGGCGAACTTCGAACTGGTGGCCGAGGAGCTGGAGGTGGAGCGCCGCCGGCTGGTGTGGCAGAGCGACGCCGAACTGCGCGCCGCCATGGCCCGCGCCGCCACCGCCGCCACCCAGGCCAATGCGGCACGCGCCATCTTCAGCCAGAACCGCGGCATCAGCCGCGAGGAGCTGGAGAACAAGGAGCTGGCCAGCTCGCTCGCCGCCGCCGAGGTGCAGCGGCTGCGCAACGCCAAGCTGGTGGAGCGCGTGGACTACCTGACCGCGCAGGAGATGGTGGCGCGCCGCACCCTGCGCGCGCCCTCGCCCGGCGTGGTCACCCGCATCATCCGCCACGCCGGCGAGAGCGTGCAGATCAACGAGACCGCCATCAGGCTCTGCGACCTGTCGAAGATCCTGTTCGTGGTGAACGTGCCGGTGGCGGCCCTCGCGGGGCTTGAGGTGGGCGCGCCGGCGCGGGTGCTGATCCAGGCGGGCGCCGAGCCGGTGGCGGCGGAGGGCCGGGTGATCTTCATCTCGCCGGTGGTGGATGCCGCCAGCGGCCTGGCCGAGGTCAAGGTGGAACTGGAACCCAACCTGGCGGCCGGCATCCGCCCCGGCCTGCAGGCCCGCCTGGCGCCCGCCCGGTAGCGCGGCATGAGCCGCACCTTCTCGGAAAACTGGTATCGCGTCGCGGGGCTCAGGGTCGCGCTGCGGCCCACGGTGCGGGTGCGGCTGCACCAGGCCCGCGGCACGCCGTGGTATGTGCTGCATGAGCGGATCAAGAACGGCTTCTTCCGCGTGCCGCCGGCCGGCTGGGCCTTCATCGCCCGGCTGCGGCCCGAGGCCACGGTGGACCAGGTCTGGCGCGAGGCGATCGAGGCGGTTCCCACCGAGGCACCGGGCCAGGAGGAGGTGTTCCAGCTGCTGGTGGCGCTTTCCGCCGGCAACATGCTGTACGTGGAAGGCGCGGCCGACGAGCGCCGCCTGCTGGAACGCGCCGAGGCCCGCGGCCGCAAGCCGCTCTCCGCCCGGCTTTCCGAGCTGCTGTTCATGCGCATCCCACTCGCCGACCCCGAACCGCTGCTGCGCCGGCTGGGCCCGCTGATCGGCCTGCTGTTCAGCCCGGCCGCCGCGGTGCTGGCGCTGCTGTTCCTCGGCTGGGGCTTCGCCGAGTTCCTGCTGCACAGCGCCCGGGCGGTGGAACAGGCCCGTGGCATCCTGCAGCCGCAGAACCTGCCGCTGCTGTTCATTGCGGTCTTCCTGGCCAAGGGGCTGCACGAGTTCGGCCACGCCGCCATGAGCCGGCGGTTCGGCGCCGAGGTGCGCACCACCGGGGTGATGCTGCTGATGTTCACCCCCCTGCCCTATGTCGACGTCACCGCCAGCTGGGGCCTGCGCAACCGCTGGCATCGCGCCGCGATCGGTGCCGGCGGCATGCTGATGGACCTGCTGGTGGCCGCTGCCGCCACGCTGGTGTGGTCCCGCTCGCCGCCCGGCGAACTCAGCGCGCTGTGCCACAACCTGATGTTCACGACGGCTGCCTACACGCTGCTGTTCAACCTCAACCCGCTGATGCGGTTCGACGGCTACTACATCCTCTCGGACCTGCTGGGCATCCCGAACCTGTACGAGCAGGCCCGCGCCGCCGCCGGGCGGCGGTTTCGGGCCCTGGCGCTGCGCCAGGCGCAGGACGAGAAGGACGCCGACCACCCCGGCACCACCGAATGGGCGCTGGCGGCCTTCTTCCTGGCCTCCAACGGCTACCGTCTGATGGTGATGGGCGGGATCGTGCTGTTCATCGCCGATGCCTATTTCGGCCTGGGGCTGGTGGTGGCGGCGGCGCTGGCCTTCGCCTCCTTCGTGCGGCCGCTGGGCCAGCAGTTGGGTCGGGTGCGCGACCCTTTCTTCCGGGCTCGCCACGCCCGGCCACTGCGGCGCGCCGCGCTGGCGGCGGGGCTGCTGGTGCTGGCCCTGCTGCTGGTGCCGCTGCCGGACAACCGGGTGCTGCGCGGGGTTGCCGAAGCCACCGCGCAGGCACCGGTGTTCACCGATGTCGCCGGCATCATCCTGCAGGTGCACGCGCCAAGCGGCAGCTGGATGGAGGCCGGCGCCCCGCTGGTGACCATGGCCAACCCCGAGCTGGAGGCCGAGTTGGCCGGGGTGCGGGCGCAGGTCGTGCGCGCGCAGCTGCAGGCGAACAAGTCGCTGGAAGCCGATGCGGTGGACCTGGCGCCCGTGCAGGAACGGCTGCGCACCCTCGCGGTGATGCAGGCGACGCTGGAGGCGCAGTTGGCCAGCCTGGTCGTGGTGGCCGAGCACGCCGGGGTCTGGGTGGCGCCGGAGATCGCCACCAAGCAGGGCAGCTGGGTCGGCCGCGGGGTGGAACTGGGCCGCTTGGTCGACGACCGCACCCACCGGTTCCGCGGCGTCATCCGCCAGGATGCCGGCGCCATCCTCTCAGGCGCGCGGCAGGAACGGCTGGAGGTGCGGCTTGAGGGCGAGCGCGGCCGGTCGCTGCATGCCAGCCGACTGAGCCTGGTTCCGTTCTCCAGCACCCAGCTGCCCTCCGCCGCCTTGGGTCCGGCGGCAGGCGGCGAGATCGCGGTCGAGACCAACGACCCGAGCGGCCGCCGCAGTGTGGAACCCTACTTCCTGCTGGAAGCCCAGATCGACGACCCCGACTGGCTGGGCGACGCCGCCGACGGAGACGCCCCCAGGAACGCAGGGGGTGTCCGCACGGGCCGCTCGGGCTGGATCCGCATTCCCCTGCCCTGGCGCCCGGCGGCCGCCCAGGCCTGGACCGGCCTGCGGCAGTTCTTCCAGCGCCGGTATCGGGTCTGATGGCGCTGGTCGAACCCCGCGCGCCGTTGGCCGAACCCACCGCGCCGTTGGCCGAACCCCGCGCGCCGTTGGCCGAAGCCCGCGCGCCGTTGGCCGAAGGCCGCGCGCCGTTGGCGCGACCCGCCCCGCTCAGCCGGCTGTTCCTGCTGCAGGCGCATCGCGATCCGCAGCCGTTGCCCTGGCTGGACCGCATCGGCCAGCGCGCCGTGGCCTGGTTGCGCGGCGCGGTGCAGCGCCCGGTGCCGCGCCTGCACCGCCGCGCGCTGCGGGTGCTGGCCGCGGCGCAGCCGTTGTTCGCGCTGGACGAAGCGGCGCTGCGGGCAGAACTGGCAGGGCGGGCGCTGCGCCTGCATGCCGCCCCGCTGGCCGAGACGCTGGAACAATGCCTGGCGGGCGGCATCGCCGCGGTGCGCCTGGTCACGGGCCTCACCCCGCACCCCGAGCAGGTCATGGGCGCCTTGCTGCTCTCGGAAGGCGGCATCGCCGAAATGGCAACCGGCGAGGGCAAGACCTTGACCATCGCCATCGCCGCCGCGGTGGCCGCCTGGCAGGGCCGGCCGGTGCACGTGGTCACCGCCAACGACTACCTGGCCCGACGCGATGCCGAACTGTTCACGGCATTCTACGCGCTGTGCGGGCTTTCGGTCGCCGCCGTCACCGGGGAGACACCGCTGGCCAGCCGCACCGCGGCCCATGCGCACGACGTGGTCTACACCACCGCCCAGGACCTGCTGGGCGACTTCCTGCGGGATCGCCTGGCGCTGGGCCGCCAGCCCTCGCCGGTGGCGCTGGCGCTGCTCGCCCTGCAGGGGGCGGCCGACGGTGCCCAGCCGGTGATGCGCGGGCTGCACCAGGTGATCGTGGACGAGGCCGACAGCGTGCTGATCGACGAGGCGGTGACGCCGCTGATCATCTCCAGCCCGCGGCCCGATGCCTCCCTGCAGGCGGCGGCGCTGGACGCGGTGCGGCTGGCCGCGCAACTGCGGGAAGGCGCGGACTTCACGCTCAAGCCCGCGCTGCGGCATGTGGAACTTACCGCCGTCGGCAAGGACCGGCTGGCGTCGCTGACCGGCTCGCTCTCGGCCTTCTGGCGCAGCCCGGACCGCGCCCGCGAACTGGTCGGCCAGGCGCTGCACGCGAAGTACCTGATGCTGCGCGACCAGCACTATGTGGTGCGCGACGGCAAGCTGGTGCTGGTGGATGAGCTGACCGGCCGCCTGGCCGAACAGCGCACCCTCTCGCTGGGCTTGCAGCAGGTGCTGGAGGCCACGGCCGGGCTGGCGCTGACGCCGCCGGCCGAGGTCTCGGCCCGGCTCAGTTTCCAGCGCTTCTTCCGGCTGTTTCCCAGGCTGTCCGGCACCACCGGCACGGCGCAGGAAGCACGGCCGGAACTGGCCGCCGTCTACCGCCAGCGCAGCGTCGCCATCCCCACCCACCGGCCGGTACGGCGTACCCGCCTGCCGCTGCGCCTGTTGCCGTCGGAGGCCGCCAAGTTCGACGCCATCGTCGCCGAAGCACTGGCCGTGGCGGCTGCGGGCAGGGCGGTGCTGGTCGGCATCCGCAGCGTGCGCAGCGGAGAGGCACTGCTGGCCCGCTTCGCCGCTGCTGACCCGGCCCGCGCCGCCGGCATCCGGCTGCTGCACGCGGTCAACCACGCGCAGGAGAGTGCCATCGTCGCCGAGGCCGGGCGCGAGGGCGGCATCACCGTGGCCTCCAACATGGCCGGTCGTGGCACCGATATCGCGTTGGCGCCCGTGGTGCGGCAGCAGGGCGGCCTGCACGTCATCATCGGCGAACCCAACGACTACCGGCGGATCGACCGTCAGCTCATTGGTCGCTGTGCCCGGCAGGGCGACCCCGGCTCCTACCGGCTCTACCTCTGCCCGCAGGACGACGTCGTCCGTCGGTTCCTGCCTGCGCCGCTGGGCGCGGCCTGGCGCCGGTTGCCGGCCGGCCTGGCGCAGCGCCTGGCGCCGGCGCTGCTGGTACAGGCGCAACGCCGCGCCGAGGGTTTGAGCTATACCCAACGCAAGCGGATCCTGGAGCAGGACCTGCACCTCGACCGGACCGGGTTCTGAACCATGGATACGCTGACCGCGGCGCCGCAGCCGATCGAAGGCCTGGTCGAGTTCGCCGGCACCCCGGCCGAGTTCTGGCGGCATTGGACGGAGGCCGCGCTGGAACTGCTGCGTGGCCAGCTGGCAGTGCTCTACCTGCGCCCGCTGGCTGCGGCCGAGCAGGGCCCGCTGGCCGAATGGGCAGTCTTCGCCGCCGCGCCGCCGTCCGCCGCCGAGCGCCCCGAGGCGCTGCCAAGCCTGGCGGCCACCGTTGACCCGGCGCTGCTGGAGGAAGCCCGCCAGCAGCGGGTGGCCTCGGGCGCCGCCCGGCAGGGCAACTGGACCGTGCGGCTGATCTCGGCCCGCCCCGAGGGCGCGGCGCAGGAATTGCTTCTCTGCGTCCATGTGCCTGTCACGGTGCGGGCCGAGCAGACCGCACCCGCGCTCGGCCTGCTGGCGATGGCCCCCCGCGGGTTCGAGCTGGCGCGCGACCGCCGCCGCCTGATGCGCGACCTCGAGCGCCAGAAGGCGCTGCTGGAGACCCTGTGGCGGGTGCTGGAGGCGGAGCGCTTCGACCAGGCCAGCCTGGTCTTCGCCAACGAACTCTGCGAGCGGTTCGGCTGCGAGCAGGTCGCCGTGCTGTGGCGGGAACGCGTCGGCCTGCAACTGCGCGCGGTGAGCCATGGCGACAAGCTGGACCGCCGGACCGAACTGGCGGAACTGCTGGAGGAAGCCGGGCAGGAGGCGATCACCCAGTGGCGAGAGGTGAGCTGGCCGGCCGAGGCCAGCGCCAGCGCCCGCGCCCACCAGGTCTATGCCGAGGCGGCCCGGCCCGGCCATCTGCTCAGCCTGCCGCTGGTGGTGGGCGACCAGGGCCTGGGCGCGGTGGTGCTGGAACGCCGCCTGGCCGCCTTTTCGCAGTCCGAGCAATGGGCGCTGCGCCTGCTGTGCGACCAGATGGCCCGGCCGCTGCGCGACCTGCATCGCCAGGGTGCGCCGCTTTGGCGCCGCCTGCCCCGCGAGGTGGCGCGCAGCCTGCCCCGCGCGCTGGCCGCCAGCACCCGGGAAGGGCGCTGGTTCGCCGCGGCGCTGGCGCTGGCTGCGCTGCTGCTGCTGGCATTGCCGGTGCCGTACCGGATCGACGCCGCGGTGGCGATCCGCACCGACCGCATCGCCTTCGTGGCCGCGCCGTTCGACGGCTATATCGAGACGAGTGCCGTGACGCTGGGCAGCGCGGTCGCCGCCGGCGCCCCGCTCTTCGCGCTGGCGACGCAGGAGTTGCAGCTGGAACGCGTCTCGCATCTGGCCGACATCGCCCAATACGCGCGGGAGGCGGAGAAGCGGCTGGCCGCCGGGCAGCTGGTGGAGATGCGCATCGCCGAAGCGCAGGTGGCTCAGACGCAGGCCCGGCTCGATCAGGTGGAATACCGCCTGCGCAGCGCCGCCGTCACCGCGCCGATCGACGGCATGGTCGTGGAAGGCGAACCCGGCAAGAACCTGGGCGGCGCGGTGCGGCGTGGCGAAATGGTGGTCAAGGTGGCCGCGCTCTCGGGCCTCTACGCCGAGCTCGCGGTGGACGAGCGCGACATCCACCGGGTGCGGGAGGGCATGCCGACCGACGTCACGCTCATCGCCGACCCCGATACGGCCTGGAGCATGCGGGTGACACGGGTGATCCCGGCCGCGGCGGTGAAGGATGGCGTGAATGCCTTCCCGGTTCGCGCCCAGGCCGAGGCGCCCCCGCCGGACTGGTGGCGACCGGGCATGAGCGGCGTGGCACGGATCCACGCCGGCTATCGCTCGCTGGCCTGGATCGCCCTGCACCGGGTCGTGGACTACCTGCGGCTGGCGCTCTGGATCTGAGCCAGCCGCCGGGAAACCAGGCTGGAATGGGGCTCCCGACCCGCGACGGTCGCCAGCAAGCCGGCGGCGCAGGAAAGCACCGGGGCAAGCGAGGCGCCTGAACCGCCCGCCGGCCCCGGCACCTCCCTGTGGCCGTGACCGAGGGGCAGGCACCAACCCTGGCCGCGCTTGACACCCCCCGCCCTGCGCCGAACACTCCCGCTCTCAAGGAAGGCCGCGCGGTACCTACCGCCGAAGCCGACGAGGGAAGGAAACACCATGCGGGCATTCGGCCGCAGGGGCGTTCTGGCCGGTGCCGGCCAGGTGGCGGCGCTGGCGCTGAACGGCCCAGCCCGGGCAGAGCAATTCCCCGACCATCCGCTCCGCCTGCTGGTGCCCTTCGCCCCTGGCGGGCCGCTCGACCTGACGGGCCGGCCGCTGGCGGAGCAGATGGGCCGCATTCTCGGCCAGACCATCGTGTTCGAGAACAGGCCCGGCGCCAACGGCATCGTCGCAACCCAGCAGCTGGCCACCGCCCGGCCGGATGGCTACACGCTGATGTACACGACCGGCGCCTTCATCGGGAACATCGTGTTCTCCCCGGTCCCGCTGCCCTACAACCCCGAGCGCGATGTCACCCCCGTTACCCTGGTCAGCAAGGGCAACGGCATGTTGCTGGTTGGCCGCGCCACGCTGCCGGCGCGCAACATGGCGGAACTGGTGGCCCTGGCGAAGCGCACGCCCGGCGGCCTGTCCTGCGCCATGACCGGCATCGGCAACATCACCCACCTGGGCGCCGAGCAGTTCAAGCAATACACCGGCGCCGAGTTGCTGACCCTGGTGATGCAGGGCACCGGCCCGGCCATCACCGCCATGCTGGCGGACCAGGTCGACCTGGCCTTCACCACCATCCCACCGTCGGAGCCGCATCTGCGCAGCGGCAAGCTGCGCGCCTTCGGCTACACCGGCACCAGGCGCGCGCTCTCCTTCCCCGAGGTGCCGACCATGCAGGAAAGCGGCTACCCGGAGTGGGAGCTGATCGGCATGGGCGGCATCTGGACCACCGGCGGCGTGCCGCGCGACCGTATCCTCACCATCCAGCAAGCGGTGTACCAGGGGGTGCGCACTCCAGCCCTGCGGCAGCTGATGCGGGATGCCGAGAGCGAACCCGGCGGCGAAACGCCGGAAGCCACCACCGCCTTCCTGGCGCGCGAACTCGCCATGCAGCGTGGCATCGCCCAGCGCATGAACCTCGGTCGTTGATGAGAAGGCTCCCGATGCTCGAAATCCCCGTCCTCATCGTCGGTGGTGGCCCGGTCGGGCTGACCGCCTCGCTGCTGCTGTCCCGGCTTGGTGTGCGCTCCCTGCTGGCGGAGCGGCACGACGGCACTTCCCGCGTGCCCAAGGCCCGCGGCATCAATGCCCGCACCATGGAGATGTACCGCCAGCTGGGCCTGGAGCAGCCGATCCGCGATGCCGGGCTCTCGGCCAATGCCACCGGGCTGATCGTTTGGACGGAGAGCCTGGCCGGGCGCGAGATCGAGCGCCGCGTGCCCGGCCGCGCCACGGCCAAGAACATGGCGATGACGCCGACGACCAACTGCCTCTGCGCCCAGGACGACCTGGAGCCGGTGCTGCGCCACCACGCCGCCGCCCAGCCACTGGCCGATCTCCGCTTCGCCACCGAATGCGACATCGAGGCGCATGACGCCGACGGCGCCACCGCCGTGCTGACCGACCGCGTGACGGGCGAGCGGACGACCGTGCGCGCCCGCTGGGTCATCGCCGCCGATGGCGCGCAGAGCCGCATCCGCGCCGCCATGGGCGTGCGGATGGAAGGCACCGAGCACATCTATGACAGCGTCAACATCCTGTTCCACGCCGACCTCTCGGCCTACACCCAGCACCGGCCGGCCGCGCTGTACTTCGTCGAGCAACCGGAGTTGCGCGGTACCTTCCTGACCATCAACGGGCGGGACCGCTGGGGCTTCCTGATCCACTCGCTGACCAAGTATGGCTGGCGGCCCACCGACTTCACGGCCGAGCTGTGTACCCGCCTGGTGCGCCAGGCCGCCGGCCTGCCGGAGCTGGAGGTGGAGGTGAAGGGCGTCAGCGCCTGGGAGGCCTCGGCCGTCGTCGCCGACCGCTACCGCGCCGGCAGCCTGTTCCTCACCGGCGACGCCGCGCACCAGATGCCGCCGACGGGCGGCTTCGGCATGAATACCGGCGTGCAGGACGTGGAGAACCTGTGCTGGAAGCTGGCCGCCGTGCTGCACGGCCAGGCCGGCGACGCGCTGCTGGACACCTACCACGCGGAGCGCCAGCCGCTGGCCGACATCATCACCCGCACCAGCCTGGCCAATGCGCTGTCGATGGGCCGCAGCGCCAAGCAGGACAGCGCCGTGCTGCCGCGCCGCGAGTTCCTCAACGAGCAGGGGCTCATCTTTGGCCTGAGCTACGACAGCGCCGCCGTGCTGCCGGACGGCACGCCGCCGGTGGTGCCGGAGGACCCGGTGACGGAATATCTCGCCAATGCCCGCCCCGGCTGCCGCGCGCCGCATGCCTGGCTGGAACGGCACGGGCAGAAGCTGTCGACCATCGACCTGTTGGGCGGCCGCTTCGTGCTGCTCGCCGGCGCCGAAGGCGCGGCCTGGGCGCGGGCGGCGCGCAGCCTGGCCAGCCAAGGGCTGCCTCCGCTGGCGGCGCATGCGCTGGGCGAGGACGGCCTTACCGACCCAGGCGGCGCGTGGCAGGCGCTGTATGGCATCGGCGCCCAAGGCGCCGTTCTGGTGCGGCCGGACGGCTATGTCGCCTGGCGCAGCGCCGGCGGCGCGGCAGACCCCGCCGCCGTGCTGACGGAAACGCTGCAACGGGTGCTGGCGCGGTAGCGGACGCAACGTCCAGACTGGGCGAATGCCTCGGCGATGATCGGGTGCCATCCGCCCAACCCGGCGGGCACGCCCAGCACTTTTGGCTCGCGTTCAGGTAGCCGAGGAGGACCGGGTGCTTCGGCACCGCCTCAGGCGCCATGGCCGATCTCACCGCGGCCGCGTCGTCGGTCACGCGGGCGGGACCAGGTGGGCGAACAGGTCCTGGCTGACGGCCCCGGCCGCATCGCCGGCCGGTTGGTGCAGGCCAGCGCCCTTGCCCGACGACACGCCGCCGCAGCAACACCTGAGCCAGTTCTGGGCACCGCTCGACATCATGGCGCCGGGCTTTCGCAGGATGCGTCTGCACGCTGTCCCGCATGCCGATCAAGCAGAACCGCTACTGTGCAGGTCGGCGGGCGACCACGGCGCCGGTCGAAGCGATATCCGGCGGAGTTGGGCGGTGAGAAGATAAATTGCGGCGCCCTGACGCGAACTGCCGCCACCGCGTCCCCG
>CAIMOR010000204.1 GCA_903843125.1 uncultured Rhodospirillales bacterium
CAACCGGGTCACCACCAGCGCATTGGTCGCGGCCGGTGTGGCGTCGGCCAGCGCCAGGGAGCCGGCGCGCGTGACGTGGCCCTTCTCGTCGAACAGGTCCTTGACGGTGACGGGGATGCCGGCCCAGGGGCTGGGCGCCAAGCCGTGATGGCGCAACGTGTCGATGGCGTCGGCGGCGACCCTGGCAGCGCCCGCATGGACCGCGACGAAGGCGCGGCTGCCTTCCCCCGCCGGGTCGGCAATCCGGTCGAGTGCCGCATCCACGAGGGAGCGGGCGGAGATCCGCCCCTGGGCGAGGGCGGCGGCGGCATCGGCAATGGTCTTCATGGCGCCGATGCTGGCGCCGGATCACCGTTTCGGCAAGGTGCCGCCTAGGGGTCGTTCGCCGGCGGATTATCCGCCACCTGCTGCATGGCGTAGGGGTACAGCAGGTGGCCGAACATCCAGCCTTCGATCAGCGGGACTTGGTCGGTGTCGGAGGGCTGGTTTTCCATGCAGCCCCAACGGTTCAGTGGATTTCCGGTTCCGGCGTGGCGGCGCCGTGATGCAGGAAGTCCAGGTCGCAGCCCTCGTCGGCCTGGGTCACATGGTCGAGATAAAGGCCGGTCCAGCCGCGCAGGTACTTTCGCGCCGGCGGCGTCCAGGCGGCCTGGCGGCGCGCCATCTCGGCCTCCGGCACCAACAGGTTGAGCTGGCGCCTGGCCACGTCCAGCTGGATCAGGTCACCATCCCGCACCAGGGCCAGCGGGCCGCCGATGTGGGATTCGGGGGCCACATGCAGCACGCAGGCGCCGTAGCTGGTGCCGGACATGCGCGCGTCACTCAAGCGGAGCATGTCGCGCACGCCCTGTTGCAGCAGCTTCTTCGGGATCGGCATCATGCCCCATTCCGGCATGCCCGGCCCGCCCTGGGGGCCGGCCTGGCGCAGCACCAGCACGCTGTCGGCGGTGACGTTCAGCTCGGGGTCGTCGAGGCGGGCGTTCATGTCGTTGTAGTCGTTGAACACCACCGCCGGGCCGGTGTGTTGTAATAGTCGCGGATCGGCGGCCGACGTCTTGATGACGGCGCCACGCGGGGCCAGCGTGCCCTTCACCACGGCAAGCCCGCCCTCGGCCTGCAACGGGTTCTCAAGCGGGCGGATGATGTCGTCATTGTAGCATTCGGCACCCTCCAGGTTCTCGCCCAGCGTCCTGCCGGTGACCGTCATCGCCGAGAGGTCGAGGTAGGGCGCCAGCTTGGCCATCAGCGCCCGGGCGCCGCCGGCATAGAAGAAATCCTCCATCAGGTATTCGCCGTTGTTCGGCCTGAGGTTGGCGATCAGCGGCACCCGGCGGCTGAGCTCGTCGAACCGCTCCAGGTCCAGCTTCAGCCCGGCGCGGCGGGCCATGGCGATGAGGTGCGGGATGGCGTTGGTGGAGCCGCCAAAGGCCATGGTCACCGTCACCGCATTGTCCACGCTGGACTGCGTAAGTATCCGGGCCGGAGTCTCGTCCTCCCACACCATCTCGACGATGCGGCGGCCGCAGTCGGTTGCCATGCGCGGGTGGTTGCTGTCGGCGGCGGGGATGGAGGAGGAGCCGGGCAGCGCCAGGCCCAGCGCCTCGACCGCCAGCATCATGGTCGCGGCGGTGCCGGCGGTCATGCAGGTGCCGAAGGAGCGGGCGATGCCGGTCTCCATCTCCTTCCACTGGCCCTGGGTGATGTTTCCGGCGCGCAGCTCGGAATGGTACTTCCACACGTCGCTGCCGCTGCCCAGCTTCCTGCCGCGCCAGTTGCCGCTGAGCATCGGCCCGGCGGGGACGAAGATGCAGGGCAGCCCGGCGGAAAGCGCGCCCATCACCAGGCCCGGGGGCGTCTTGTCGCAGCCGCCCATCAGCACCAGGCCGTCGCAGGGGTGGCTGCGGGCCAGCTCCTCGGTCTCCATGGCCAGCAGGTTGCGGTACAGCATGCTGGTGGGCTTCTGGTACTGCTCGGTCACGGGGTGGGCCGGCAGCTCCACCGGGAAGCCGCCGGCCTGCCAGACGCCGCGCTTCACCTCCTCCGCCCGCACGCGGAAATGCGCGTGGCAGGGCGAGAGGTCCGACCAGGTGTTGATGATGCCGATCACCGGCTTGCCACGGAAGTCGGCCTCGCCCAGCCCGGTCTGCAACAGGCGGGACCGATGGCCGAAGGCGCGCAGGTCATCCACGCCGAACCAGCGGTGGCTGCGAAGATCCTCGGGCTTCTTGCGCGACATGGGTTTCCTCACGACGATTGCGTTTGACCGGAGATTGCCGACTGCTATAGCAGTTGTCCATGGCCTCCGCCGCTTCCGACCTGGTGTTCCGGCCACTTGAGGGGCAGGACGCGCTCTCGCTGGGGGAAGTTGCCTATCGCCGCCTGCGGGACGCGATCGTGCGCGGGGAGCTGCGCGCCGGCACCCGGATATCCGAACGCGGGTTGGCGCTGCAGCTCGGCGTCTCGGCCCAGCCGGTGCGGGAGGCGCTGCGCCGGCTGGAGGCCGATGGCATGGTGCTGACGCAGTCGCGCAGCGGCACCCTGGTTGCCGAATTCGGCCCCGAGCGCCTGGCCGAGATGGGCCGCATCCGCGCCGCGCTGGAAGGCACCGCCGCGGCGCTGGCGGCCGAGCGCGGCGACGCCACGGCGTTGGCCGCGATGGACACTCAGCTGGCGGTGATGCGGGAGGCAACGGCGGCGGCCGACATCGCCCGCCTGGCCATGGCGAATGAACGCTTCCACGCCCTGATCCATGCGGCGGCGGGCAATGCCTTCCTGCTGCGCTCGCTGACCGCGCTGCGCGGGTACGACCACTTCTTCCGTGTCCGCGCGCTGGAGAGCACGCCGAAGGAGCTGCCGAAGGCGCTTGCGGAGCATGAGGGCTTGCTCAAGGCCATGCGCAAGCGTGACCCGGAGCTGGCCGAGGAACGCATGCGATCCCATGTGCTGCGCTCGCTCCGCGCCGGCGGCCTGCTGAAGAAGCCCAGGCGGTGAGCCAGCATGGCATACGCGGTGGCGAGCCGCCGGTAGTCCCGCGGTGCCGCCGTGGCTGGCCGGTCTGTTCCAGGGGAAGTGCGGCATGAAGCCTGTCCTGCTCACCGGTGCGTCCGGCAATCTCGGCCGCGTCTTGGCCCCCGCGCTGGCAGCGCAGGGCTGGGCGCTGCGGCTCACCGACATCGCGGCCTTCCCGGACCCGCTGCCGCCAGCCGCCAGCTTCATCCGCGCCGACCTGGCGGACGGCGGTGCGATTGCCCAGCTGGCGGAAGGCTGCGGCGCCATCCTGCATTTCGGCGGCGTCAGCGTGGACCGGCCCTACGCCGAGGTGGCCAGCCCCAACCTGGACGGCCTGCACCACATCTACGAGGCCGCCAGGCGCGCGGGCGCCCGCGTGGTCTTCGCCAGCAGCAACCACGGCATCGGCTTCCACGAGCGGACCGAGACGCTGGACGCCGACTGCGCCTTCCGGCCGGACAGCTACTACGGGCTTTCGAAGGCCTTCGGCGAGCTGATGGGCCGGCTGTACTGGGACAAGCACGGGGTGGAGAACGTCAACCTGCGCATCGGCAGCTGCCTGCCGCGGCCGGTCAACGCGCGGATGCTCTCCACCTGGCTGTCGCATGGCGACCTGACGCGCCTGGTCGCTGCCGCGGTCACTGCCCCACGCACCGGACATTGCGTCATCTGGGCCTGCTCGGCCAACCCCGCCAGCTTCTGGGGCCGGGACCACCGTGACCGCCTTGGCTGGGCGCCGCTTGACACGGCGGAGAGCTTCCGCGCCGAGGTTGGCCCCGTCGTCTGCGCCGACCCGGTCGAGGAGCGCTACCAGGGCGGCGGCTACGCCAGCGCCGACTATTCGCGCACCAGGCCGGCGCCGCGCGACGCCTTTTCCCTTGATTGAGCTGGCTGCCGCCGGCTGGACGGCGCGCCTGCTGCCGGAACAAGGCGCCGCCTTCGCCGCACTGAGCTGGCACGGGATGGCGCTGCTGGCGCCGCTGCCGTTGGGGGCCAACCCGAATGCCAGCTTTGCCGGCGCCTTCGTCATGGCGCCCTGGGCCAACCGGCTCGACGCCGGGCGGCTGCCGTTCGGCGGCAACATCCACCAGCTGCGGGTGAACCGGGCCGAGGACAACACCGCGATCCACGGCCTGGTCCGTGAACTGCCTTGGCAGGTGGCGGCGGCCGGCGACGCCGCGGCCACGCTGGTGCTGTGCCTGAGCAGCCCGCCCTTCCAACTGGCAGCGCGGCTGGACCTTGCACTCGGGGCCGGCGGATTGCGCCTGGACCTCAGCCTGCGCAACCTGGCTGCCGAGCCGGTGCCGATGGGGCTGGGCTGGCATCCCTTCTTCACCCGCCCCGTCGGCACGCGGCTGGCCTTCGCCGCGACGACGCTGCTGGCGCGCGACGCACGCGCGCTGCCCCTGGCTGCGCAGCCGACCACCGGAATCGACGGCGACGAGGCGAGCTACGAAGGCCTCGACACGCATTTCGCCGGCTGGGACGGCACGCTGCGCATCACCCGGCCGGATTGCACGCTGGTCCTGCGCGCCGAGGGCGCCTGGGCGCAAAACCTGCAGGTCTTCGCGCCGGCCGGCAGCGGCGTTCTCTGCGCGGAGCCGGTGAGCCACGTGCCGGATGCGCCCAACCGCCCCGGTCTCGCGGCCCTCGGCCCGCTGACCATGGTGGCGCCGGACGCGCTGCTGCGCGGGTCGCTCAGCCTTACCGCCACGCGCTGATGCGACTTCGCGGCGCGGCGCCGGGAACGCGTGCCGCGGCGTGACGTTGGCTGCCGCAACCGCATCGCGCGGGAGGCGGTATGCGCGTTGACGCCAAAGCCGGACAGCACGCCCGAACGGCGCCCCGGCGACCGGCGTTCCCCCACGCTTCCACCCACCAGGCAAAGGGCATGGCGGCGGGCCGCCGGCCCTCGCGCCACCAGAGAACGAGGAAGCTGCTCATGCAGGACAACGACACCGGGCACCGCGACGAGGATGACACCAGGCGCGCCGAGGCGGAGGACGAAGCCGTGGCAGCGACCCACGACATGGCGGGCGATCACGCCCCCGAAGCGGCGTCGATGAGCGAAGAGGCCGCGACACCGAAGCGTACCCGTCGCGCCAGCCCGCGTCGTCGCGCCAGCGATGATGCTGAGGCCAAGCCGTCGACGACCCGCCGCGCCAGCCCGCGGCGCAAGCCGGCCGAGGGCGAGCCGGAAGCCCCGCCGCGGCGGCGCAGCACCGCCGGTGCGGCGTCGAAGCGCAGCACCTCGAGCGCGGCGCCGAAGCGCCGTACTGCCTCCGCGACACCGAACCGCAGCGCTGCATCCGCGGCACCGAAGCGCAGCGCTACCTCCGCGGCGCCGAAGCGCACGACCCGCGCCGCCGCACCGAAGGTCGCGGCGCGCACCTCCGCCAAGCCCGCGAGCCGGGCTAAGCCGAAGGCTGCCACCGGCAGCAGGGCTGCCAAGCCCGCTGCGTCGCGTTCCAGCAC
>CAIMOR010000205.1 GCA_903843125.1 uncultured Rhodospirillales bacterium
CGGCAGCACCGCCGCCAGGTCGCCGGCCGAGGCATCCGGCGCCAGCACGCCCGCGGCCCCGGCCCGCAGCGCCGCCACCGCGGCGGCCCCTTCGGCCAGCACCAGCACGGGCTGGTCATCGGCTTCCGGCGCGGCGTCGGAGACCAGCAGCTCCGCCAGCGCTTCCTCGGCCACCAGCACGGCGCCGTCCATCGCCTCCAGCCGCGCGGCGATGCCGGCCCGGAGGTCCGGGTCGGCGATGCGCAGCGCGACGCTGAGCGGCGCCATTCAGCCGGCCTGCCGCGGAGCGGCTGGGTCACCACTTCGCGGAGCGGCTGGGTCACCGTTTCGCGGAGCGGCTGGGTCGTCACCTCGCGGAGCGGCTGGGTCACCACCTCGCGGAGCGGCTGGGTCACCACCTCGCGGAGCGGCTGGGTCACCGTTTCGCGGAGCGGCTGGGTCGTCACCTCGCGCCGCGGCGGGGTCGTCATCTCGCGGCGCGGCGGGGTCGCCCTGCCGCTGCCGCGACGCGGCGGGTCGCTCACCCACCACCAGCGCCAGGCTCAGCGCCTGGCCGGCGCGCTGCACCTCCAGCGTGATCGGCCTGCCGACGCTGTCGGGGTCCAGCCGGCCCAGCATCTCCCGCACGCCCGCCAGCGGCTGGCCGTCCATCGCCAGCAGCACGTCGCCGAGCAGCACGCCCGCCTGCGCCGCCGGGCTGCCGGGGTCCACCCCCAGCACGATCAACCCACGCGTGGCGCCGGTGCGCACCGGCTGCATCGCCAGGCCGAGATAGCCGCGGGCGACCCGGCCCCGCGTGCGCAGCACCTCCACCACCCGGGCGATGGTTTCCGCCGGAATGGCCAGCGGCCGGCGGCGCGGGCCGAACACCGCCATGCCGATCAGCCGGCCGGCATCGTCCAGCAGCGGACCGCCCTCGGCCAGCGCGGACAGCCTGAGGTCGAACACCAGCCGGCGTTCCAGCGAACCCCCGCGCATGCTGCGCCAGGCGCCGCCGACGAAGGCGGCAACGCCCATCGCGGCGATCGGGCCTGCCTCGCCGCGCCCGACCGCCAACGCCAGGCGGCCGAGCGCCAGGCTCTCCGGCGGCGCCGGTTCGAGCGGCGCGACCGGGCCGGTCTCCAGCTTCAGCAGCGCGACATCGGTGCCGGTATCCCGCCCGGCGAGCGTGGCCTGCACGCGCCTGCCATCGGGCAGGGTGACGGTGATGTCGTCGTCGCGCTCGAGCGGCTCGGCGGCGGTCACCACCAGCCCCTCCTGCCAGAGAATGCCGGAAAAGCCGCGGCCCTCCCGCCCCTGCACGCTGACGGCGCGGGCAGCGCCGGCGGCGGCCAGGGTGGCCAGGTGGTCGGAGAGGGCGGCGAGCGGATTGTGCGGGGTCATCAGGGTGTTCTCCATGCCACGGAGATGGCCCTTTCGCCGCCGTTGCACCATCCGCCGGATGGGCGGGCCGTTCGGCGGGGGGGGCTGCCCCCAGGAAGGGAGCACGGCCGGGGCGCCGCCCCGGACCCCGCCAGGGGGCAGGCGCCCCCTGGACCGGCATGGGTTTTGGTTACGGGCCAGCGTGTGGGTCGGCGTGGCGGCGGCGTCACGGCGGGGCCAGGTGCTTCGGGATGCGCTTTCGGCCGCCGACCAGCCAATGGAAGCTCTTGGCCGCCTGCAGCACGCGCCGATCCGGCATGCCCCCGGCCGCGATCGCCTTGCCGATCATGCGCCGGATCAACGGCAGCAGCTTTTCGGACAAATCCGGGTCGGGCAGCATCGGGAAGGGGGCGTTGACCGCCGAACACAGGCCCAGGCGACGGGCCAGGACGATGCCGGCCAGCTTCAGGATGCGCAGCGCGCGGCGATAGGCGCGGCAGATCCAGTGCTCCAGGCGCCGCAACGCCGGCGGGCAGTCCGGCGCCGCGATGGCCTTGAGCAACCGGGTCCAGGTGCCGGCATGGGCCCAGCGACGGAACTGTCGGGCGGCGGTGTCGGCCGGCCCCATCCCGGGCGGCAGGCAGCGCCAGGGGTGCGGCGAGGTGACCACCCAGAACACGGCATCCAGCCGGGCGCGGATGTCGAAGATCGGGCGCCCGGCGCCCTGGCGCGTGAAGAATGGGATCAGGGCGTTCAGCTCCTCGGTGGCCAGCGGCTGCCAGGGGCGCGGGGTGCAGTAGCGGTGCGGGTACATGCGGCGGCAGCCCTTCCAGGAACCCGGAACATAATAGGAACATATGCCCAAAGGCAAGCAAATGCCGGTCCAGGCCCGGCCTCGGGCCTGGCGGGGAGCGCGAGGGGCGGCGCCCCTCGGCTTGTGCTACGCAGGGGGTGATGACGATGCTGACCTGGCGCCCGATGCGGGTGGCGGACCTGGCGGCGGTGGAGGCGATTGCCGCCGAGGTTCACCCTGGCTTTCCTGAATCCGCGGCAGTGCCGGCGGAGCGGCTGGCGCTGTGCCCGCGGGGGTGCCTGGTGCTGGCCGCGGACGCCGGGGTGGTGGGCTATTCGGTCAGCCACCCCTGGCTGGCCGGCGCGGCGCCGAAGCTGGACAGCCTGCTAGGCGCGCTGCCGGCGGTGCCGGGGTGCTGGTACTGGCACGACCTGGCCTTGCTGCCGGCGGGGCGCGGGCGGGGCGCGGCGGCGGCGGCGGTGGGGCTGATGCTGGGGTTGGCGCGGGGTGCCGGGTTGGGCCACGTGGCGCTGGTGGCGGTGGGCGGCTCGGCGGGGTTCTGGCGGCGCATGGGGTTCGTGGCGGCGGCGGGGCCGGACGTGGCGAGCTACGGCGCGGGCGCGGCGTACCTGGTGCGGCGGCTGGGGGACGCTTCGGCTCAGTAGGGTGGCGGGCGGTGGTCGCGTTGCCGGCGGGTGGCTTCGGTCCACCAGTCCAGGTCGTCGGCGAAGCGGGGGAAGCTGCGCTTGAGGGCCTCGCCGGCCTCGCCGGTGGGGGTGCCGGCTTCGTCCAGCGCGGCGGTGACGGGGCCGACCGTGAGCGTGCTGGAGATGACGACCATGCCCATCTCGGCGAGGGTGCCGTGCCAGATCACGCCGGCCCTGGCGCCGCCGAGCCGGCCGGCCGAGTAGCTGGCGATGGCGGCCGGGCGCCAGAACCATTCCTCCAGGAAGTGGTCGGTCAGGTTCTTCAGCCCGGGCTGGACGCCCCAGTTGTATTCGCCGGTGACGAAGACGAAGGCGTCGGCGGCGCGGATCTTGCCGGCCAGGGTCTCCAGCGGTGCGGGTGCCTGGCCCTTGGGGTATTCCTTGTACATGCGGTCGAGCATCGGCAGGCCGATGGCCTGGGCGTCGATCAGTTCGGCGTTGGCGCCGCGGGCGGCGAAGCCGGCGACCAGGTAGCGGGCCAGGCGGATGCCGGCGCGGTCGTGGCGGTAGGAGCCGTAGAGGATCAGGATGGCGGGCGGCATGCGGGGCTTCCGGGGTGACCGAACGGCCTAACCGCCGGCGGTTCCCAGGGTTGCCGGCACCGGGCGGCTCACGCCGCCACCAGCAGCCCCGCGGCGGCCAGCCGGCGGCAGAAGCCCAGCGCGCCCTCGCCCAGTTCGGCCGCGCTGGCGCCGTCGTCCAGGCGTTGCAGCCAGTCCAGGCCCTGTTCGTCCAGCGGCAGGGCGCCGTCGGCCCAGCGCAGCTCGGCGCTGCCATCCGGCAGGGCGGCGACATGGTGGTGCATGGCGTCCGACAGGCGCAGGCGGTCGGCCTCGCCGGGCGGCGGCGTCAGCAGGCCGCGGCCGGGCAGCGGAATGCGGTTCTGCGCCAGGCTGTCCAGCATGCGGACCGCCAGCTGTTCCAGCGTGGCGTCGCTGGCCAGGGCTTCCAGCCGCGTGGCCATGGCGCGCAGCAGGGCGGGCGCGGCGGCGGGGTCGCCCAGGCGCCAGCTGGGGAAGGCTTCGCGCAGCGCGGCGACCCCGGGTTCCAGCATGGTCAGGGTGTCGCGCAGCGCCTCGGCCCAGCAGGGCTCCATCAGGCCGATGGTCAGGTGCAGCGAGTGGCCGCCGCTGTCCTGGGTGCGGGCTTCGTGCAGCACGCCGCGCGGCACGTAGATGGCCTGGCCGGGGGTCATGGTGAACTCCACCGGCTCGCCCGCGGGCTGCACGTCGCGCTGCCAGGGGGTGCGGCGGGTGGGGTGCGGCAGCGGCTGGCCGGGCCAGATGCGCCATTGCTTCTCGCCCTCCACCTGCAGCACCAGCACGTCGTGCGTATCATAGTGCACGCGGAAGCCCTGGGCGCTGGCGGGGGTGAGGTAGACGTTGCACTGCACGGCGTGCAGGAACAGCTTTTCCAGGCCGCGGCAGAAGCGCGCCAGCGGGCCGTGCATCTCGTGGAACTGGGAGACCACCAGGCTGGCGCCGGCGTCGAAGCGGGCCAGCAGCCGCGGCGCGTCGACATGGCCGGAGGACAGGGCGAACTCGTCCGCGGGCACCGAGGCGCTGCCCTGGCGGCCGCCATCGGCCATCGAGACGCGGGGGGTGCGGGCCGCGTCGGTCAGCAGGAAGGCGTCGAGGTCGGCCACCGCGAGCAGTGCCCGGTAGCGGTCCGCCGGGCCTGCGGGCAGGTGGCACCAGGCGGCGGCCTCGCGCATCGCCAGCACCGCTTCCACCGCCATGTCGCCGAAGGCCAGGGCGAAGGCGCCCTCGGCCAGGGTCGCGGTGGGCGCGGTGCCGGGCGGGGTCATCGGCGCGGCCGGCTCAGCGCCAGCCGCGGCCACGGCCGGGGCCGTCGCTGGGGTCGTTGTCGGTGACGCTGCGCTGCGGCTGCGACCAGCCACGGCCACGGCCGGGGCCGTCGTTCGGGTCGTTGTCGGTCACGCCACGGCCGCCGCCGCCGCCACGGATGCCGCGGCCGGGGGCGTCGTTCGGGTCGTTGTCGGACCGGCCGCCGCCGCCGCCATAGCCGCCGCGGATGCCG
>CAIMOR010000206.1 GCA_903843125.1 uncultured Rhodospirillales bacterium
CGGCGGCCAAGGCGGCGGCCAAGGCGGCGGTGCGTCCGACAACGACCCCGGCGACCCGCCGGGGCGCGGCCGCGGCGGCCCGGCGCAGCCCGGCGCCAACAGCGACAACGACCCGACCGACCCGCCGGGCCGGGGCCGCAGCAGCACGACCGAGACCTGAACCGGCAAGGGCGGCGGGGCGCGTGGCCCTGCCGCCCGGCCGGCGCGGCGCTAGTCCAGCGGCAGTCCCACCACCACCGGCGGGCGCGGGCTGGCGCCCCAGATCCGGCGCCAGACGTCCAGCGGCATGAGCACGAAGGCCTCCCGCCCGTGGCGCGTCAGCACCACCGGGCCGCGCAGGGCCGCATCCACCAGCTTCGGCACCGCCGTCTCCAGCGCCGACATGTCCGAACGGGGCACGCCCTCCAGCCCCGGCGCCGGCTCGCCACCATGGGTGGACAGGATGGGATCATCGTTCATCGCCGCAGCTTAGGGCCGCGGCGGGCGTGGGACCAAGCACCGGCCTGGTTTATTGGTGGTCGAAACCAAAATGTGACATACACAACCGACGGGTGTTCTTAAGGGGCGATTCATACGAATGCTGGTGCGCGCCGCCTTGATGGTGCTGACCTGGGCCGTCGCCTGGGCAGCCGCCGACGCCGTTGCCCAGCAGGCTCCCCCGGTACTGAACCCGGTGGAGCGGCTGGCGCCGCGGCCGACGCCCAATCTGGGGCCCTCGGCCACGCCGCCGCCACCGGTGGCCACCACCGGGCCGAATGCCGGCGCGCTGGTGCGGGTGGTGAAGGTGGGGCTGCGCGGCAACCTGGCGCTGGGCGATGCCGAGCTGGCGGCGGCCACGGCCGGCCTGGCCGGCCAGCAGGTACCGCTTTCCCGGCTGGAGGATGTGCGCCTGGCAGTGCTGCGCGCCTATCGGGCCGCGGACTATCCGTTCACCGCGGTGAACGCCGGGCTGACCCCGGCCGAGGGCGGCGTGGAGGTGACCTTCGCGGTCACCGAGGGCTTCGTCGCCGAGGTGAAGCTGGAGGGCGATATCGGCGCCGCCGGCACCCAGGTGCTGCGCTTCCTCGACCGGCTGGTGGGGCAGAAGCCGGTCAGCGGCGCCATGATCGAGCGTGCGCTGCTGCTGGCCAGCGACGTGCCCGGGGTGACCGTGCGCGGCACGCTGCGGCCGCTGACCAGCGAACCCGGCGCGCTGCAGCTGGTGGCGCAGGTGGAGCACAAGCTGGTCAGCGGCTACCTGAACGTGGACAACCGCGGCTATCGGTATGTCGGGCCATGGCAGGGGTTGCTGACCTTCGGCGTCAACTCCCTGACCGAGCTGGGCGAACGCACCGAGCTTTCGTTCTTCGGCACGCCGACCGGGGCGCAGTGGTTCACCCAGGGCAGCGAGGAGTTCTTCCTCGGCGGCTCCGGGCTGCGGCTGCGCTTCTACGCCGGCACCGGCATCACCCGGCCGTTCGGCAAGGTGGGCGCCAATGGCTACCAGGGGGAGGCGCAGGTCGGCGGCGTCTCGCTGAGCTATCCGCTGATCCGCAGCCGGCCGTTCAATCTTACGGCGGTCACGGCGCTGGACCTGTTCGACAGCACCGTCACCACCGGCTTCGGCGACAACCGCAGCCGCGCCAGCCTGGACAAGATCCGCATCCTGCGCGGCGGCATGGATTTCCAGCTGCTGGACAGCTGGGTGCCGCTGCTGCCCGCGGCCACCAGCCAGGGCAACTTCCGCATCCATAACGGCCTGAACGGGCTGGGCGCCACCGCGACCAACAGCGTGACGGCGGCCCGCGCCGGCAGCAATTTCGGCTTCACCAAGGCCACCGCGGAGATCCAGCGGACGCAGCCGCTGTTCAGCCCGTTCGAGCAGGGCATGGTGAACATCCAGGGCCTGTTCGCCGGGCAATGGACCGACGACGTGCTGCCTTCGGCCGAGAAGTTCTACCTCGGCGGCTCGCGGCTGGGCCGCGGGTTCTACAACGGCCAGATATCCGGCGACCGGGCCTGGGGCGCGGCGGTGGAGCTGCAGCTGGACACGGCATTCGAGGTGCCGAGCGAGCCGGTGATCGGCAATGGCCGCTTCACCGCGCAGTGGTACGCCTTCCGCGACCTGGGCCGCACCTTCGAGAACCTGCGTACCGACCCGAACCGGCGGCTTTCCAGCTATGGCGCCGGCGTGCGGCTGGTGGTCAGCGAGACCGTGCAGTTCGACGCCGAGGTGGCGCAACGCATCACCCGCCGGCCCGATGGCGCCGCCGCCGACCCGCTGCGCGAAACCGGGGCGCTGTTCCGCATGCTGGTGAGGTACTGACGATGCCGGCACGCCGCTTCCGCCTGGGCCTGCTGGGCTGCACCGCGTTGCTGCCGGCGCTGGCCCTGGCGCAGGGCGTGGCCCCGAACGCGGCGCCGAGCGGCGGGCGGGTGGTGGCGGGCAGCGCCAGCATCGCGCAATCGGCGACGACGACCACCATCAACCAGTCCAGCGGCCGCGCCGCGATCGACTGGAACACGTTCAACGTGGGCGCCAACCAGGCGGTGCAGTTCAACCAGCCCAGCCCGCAGAGCTGGACGCTGAACCGCGTCACCACGCCCGATCCCTCGGTGATAGCCGGGCGGATCACCGCCAATGGCGGCATCGCCATCGTCAACCAGTCCGGCGTGGTCTTCGCCGAGGGCGCGCAGGTCAACGTGGCGAACCTGATCGCCAGCGCCGCGGGCATTGCCAACCAGGACTTCATGGCCGGGCGCATGGCCTTCACCACGCCGGCCAACCCGGGCGCGCGGGTGGAGAACCGCGGCAGCATCACGGTGGCCGACACCGGGCTGGCGGTGCTGGCCGGGCCGCGTGCCGCCAACAGCGGCACCATCAACGCGCGGCTGGGCCATGTGGCGTTGCAGGGCGCCGAGGCCTTCACGCTGGACCTGGCCGGCGACGGGCTGCTGAGCCTGGACGTGACGCAGCAGGTGCGCAGCAGCCCGGATGGCGCGGCGCTGGTGACCAATGGCGGCGTCATCAACGCCCGCGGCGGCAGCGTGCAGCTCAGCGCCAGCGCCATCAGCGGCGTGGTCGAGACGCTGGTGAACAACACCGGCCGCATCGCGGTGGGCGGCGGCCAGGCGGTGCTGCGGGCGGAGGGCGGCGGCGTGATGGCCGGCGGTCTCGAGTACATCTACTCGGACGGCGTCAACTACCGCCTCGCCAATCAGACTGGCTGCCCGGTTGGCGCGCTGCTGACGACCGCTGGTTCAGGCTACACGTCCGCGCCGACTGTCACGGCGTCGGCTGGTGGCTCGATCTGGCGCGCGATTGTCGGCGGCGCCGTGTCGACCACGGTCACGGTGACGAACGGCGGCGCGAATTATACGTACCCGCCGAACGTCTTGATCTCGGCGCCCCCGCCCGGCGGCATCCAGGCCACCGGCTACTGCACCCTGACCTCGGGCGCCGTGACCTCGGTTACGATCACCAATCAGGGCGCGGGC
>CAIMOR010000207.1 GCA_903843125.1 uncultured Rhodospirillales bacterium
CGGCGGAGCCGATGCCGGAAGGCATGTACGGCCCGCCGGCCCCGCCGCCGCGCGGGCCTCGCCCCGTGGGGCGTAGCGAGGGACGCAGCGAAGGGCGCGGTGACCGTGGCCCGCGCCGCGACGGCCGCCCCGAGGGCCCCTACCAGGGCCCCGCCGGCGAACGCCCGCAAGGCGAACGGCCGGCCGGCGACCGCCCTTACCGCGAACGCCCCCGTGGCGACCGGCCGCAAGGCGACCGTCCCTACGCGGCACGGCCCCAGGGCGACCGTCCCCAAGGGGAACGTCCCCAGGGCGACCGTCACCAGGGCGACCGTCCGCCAGCCGACCGCCCCCATGGCGGCCGTGACCAGGGCCCCCGCGGCCCGCGGGACGGCAACCGCGAGGGCCAGCGTGGCGGCGACCGCTACCAGGGCAACCGCAGCGAGGCACCGTCGCGCCCGGTGCAGACCATCGCCATGGTGCTGCCGGATGGCTTCTACGGCCCACCGCGCCCGCCGGTGGAAAAGCCCTTGCGCCCGGATTTCGCCAGCCAGGGCAAGGACCGTGGCCCGCGCCGCGACTTCGGCCGTGGCCCCGGCGGCCCGGGCGGTGGGCCGGGCGGCGGCAATCGTGGCGGCCCGGGCGGCGACCGCCCCTGGTCCAAGCGCCCGGAAGGTGGCCGCAGCGACCGCGGCGGCGGCGGCCAACCGCGCGAGCAGCAGATCCTCGGCCCCACCAACAGCGACCCGGCAGCGGATTCGCCCTTCGCCATCCTGGCCCGGCTCAAGCTGAAGTAGCGCCCGCGCGTGCCAGCAGCCACCGCCGACCGCGATGCCGAGGACAAGGATTGGCAGCGGTTGGACAAGTGGCTCTGGTGTGCCCGGCTGGCCAAGGCCCGCACCAGTTGCACGGCGGCAGTGGAACGCGGCGGGTTCCGCCTCAACCGCCAGCCGACCGAGAAGCCGCACGCAAAGCTGCGCCCCGGCGACGTGCTGACCTTCCCCTGGCAGGACCAGGTCCGGGTCTGGCGCGTGGTTGCCCTGGCGCCCCGGCGCGGCTCCCCCGACCAGGCGCGCGCCCTGTACGAGGACCTGTCCCTGGCGCCGGAAGCCTGACCCCACGGCCGCACCTTGCGACCGGCCATGGCCCGGTGCCGGCCGTCCCCGGCGCTTTCGCATGGCTGCCGGCCCGTGTGACCGCTTGCCTTCACGCGAAAGGCAGGCCATGTGTCAGCCGGATGGCCCGGCCTGAGGGATTGCGTTGTGACCTACGTCGTTCTCGAGAACTGCATCAAGTGCAAGTACATGGACTGCGTCGAGGTCTGTCCGGTGGACTGCTTCTACGTCGGGGAGAACTTCCTGGCGATCCACCCGGACGAGTGCATCGACTGCGGCGTCTGCGAACCGGAATGCCCGGCCGAGGCGATCGTGCCGGACAGCGATGATCGGGCCGCCGATTGGGTCGAGATCAACCGCACCTTCGCCACCCAGTGGCCGAACATCACCCGCAAGGGCGAATCCCCGGCCGATGCCGACGAATGGAAAGACAAGCCGGGCAAGAAGGCCCTGCTGAGCAGCAACCCCGGCAAGGCTTGAGCCAGGGCGGGGGTCCCCCGCGTCCCGTGCGCTGAGACGTGATTCACGCGCGTTAACGGGTGGTGACTTAGGTCGAAAAACCTGCTAACGTTTCAAACAGATGGCAGCCGGCGGCACGCAGGCGCGTTGAGGTCTGGCTTCCCGGGGGAAGCGAGGCGCGCGCCGCAACCGGGCCGGCCCTCCGCCGTATGATGTGCCCGGGGTGAAGGCTGGGCGGGGACGCTTGAAGCCAGGCCCCGCGCGGCGCCGCCCCGGCAGCAGGAGAATAGTGCGGTTATGAAGTCACCCGCTCGCGCCAAGGGCTCCTCCAAGCCGCCGACCACGAAGTCGGCCGGCGGCACCGCCCGGAAGCCGACGAAGCCGGTTGCGCAGGCCAAGCAGGTCGCCACGCCGCGCCGCTCCAGCCCTGCCCCGAAGAAGCCGGCCGCCGTCGCCAAGGCCCCGGCAAAGCTGCCCGCCGCCAAGCCGGCCAGCGCCAAGGCCGCGCCCGCCAAGCCGGTGGCCTCCAAGGCGCCGGCGGCCAAGGCCCCCGTGGCCAAGACCGCTGGCACCAGGGCTGGGGTCGCGAAGCCGGCTGAGATCAAGACCGCGGCTGCCAAGCCCGCCACCCCAGCGCCAAAGCCGGCCGCCACACGGCCCAGCCCTGCCAAAACCGACCCGGCATCGGCGGCGCTGCCGCCCAAGGCCGAACGCGGCACCACGGCCGGCAGCGCCGCCAAGGCGCCGGCGGCCCTGCCCGCCAATCCGGCTACCGCCGCCAAGGCCGCCGCGCCGCCAGCTCGGCCTTCGCCGCCCAAGCCCGCCGCAGCGGCCGCGCCACCGGTTGCCATGCCAACCGCGGCCACGCCGCCACCAACGCCACCGCCGGCCGTTGTCCCTTCCACACCTGTCGCACCCAAGGTAGCTCCCGTTCCCAAATCCGTCGCCCCCAAGGCCGCCCCTGTCCCGAAGCCGCCCGTGACCGCCGCGCCCGTCAACACCCCGCCCGCCAGCACGCCCGTCGCCACCGACAGCCCGGTGTCGGAGGCGGTGCCGCCACGCCCGACGCATATCCCGCACAAGATGGGCGGCGCGCCGATGACCACGCCGCGCCTGGCCGCCAAGCCGACCGACTTCAAGGCCGGCGACATGGTGGTCTACCCGACCCACGGCGTCGGCAGCGTCCAGGGCATCGAGACCGTCAGCGCCGCCGGCTATTCCCTCTCGGTGATCGTCGTCACCTTCGAGGAGAACCGCATGACCCTGCGGGTGCCGGTCAACAAGGCGGCCTCCTCGGGCCTGCGCAAGCTGGCCAGCAACGAGGGCATGAAGGAAGCGCTGGACACGCTGAAGGGCCGCGCCCGCATCAAGCGCACCATGTGGTCGCGTCGTGCCCAGGAATACGAGGCCAAGATCAACTCCGGCGACCCGGTGGCCATCGCCGAGGTGGTGCGCGACCTGCACCGCAACGCCGGCCAGCCGGACCAGAGCTTCTCCGAGCGCCAGATCTACGAACAGGCACTCGACCGCCTGGCGACCGAGGTTGCGGCCATCGACCGCACCGACAAGGTGGCGGCCACCGAAAAGCTGATCCTGCACCTCAAGGGCGGCAACTGAGCCACCCGTCCGGTCACACCACCTCGGACGGCGCAAGCGGGCAGCCAAGGCTGCCCGTTTCCAATTGCAGCGTGGCATGGCCAATGCCGAACCTTGCCCGCAGTGCTGCACAGGTGCTCAGCAGGAAGCCGTCATCAAGCCCCGCACTTGGCCGCACCAGGTGCGCGGTCAGCGCCACCTCCGTGGTGCCCAGCGCCCAGATGTGCAGGTCGTGCACCTCCACCACGCCCGGCAACCCCGCCAGATAGGTCTGCACCGCTGCCGGGTCGACGCGCGGCGGCACCATGTCCATCGCCAGCGCCACGGACTCGCGCAGCAGCCCCCAGGTGCCGGCCAGGATCACCACCGCCACCAGCATCCCCAGGCCCGGATCCACCCAGAGCCAACCAGTCGCCCGGATCACCAGCGCACCAACCACCACGGCTAACGAAACCGCCGCGTCGGCCGCCATGTGCAGGAAGGCGCCGCGGCGGTTGAGGTCGTGCTGGCGCCCCCGCGCGAACAGCAGCGCCGTGGCGGTGTTCACCGCCACGCCGGCCAGCGCCACCCACAGCATCGGCCCGGTCGCCACCGGCGCCGGGTGCAGCAGCCGCCCCACCGCCTCGGCCAGGATGGCGCCCACCGCCACCAGCAGCAGGGCGGCATTGGCCAACGCCGCCAGGATGGTGCCGCGATGCCAGCCATAGGTCCGCCGCGGGCTGGGCAGCCGCCGCGCCAGCACCACCGCCACCCAGGCCAGCCCCAGGCCGAGCACGTCGGACAGGTTGTGCCCGGCATCCGCCACCAGCGCCATCGACCCCGCCACCAGGCCGGCCGCGGCCTCGAAGGCGGTGAAGCCCAGGTTCAGCAGGATGCCCGCAACGAAGCCCCGCGCTGCCGGGTCGGCGCCGTGCCCATGCCCATGCCCATGCCCATGCCCATGCGCGTGCCCATGCCCGTGGTCGTGCCCGTGGTCGTGCCCGTGCCCGTGGCCAGGATGCTGCGGATGCTGCTGGTCGCCGTGCGGCATGTCTTCCCTCACCGGCCGGCCTGGCTGGATGGCCATCGCACCCGCCCGGCACGCGCCGCAGGCCGTGCAGCACCATGCCGGTGCCGATGCCGCAGGGGAAGCCTGCCAGGAGGCCTGCCACGAAGCCTGCCGATAAGCCTGCCGAGAAGTCTTCTCCGCCGAACCAGCGCGCGGCCATGTAGCGCCGGGCGCGACGCGTGGTATAGACGCGCCATGGTGAACGACACGGCCCCGATGACCCGACGCGTCCTGCCCCCGCTGTTCCTGCTGCTCGGCCTGGCCCTGCTGCCGGGTTGCTCCACGCTGCGCAGCATCAACCCCTGGGACGGCAACGACCGCGCCCTGGCGCAGGCCACCGCGCCGCGCGATGGCGACCCCACGCTGGACCGCACGCCGGAAGGCCTCTACGCCGCGGGTGTCGAGGCCTTGCAGGCGCGCCGCTACCAGGCCGCCGTGGACCTGTTCGACCAGGTGGAACGCGACCATCCCTATTCCGCCTGGGCGACCAACGCCAAGATCATGACCGCCTATGGCGAGTACATGCGCAACCGCTACACCGAAGCGGTCGGCGCGCTGGACCGCTTCATCCAGTTGCACCCGGCGCACCGCGACATCGCCTATGCCTACTACCTGCGCGCGCTCTGCTACTATGAGCAGATCAGCGACGCCCAGCGCGACCAGCGCACCACGGAACAGGCCATGGCGGCGCTGCAGGACGTGGTGAACCGTTTCCCCGAGACCTCTTACGCCCGCGACGCCCGGCTCAAGATCGACCTGGGCCGCGACCACCTGGCGGGCAAGGAGATGAACGTCGGCCGCTTCTATGAGCGCCAGCGCCTCTACGCCTCCGCCATCGGCCGCTTCCGCCGGGTGATCGAGGAATACCAGACCACCAACCACGTGCCGGAAGCGCTGCACCGGCTGACCGAGATCTACCTGGCGCTGGGGCTGGAGGACGAGGCGAAGAAGACCGCCTCGGTGCTGGGCCACAACTTCCCGGGCAGCCCCTGGTACCAGGACAGCTACGCCCTGCTGGTCGACGGCGCGCCCTCGGCCGATGGCGTCCGCCCCGGCCTGATGCGCCGTGGCCTGCGCAGCATCGCCTCGCTGTCGCCATTCTAGGGCAGTTCCCGCCCATGCTTCGCGGACAATGCCCAGGGCCTTCGTCTGCGCGGGCAAACGCCGCCGCTCGGATGACGTCATCCGAGCGGCGCGTGCCCTAGGGCCAGCGGCCGGCGCATGCTCGCCTCGCTTGCCATCCGCGATGTCGTCCTGATCGACCGGCTGGACCTGAGCTTCGGGCCCGGCCTCTCGGTGCTGACCGGCGAGACCGGCGCCGGCAAGTCGATATTGCTGGACAGCCTTGGCCTGGCTTGCGGCCTGCGCGCCGAGGCCGGCATGGTCCGCACCGGCCAGGCCCAGGCCAGCGTCGCCGCCGGCTTCCTGCCGCCGCCCGGCCACCCCGCCCTGGCGCTGCTGCAGGAACAGGGCATCGAGGCCGATGACGACATGCTGGTGCTGCGCCGCGTGGTGCAGGCCGATGGCCGCAGCCGTGCCTTCGTCAACGACCAGCCCGTCGCCGTTGGCCTGCTGAAGCGCCTGGCCGCCCTGCTGGTGGAAGTGCAGGGTCAGCACGACCAGGTCGGCCTGGCCGACCCCGCCAGCCACGCCGGCCTGCTGGACGCCTTCGCCAACCTGGACGGCCGCCGCAACGCGACGGGCGCCGCCTGGCGCGAGTGGCGCGCCGCCGAGCGCAAGCTGGCCGAGGCGCGCGAGGCCATCGCCGCCGCCCAGCGCGACGAGGAGTTCCTGCGCCACGCGGTCGAGGAGCTGACCAGCCTCTCGCCCGAGGAAGGCGAGGAAGCCGAGCTCTCCAAGGAACGCCAGCAGCTTCAACAGGGCGAGCGCCGGGCCGAGCAGATCGCCGCCGCGCTGAGCGAGTTGCAGCCGCGCGACCGCCGCAAGGGCGGCCCGGCCGAGGCAATGCGCCAGGCCGCCCGCGCGCTGGAACGCCTGCCCAGCCCGACCAACGAGGAATGCCAGCCGGTGCTGGCCGCGCTTGCCACCGCGCAGGACGCGCTGTCGGACGCCGAGGCCCTGCTGGAACGCCTGCTGCAGGAAGGCGGCCCCGACCCGCGCCGGCTGGAGAACCTGGAGGAGCGGCTGTTCGGCCTGCGCGCCGCCGCCCGCAAGCACGGCGTGGCCGTGGTGGAGCTGCCGACGCTGCTGGAGCACCTGCGCGAGCGCCTGGGCGCGCTGGACGCCGGCACCGGCCGCGTCGCCCAGCTGGAACAGGCCGCCGCCACCGCCCGCGCCGCCTACCTGCAAGCCGCCGCCGCGCTGTCCGAGGCGCGTCGCGCCGCCGCCGGCAAGCTGGAGAAGGCCCTGGCCAAGGAGCTGCCGCCGCTGAAGCTGGACCGCGCCCGCCTGGTGGTGGAAGTGGCGGCGAAGGAGGAGGCCGGCTGGGGGCCGGACGGCCAGGACCGCGTGACCTTCCTGGTCTCCACCAACCCCGGCCAGACGCCGGGCCAGTTGATGAAGATCGCCTCGGGCGGCGAGCTCTCCCGCCTGATGCTGGCGCTGAAGGTGGTGTTGGCGGCCGGCTCCCCCGTGCCCACCTTGGTGTTCGACGAGGTCGATGCCGGCATAGGCGGCGCCACCGCCGCCGCGGTTGGGGAAAGGCTGGAACGCGTGGCGGAACGCTTGCAGGTGCTGGTGGTGACGCATTCGCCGCAGGTGGCGGCGCGCGGCGCGGCGCATCTGCGCGTCAGCAAGTCGGTCAAGGCGGGACGCGCCAGCACGCTGGTGGAAGCCCTGCCCAAGGCCGAACGCCGCGAGGAACTGGCCCGCATGCTGGCCGGCGAGCGGGTGACCGAAGCCGCCCGCGCGGCGGCGGATAGCTTGCTCACAGGCGGGCTGCTGTGACCGCGCCTGCTGGCCACAACGGCGAAGGGCCGGATCAGCCGCATCGCCCCGTCGAAGCGCTCACCGAGGAAGAAGCCGCCGCCGAACTCGCGCGCCTGGCCGCCGAGATCGCCCACCACGACCGCGCCTACCACGAGAACGACGCCCCCGAGGTCAGCGACGCCGACTACGACGCGCTGGTCCGCCGCAACCGCGCCATCGAGGCGCGCTTCCCCGAGCTGATCCGCGCGGACAGCCCGTCGCGCCGCGTCGGCACCGCCCCGGCCGAGGGCTTCGCCAAGCTGAAGCACGGCGTGCCGATGCTCAGCCTCGACAACGCCTTCGCGCCCGAGGCTTTCGCCGAGTTCTGCGCCCGCATCCGCCGCTTCCTCGGCCTGAAGGACGACGTGCTGCACTTCGTCGGCGAGCCGAAGATCGACGGCCTCTCGGTCAACCTGACCTACGAGAACGGCCGCTTCCTCCGCGGCGCCACCCGCGGCGACGGCGCCGAGGGCGAGGACATCACCGCCAACCTGAAGACCCTGCGCGACCTGCCGCTGCGGCTGAAGGGCGCCCCCGAACGCATCGAAATCCGTGGCGAGGTGTTCTGCGGCAAGCAGGAATTCCTCGCCTTCAACCAGGCCGAGGCCGAGGCCGGCCGGCGCATCTACGCCAACCCCCGCAACTTCGCCGCCGGCAGCCTGCGCCAATTGGACGCCAAGATCACCGCGGCCCGCCCGCTCAAGCTCTTCGCCTACGCCATGGGCGCCGCCAGCAGCGTGCCCGTCACCACGCACTGGGACTGGCTCAAGCAGCTGGAAGCCTGGGGGTTCAGCGTCAACCCGCTGAGCCAGCGGCTGGAAACCGAAGCCGACGCCGCCGCCTTCCAGGCCCGCGTGGGCAGCGAGCGCGCCGGCCTCGCCTACGATATCGACGGCGTGGTCTACAAGCTGGACCGGCTTGACTGGCAGACCCGCCTCGGCTTTGTCGGCCGCGCGCCGCGCTGGGCCATCGCCTGGAAATTCCCCGCCGAGCAGGCCACCACCAGGCTGCTGCGCATCGAAATCCAGGTCGGCCGCACCGGCGCCCTCACCCCGCGCGCCGTCATGGAACCGGTCAACGTCGGCGGCGTCGTGGTGCAGCACGCCACGCTGCACAACGAGGACGAGATCGCCCGCAAGGACGTCCGCGTCGGCGACACCGTGGTGCTGCAACGCGCCGGCGACGTCATCCCGCAGATCGTCTCCGTGGTGCTGGA
>CAIMOR010000208.1 GCA_903843125.1 uncultured Rhodospirillales bacterium
ATCTCGCCGGCGTGCGCGGCGCCCGGCCGGCGCGGGCCGGCGCCTGCGGCACCGCCGGCTGGCTGCGGAAGGCGCTCTGGCCATCCTCGCCGGCGCCGCCGGTGGGCCGCGCCCCACGCACGCTGAGCAGGAAGAACATGATGTCGTTGCGGCCCTGGTCCACCGCCGCGTCCAGCGGCGTCAGCCCCAGCACGTTGGTCGCATCCGGGTCGGCGCCGCGCGCCACCGCGTCGCGCGCCGCGAACAGGTCGCCACGGTTGATCGCGTCGAACAGTGCCGGCGTCGGTGCCAGGTTCGCGTTCGGGTCGGCCGGGATCGGCTCGATGCTGCCGCGCGCGGTCAGCCCGGGCAGGGCCGTCGGCGGCGGCCGGCTGGAGCGTTCCAGCGAGCCGGGGGACTGCCCCAGGGCCTGACCGGGCCGGCCACCCTGGTAGCGCTGCGCCTGGGCGTCGTGCGGCAGCAGGGCAAGGCCGGCCAGCACGGCCAGGGGGAACAGCAGGGCAGGGGTATGGCGCATGGCCCGGACCCTATACGTTGAGCCGCCTTGCCTCAACGGCCTTAAGCGCCGCCGGCCGAAACCTTTCCTTCACGCCGCCAACCCAGGACCGCAACGCCCAGCACCAGCGGCAGCGCCAGCCAGGGCGGCAGCAGGGGCAGGGCGGAGATGCCGGTCACGGTATGGTCGCCGTTGCGCCGCAGCCCGACCCAGCCACCGCCCTGCATGTCCCGCCCGGGGCTCACGCGCCGCAACTCCGGCAGTACCGGCTCCCCGGTGCCCATGAAATGCGCGCTGCCGCCGGTGGCGGCCAGCACCGGGGCCAAGGGCGCCGGGTCGGCGCGCAGGTCCGCCACCTCCAGCGGGTTCACCGCGGCGGCGGCGGCGAAGGCGGTGCGCTGGCCATCCGTCACCTGCCACACCCCGGCCGCGGCCGCGGGCAGGTCCAGCGTCGCCTTGCCGCCGGCGCCGACCGTGGGCGCCAGCCGCTGAACGCTGCCGTCCGGCGCCGTCACGGTCAGGTCCGGCGGCGTGCCGTCCGCCACGCTGCGTCGCTCGGCATGCAGCCGCCCATTCTCGATCCGCGCCGAAAGATCCTCCTCCTCCAGCTCCGGCTCCTTCATCAGCCAATGCGCGGCGCGGCGCAGCAACTCGGCCTGCGGCCCACCGCCGTCATGGCCGCGGCTCCACAGCCAGATCTGGTCGCTCAGCAGCAGCGCCACGCGGCCATCGCCGACGCGGTCCAGCTGCAGCAACGGCGCGCCGTCTGGCGTCTGCATCACCGTCACGCCGCCGCGTGGCTCGGCCCGCACGCTGCGGTACCAGCGGCCCCAGCTGGCCTCGGCTTCCCCGGCATTGGCGCCGGCCAGCCCCTCCGTCACCGGGTGCCGCGCCCCCTCGGGCGAGACCTGCGGCCGGAACGGCCCTTCCTGCACGCCGTTGCGCTGCCCGCCCACCGGCCGCGCCGGCAGCACCTGGCCCAGCGGCGTGCTGGCCAGCGAAACCGCCCCGGCGAATTCCGGCCCCACCGAGAGGAACAGCGCCCCGCCGCCGCGCACGTAGTCGGCGATGTTCCGCAGGTAGGCCGGCGGCAGGATGCCGCGATTGGCGAAGCGGTCGAACACGATGAGGTCGAACTCGCGCAGCTTCTGCTGGAACAGCTCGCGCACCGGAAAGGCGATCAGCGCCAGCTCGTTCAACGGCGTCAGGTCGTCCTTCTCCGGTGGGCGGAGGATGGTGAAGTGCACCAGGTCCACGCCGGGGTCGGCCTTCAGCAGCCGCCGCCAGGTGCGCTCGCCGGCATGCGGCTCGCCGCTCACCAGCAGCACCCGCAGCCGGTCACGCACGCCCATCACGGTGACCACGGCGCGGTTGTTCAGGTCGCTCACCTCGCCCGGCCGCGGCTCCGCCATCAGCTCGATCACGCTCGGGCCGCCGCGCTCGATCGGAATGGTCAGCCGCTGCTCGCGCCCGACCGGCACGCTCTGCGTCACCGGCGGCGCGCCGTCCCGCCGCACCGTCAGCCGGGCAACACCGCCGCCCGGCGGTGCCCCAAGGTCGTCGACCGCAATCCGCAGCTCCACGGTCTTGCCGACGATACCGAACCCCGGCGCCTCCAGCACCCGCAGCCGCCGGTCCACCTCGCCGGCCCGGCCGGGCAGCAGCGCGTGGAACGGCGCGTCCAGCGTCGGCGGCACCGGCACGTCGTGCACCTGGCCGTCGGTCAGCGCCAGCACCCCGGCCAGCCGGTTGCGCGGCACCTCCGCCAGCGCCTGGTTCAGCGCCGAGAACAGCCGGGTGCCCTGGTTGCCGGCCTCCGGCACCTCCACGGTGCGGAACTCCAGCTCCGGCAGCCGGCCCAGCCGCTCCTCCAGCACCGCGCGCGCCGCCTCGATCTGCGCCGCGCGCGGCCCGAGCGTGGCACTGTCGCTGCGGTCCACCAGCAGCACCGCGATATCCGGCCGGGTCTCCCGCGTCTCCTCCACCAGCCGCGGA
>CAIMOR010000209.1 GCA_903843125.1 uncultured Rhodospirillales bacterium
GCCACCGGCGGCGGCTGGGGCGGCAGCGTGCCGCCACTGCCCCTGCCGCCGCAGCCGCGCATGCCGGCGCCGCGCCAGCAGGCACCGCAGGCGCCGGCGCCCTCGGGCAGTTGGACCGACGTGTTCTCCGGCAATGGCCGGCGGCAGGGGCTGGGGGAGGCGGTGGCGAAATCGGTCGCCCGCAGCGTTGGAAGTTCGGTTGGCCGGCAGATCACCAATGCGGTGCTGCGCAACGTGCTGGGCGGCATCCTCAGGCGGTAGCGGGCGGCGGATCGGCCGGACGCCGCTGCCGGCAGGGCCTTGTTGCGGGGCTGGGCTGCGACCTCGGGGCTTTTTTCCCGGGGGCGGGCAGGGCATATGGGGCGCAGCATGACCCCCTTCCGCAAGATGCATGGCCTGGGCAACGACTTCGTCGTGCTGGACAGCCGCACCCGGGACCTCGGCATCTCGCCCCGGCGCGCCGCCTGGCTGGCCGACCGTCAGCGCGGCATCGGCTGCGACCAGGTCATCGTGCTGGAGCCGGCCGGCCCGGGGGCCGACGTGTTCATGCGCATCCTGAACCCGGATGGCTCCGAAGCCGGCGCCTGCGGCAATGCCACGCGCTGCGTCGCTTCGCTGGTGGCAGGGGAACTGGGGCGGGACCGCGTGACGGTGCGGACCATCGCGGGTGAGCTGCCGGTGGAACGGCTGCCAGGCGACCTGTGGCGCGCCGACATGGGAGCACCGCGCCTGGGCTGGCAGGAGGTACCGCTGGCCGCGGAATGCGACACGTTGCATGTGCCGCTGGCGTTCGGCCCGCTGAGCGACCCGGCGGCCTGCAGCATGGGCAACCCGCACGCCACCTTCTTCGTGGCCGATTTGGCGGCGCTGGATATCGCCACGCTCGGCCCGCAGCTGGAACGCCACCCGATCTTCCCCGACCGCGCCAATATCGGCTTCGCCCAGGTGCTGGCACCTGATCGCATCAGATTGGTGATCTGGGAGCGCGGCGCCGGGCTGACCCTGGCCTGCGGCAGCGGCGCCTGCGCCACCATCGTCAACGCTGCCCGCCGGGGCCTGACCGGCCGCCGCGCCAGCGTGGAACTGCCCGGCGGCGTGCTGGAGATGGAATGGCGCGCCGACGACCATGTGCTGATGACCGGCCCGGTCGCCACCAGCTTCCGCGGCGAGATCGCGCTGTGAGCGGGCATGACCTGGCCGGCGCGGCCAGCGGCGCCGCCGCCGGCGTGCAGGTGCTGACCTTCGGCTGCCGGCTGAACACCTATGAGAGCGAGGCGATGCGCGCCCTGGCCACCGAGGCGGGGCACGTCAGGACCATCGTGTTCAACACCTGCGCCGTGACGGCGGAGGCCGAGCGCCAGGCGCGCCAGGCGATCCGCAAGGCAGCGCGGGAGAACCCGGAAGCGACCATCCTGGTCACCGGCTGCGCCGCGCAGATCGCCCCGGAAAAGTGGGCCGAGATCCCCGGCGTGACCCGCGTGCTGGGCAACGCCGAGAAGCTGAAGCCGGAGGCCTGGGTGCTTGGCGCCGCGCCGCCGGTCAGCGACATCATGGCGGCGACCGAGACCGCCGCCCACCTGGTGACCGAGTTCGCCAATCGCGCCCGCGCCTTCGTGCAGGTGCAGCAGGGCTGCGACCATCGCTGCACCTTCTGCGTCATCCCCTTCGGCCGCGGGCCGTCGCGCAGCGTGCCCGTCGGCGCCATCGTGGAGCAGGTGCGCGCCCTCGTGGCGCATGGCTACAACGAGGTGGTGCTGACCGGCGTCGACATCACCAGCTACGGGCCGGATTTGCCGGGGGCGCCGAGCCTGGGCCAGATGGTGCGCCGGCTGCTGGCCCTGGTGCCGGAACTGCCGCGGCTCAGGCTTTCCAGCCTGGACCCGGTGGAGGTGGATGCCGACCTTTGGCGCCTCATTGCCGAGGAGCCGCGGCTGATGCCGCACCTGCATCTTTCGGTGCAGCATGGCGCCGACCTGATCCTGAAGCGGATGAAGCGCCGCCACCTGCGGGCGGATGCGCTGGGCTTCGCCGCGCGGGCACGGGCGCTGCGCCCGGGCATCGTCTTCGGCGCCGATCTGATCGCCGGCTTCCCGACCGAGGGCGAGGCCGAGTTCCAGCAGACGCTGGACCTGGTGGAGGAGATGGGGCTGACCTTTCTGCATGTCTTCCCGTACTCGCCACGCCCCTCCACGCCGGCGGCGCGGATGCCGCAGGTGCCGGTGGCGCTGCGGAAGGAGCGGGCGGCGCGGCTGCGCGCCGTCGGGGCCGCACAGGCCGCCCGGCTCTATGCCGCCCGGCTGGGCGCTGAAGAGACCGTGCTGTTCGAACAC
>CAIMOR010000210.1 GCA_903843125.1 uncultured Rhodospirillales bacterium
GGCAGCCCGAGCATCGTCGCGGCGACCAGCACCTGCCTGAACTGCATAAAGCCAACCCTCCGGCCACGAGGCGCGGGCGCCCCGGTCGATTCCCTTGTGGCCAAAGGTCTAGCAGAGCCCCGGTTAATGTTCACCTGGGGTTGATCGGCTTACCCACAGCTAATGGGCGGCCCGCGCCAGGGCCTGGTCCAGCAGCCGCACGCTGTGCAGCGCCGGCCGCCCGGCCATTCCCTCGATCTGGTGCCGGCAGCTGGTGCCATCGGCCAGCACGTAGTCCGCGGCCGCGGCCGCCCGCACCGCCGGCAGCAGGCCGAGTTCCGCCATGGCACGGGACGTCGCCTGGTGCGTCGCCTGGTAGCCGAAGGCCCCGGCCATGCCGCAGCAGGAGGAGGTGATCGGCTTCACCACCAGCCCCGGCACCCGCTGCAACAGCGCCAGCGTGGGCGCGAAGGCGGCGAAGGCCTTCTGGTGGCAATGCCCATGCACATGCACGGTCGCCTCCAGCCGCCCCAGCGGCAGCGTCGCCTTCTCGCGCGCCAGGAACTCCGCCAGCAGGAAGCTGCGCGCCGCCAGCGCCTCGGCCGCAGGGCCGGGCAGCAGCGCCAGGAACTCGTCGCGCAGCGTCAGCAGGCAGGACGGCTCTATCCCCACCACCGGCGTCTGCGGGAAGGCATCCAGCGCCGCCAGCGTCCGCGCCGCCTCGGCCCGTGCCTGGGCGACCAGCCCCGCGGCCAGCAGGGTGCGCCCCTCATCCAGCGGCCGGGCGCCACGGGCGGGGCGCGCCACCACGGGCGTGTAGCCGACGGCGCGCAGCACCCGGGCGGCGGCGCGCAGATTCTCGGGTTCGTAGTAGCGGTTGAACAGGTCCGGCAGCAGGATCACCTCGCCCGCCGCGCCGCTCGGCCACGGCAGCTCGGCGTCATGGAAGGCATCCCGCCGGAAGCGGGGCAGGGCGCGCCCGGCTGAAATGCCCAGCAGCTTCTCGGCTACCCAGCGCGCGCCGGGCAGCCATTCCCGCGCATTGCTCAGCGGCGCCAGCATCGCGGCGAAGGGCGCCCAATGCGGCATGCTCGCCAGCACCCGGTCCTGCAGGCCCAGCCCATGCGTCGCCGCCCGCGCCGCCAGGTGCTCGATCTTCAGCTTGGCCATGTCCACGCCGGTCGGGCATTCCCGCCGGCAGCCCTTGCAGGAAACGCAGAGCGCCATCGCCGCGGCCACGTCGTCGCCGCCCAGGCCGCCCTCGATCTGCCCGCTCAGCGCCAGCCGCAGCGTGTTGGCGCGCCCTCGCGTCAGGTGCTGCTCGTCGCGCGTGGCGCGGAAGCTCGGGCACATCACCGCCGCGTCGAACTTCCGGCAGGTGCCGTTGTTGTTGCACATCTCCACGGCGGCAAGCAGGCCGGCCTGCGGGCCGGGATAGGCGCTCCAGTCCAGCGCCGGCGTCACCGAGATGGGGGTGTAGTCCGGCGCGTAGCGGAACAGCGTCCGGTCATCCATCCGCGGCGGCCGCACCACGCGGTTGGGGTTCAGCATGCCCTGGGGATCAAACGCGTCCTTCACCTGCTCGAAGGCGCGGGCGATGCGGCTGCCGAACATCGTCTCGTTGAACTCGGACCGCACGATCCCGTCGCCGTGCTCGCCGGAATGGCTGCCCTTGTACTCGCGCACCAGGGCGAAGCACTCCTCCGCGATGGTCCGCATCAGCCGAACATCGCTGCCATCCTTCATGTTCAGCACCGGCCGCACATGCAGGCAGCCGACGCTGGCATGGGCGTACCAGGTGCCCTTGGTGCCGTGCTTGTGGAAGACGTCGTTCAGCCGCTCGGTGTAGTCGGCCAGGTCCTCCAGCGCCACGGCGCAATCCTCGATGAAGGAGACCGGCTTCCCGTCCCCCTTCATGCTCATCATGATGTTCAGCCCGGCCTCGCGCACCTCCGCGATGGCGGCCATGAAGGCCGGGTCCACCACCCGCACCACCTGCTTCGGATGGCCCAGATCGGCCATCATCACCTCCAGCGCACCCAACTGGCGCAGCAGCGAGGCATCATCCTCGCCGTGGAACTCCACGATCAGCAGGCTGTCCGGCTCGCCGATCAGGATGCTGTCGATGGTCGCGCGGACCATGGCGATGGACCGGCCCAGGTCGATCATCGTCCGGTCCACCAGCTCCACCGCTTCCGGCATCAGCGTCACCAGGTGCTGGCTGGCTTCCATCGCCGTGCGGAAGGTCGGGAACTGGCAGATGCCCATCACCTTGCGCGGCTTCACCCGGTGCAGTTGCAGGGTCAGCGCGGCGCTGTAGGCCAGCGTCCCCTCGCTGCCCACCAGCAGCCGCGCCAGGTTGCTGCGGCCGCGCTCGCGTGCCGCCGGCGTCAGCGCATCGATGTTGTAGCCACCCACGCGGCGCAACTGCTTCGGGAAGCGCGCCTCGATCTCCGTCGCCTCCCGCGCGCCCAGCGCCCGCAGCCGCTGGATCAGGTCGGCCGTCGCCGCCGGCACCTCGGCGCCCAGGTTGTCCGGCAACTCGCCAAACCGAAACTGCGACCCATCCGCCAGCAGCGCATCGATGGAGAGCACGTTGTCCGCCATCAGCCCGTAGCGGATGGACTTGCCGCCGCAGGAATTATTGCCGGCCATGCCGCCGATGGTGCAGCGCGCATGCGTGCTCGGGTCCACCGCGAA
>CAIMOR010000211.1 GCA_903843125.1 uncultured Rhodospirillales bacterium
CCTGCTCGGCGCCGTGGTCTACCAGGGCACCTGGAACGCCGGCACCAATACGCCCACGCTGACCAGCGGCACCGGCACCAAGGGCTACGCCTACAAGGTCGCCGTTGCCGGCAGCACGGCATTGGACGGCACAAGTGCCTGGATCGTCGGCGACTGGGTGATCTTCGACGGCACCACCTGGGACAAGGTCGACGGCAATCCCAGCGAGGTCACCAGCGTCGCAGGCCGCACCGGCAGCGTGACCCTGGCGGTGGCGGACGTCTCGGGCGCCGCCCCGCTGGCCTCGCCGACCTTCACCGGCACGCCCACCGCCCCCACGCCGGCCACGGTGGACAACAGCACCAAGCTGGCCACCACCGCCTGGGTCATGGCGCAGGGGTTCGGCGGCAGCAGCGCCGTCACCAGTGTCGCCGGCCGCAGCGGCGCGGTCACGCTGGCGGTGGCGGACGTCTCGGGCGCCGCCCCGCTGGCCTCGCCGACCTTCACCGGCACGGTCACCATCCCGTCGGGGGCCGCCATCTCGGGCTACCTGGCGCTGACCGGCGGCACGCTGACCGGCGCGCTGCTGGTCAACAGCGGCGGAGGCGGCAACGTCGCCCGCCTGGCCGGCGCCGCCACCAGCGCCGCGGTGGTACTTGGCGTGGATGCCGGCAGCGCCGACACCAACGTCAACGTCACCCTCGGCAACCCCAAGGGCACCGGCTATGTCAGCGCGCAGACCGCGGACAGCACCGCCGCCGGCGGCAACGCCCGGGGTCCCGGTGCCACCGATTGGCAGGTCAGCCGCACCGCCGCGACCCAGGTGGCCAGTGGCACCGGCGCGGTCATCTTCGGTGGCGCCAACAACACCGCCAGCGGCAACTACACCTTCGCCGGCGGCAGCGGCAACCAGGCCACCAGCACCTACGCCAGCGCCTTCGGGCGGGCCAATGTCGCCAGCGGCATCGCCTCGCTGGCCAGCGGCCAGTTGGCGAGCGCCCATGGTCTGTACGGGGCGCGGGTGCATGCGGCCAACAACATCGCCGCGGCCGGCGACGCCCAGCTCGGCGACTATGTCCTGGCCGGCCGCAGCACCGCCGGCGCAGCGGTGCGGCTGACCTCGGACGGCGCCGCGGCCGGCAGCGCCAACATCGCCAACATCCCGAACAACACCGCCTGGACCGGCACGCTGATGGTGACCGCGCGCGACACCACCACCGGCGACAGCGGCCACTGGGTGTTCGCGTACTTCGCCATCAACCGCAAGGCCAGCGCCAGCACCATCGCCACCGCCACGTCCGGCGCCACCTTCACCGGCGCGCTGGCCGGCTCCACCGGGCTCGCCTCCACCGCGCTGACCTTCGGCGTGGACAGCACGAATGGCGGCCTGAACCTCAGCTTCACCCCGCCCAACACCGACACCTGGGACGTCGTCGCGGTGTACCGCACCGCCGAAGTCCAGTGAGAGGAACCCAGACATGGCCCTGCTGAAGACCATCGAGATCCGCAACACCGGCCTCAACGCCAGCTACTGGCGGCTGACGCATGTGCAGATCGACCACATCGCCGCGGTCGCCGAGTTCCGGCTGCACGGCTACCCCGACCTGGCCGCGCGCGAAGCCGGCAAGGCGCCGCTGCCCGCCATCGACTACCGCGCCTCGGCGGCAGACCTGCAGGTGGCCAGCCTGCACCAGGTGACCACGCCGCAGTTCTACGCGGCCGCCAAGCTGCTGCCGGCAACCGACGGCGTGGCCTGGCTGGCCGACGCCACCGACGCCTGAGCCCCATCCCCCACGCACCACGGAGCCTGCAATGTCCAACATCACCACCTATGCCCAGGACCTGCTCGGCCGCGCCCTGTGCGGCCGCGCCCCCGCCATGCCGACCCAGGTCTACCTCGCCCTGGGAACCGGCGGTGCCGATGCCACCGGCGTGGTCGGCGAACCCAGCGGCAACGGCTATGCCCGCCAGCGCGTCACCTTCAGCGGCACCGGCGCGCAGCAGAACAGCAACACCGTCACCTTCACCTTCACCGCCGCCGTCGGCACGCTGGCCTATGCCGGCATGTTCGACGCCGCCACCGGTGGCAATGCGCTGACCTGGTCGGCGCTGGCACAGTCGGTCACCGTCAGCGGTGCCGGCACCGTCACCATCAACCCGGCGGGGCTGAGCCTCACGCCCGGCTGATCCACACATCACATCAAGCGTTGCCGCAGACGGATTTGGCCCAATTCTGCGGCAACGCCCCGGGGATGTCCTTGACTTGGCGCAAGGAACGGGCATTACCTGACTGTAAGGGTTGAGCCTGGCTCGGATGGCGCGCTAGACTTGCCAAGGATCGGAGAGAGCCTTGAATCCCCTGGACGCTACACGGCCGTCTACTGCAGTACGTACGGACGAGGTGTGTGCGACCTGCGGCAGCAAGGTAGCCGGCCTTTGCAAACCGATGGATGCGGCATCGCTCGATGAGATTTCCGCCGAGGCGGATCGCATCTCCCTGCCGGCCCGCAGCATCGTGTTCCGCGAAGGTGACCAGGCAACCCGCGTCTACTCGCTGATGAACGGCATCGCCAAGCTCACCAGGTTGCTGCCGGACGGCAAGCAGCAGGTGGTTGGCTTCCGCTACCCCGGCGACGTCATCGGCTTCACCACGCGCCGCGACTACCCGTTCGATGCCGAGCTGCTGACCGGCGCCACGCTGTGCCGGCTGGACCGACCGAAGCTCGACAAGCTGCTCGGCCGCTACCCGCAGCTGGAGCATCGGATGCTCGACCTCTGCGTCCAGGAACTCAACGCCACGCAGGAACAGCTGGTCACCGTCGGCCGTCGCCCGGCCGAGGCGCGGGTCGCCGCCTTCCTGATCTCCCTGCTGGAAGCCGGCCGCCGCCGCGGCAAGCCGCAGCGTACGCTGGACATGCCGATGACGCGGGCGGACATCGCCGACTTCCTCGGCCTGACGCTGGAAACCGTCAGCCGCAGCTTCACCGCCTTCCGCAAGCGTGCCTGGCTGCGTGAGCCCGAGCACCAGCGGGTCGAGCTGCTCGACGTCGCCGCGCTCTCGGCGCTGGCCGACGGCACCGACGAGAACTAGCGCCTCACTCCTTCCACGGCTGCCGCTGCCACATGGCGCGGTAGACCGCGTCCTGCCGGCGCATATCCGCCAGCCATTCGGCGCCCGAGAGAAACCGCAGCGGCATGCCCTGCTGCGCCGCGCGCGCCTGCATCGCGGTGTCGGCTGCCATCTCGCGCAACGTCGCCTCGTAGGCCGCGCGGAACGGCTCCGGCGTCCCGGGTGGCGCGGCGAAGCCCCGCTGCGAGCTGAACACGATCTCCATGCCCTGTTCGCGCGCCGTCGGCACCGCGGGCGCCCCCTGCCAGCGCGCCTCCGCCAGCTGCGCCAGCGGCCGCACCAGGCCGGCTTCCCATTCCGCGCGTGCATCCGTCATGCTGATGCCGGCCACCATGATGTCGCCGCTCAGCAGCGCCTGCCGGATCACCGCGGTGCCGGTGAAGTGGATGGCGTTGGCGCGGATATCGCCCAGCCTTTCCAGCGTGAGCATCGAGAAATGCGCATAGGTGCCGATGCCCGTGGTGGCGAAGCTGGCGGCGCCCGGGTTGGCGCGGGCATAGGCCACCAGGTCGGCCAGCGTCTTCAGCGGGCTGTCGGCGCGCACGAACATGCCGCCGACATCGTCCACCATGTTGCCGATCAACGCGAAGTCGGTGAACAGGTAGGGCTCGGCCCGCTCGATCGGCAGCGTCACAACGTTGGGGCCAGTCAGCACGCCGATGGTGTAGCCATCCGGCGCCGCCCGCCGCAGCTGGGTGAAGCCGATGCCGCCACCGGCGCCAGGCCGGTTGACGATGACGACGGGCTGGCCAAGCTTCTCCTCCAGCACGCGGCCGAAGGCACGCGCGGCGATGTCGGCACCGCCGCCAGGGCCATAGGGCACGATGATGCTGATCGGCCGCTCCGGCCAGGCAGCCTGCGCCATGCCGGCGACAAGCGTGAACAACGCGGCGGCAAGCCAGCGGCGCATCGGCATTTCCTTCCCCGTGGCGCGCGATAGCCTGGGGCGGAATCGCCGAAAGGCGTGGATCGCTCGCTCAAACCATGTTTCGCTCAGACTGGCACGGCACGCCCCGGCCTGACAAACTGCGCGCATGATAAAAGCAGCAATCATCGGCCTGGGCTGGTGGGGGGAAAGGTTGTTGGACGCGGCGCGTCCCGCAGCCGGGAAGATCCGGTTCGTCCACGGCGTCAGCCCTCGGCCCGCGATGCGCCAGGCCCTGGCGGACAAACACGGCCTCCGGCTTTCCGCGACCATCGCGGAGGCCTTGGCCGACCCGGAAGTGCAGGCCGTGGTGCTGGCCACGCCGCACAGCATGCACGCCGACCAGATCGAGCAGGTGGCCCGCGCCGGCAAGCCGGTGTTGTGCGAAAAGCCCTTCACGCTGAAGCGCGCCGACGCGGTCCGCGCGGTGCGCGCCTGCCAGGACGCCGGCGTGCTGCTGGGCATCGCGCATAACCGCCGCTTCCTGCCCGCGGTCGGCGAGCTCAAGCGCGTGGTGCAGTCCGGCGCGCTCGGCCAGTTGCTGCATATCGAGGGGCATCTGAGCAACGAGAACTCGTCCAGCAACTTCGCGCCCTGGCGGCATGACGAGGATGAAAGCCCCGCCGGCGGGCTGACCGGCACTGGCGTTCACATGCTGGATTGCTTCGTGAACCTGGTCGGCCCGGTCAGGCGCGTGACCACGCAGCTGGTGCAGTGGAAGCCGCCGCCGGGCGCGCTGGACAGCCTCTCGGTGATGCTGGAGTTCGCCAATGGCATGACCGGCACGCTGGCCATGATCCGCGCCACGCCGCGCTATTGGCGGCTGCACGTCTTCGGCACCACGGGCAATGCCGAGAACCACGACGAACGCCACCTGGCGCTGCGCCTTTCCGGCCAGCCGCATGAACGCCGCGAGCTGGCCGAGGTGGATACGCTGCAGCTGGAACTGGAAGCCTTCGCCGATGCGCTTTCCGGCGGCGCGCCCTACCCGATCACCTACGACCAGATGATCGCGACCGTCGCCGCCTTCGAGGCCATCGTGAAGTCGGTGCAGGCCGGCGGCGCCACCGTGGAGGTGGAGCAGTAGCGCCGCACGACCAGTGGCTCACTCCACCTCGTAGGCCGGCACCAGCACTTCCCGCCCCGGCACGAAGTTGCGGTTGTTGATGCTGGGGTTGCGCACCGTGTAGTACCAGCTGCGCGCATACAGCGGGTTCTTCACGCTGCGCACCTCGTGCTCGATCTTGAACAGCAGCTTGCCGGTATCCAGGTCGATGAGGTCGACGAAGCGATACTGGAACTCGTTGCTCTCCTCGGTGATCAGCCCGCGCTCCAGCAGCTTGCGGTGGGGGCCGGAGAAATCGACGATGGAGATCTGCACGTGGTGGCCGTCGAACGGCGGCAGCTCCTTGTCGGTCTCGCGGAAGATCATGTCTACGCTGGCGCTGGCCTGTACCCGCGCGGCCGGCGCGCCTTCCACCGTCTCCAGCTTCGCCGGCATCGCCAGCATTTCCTCATAGAAGCGCGCGATGCCAGGCGCCGCGCCGATCGGCACGTCGAACTGCACATAGGGCATGGACTGGTACACGCGGCCGAACTTCGCCTCGTCCGGGCCATAGACCCGGTAGTGGTTGCCCCAGGGGCACCAGGTGTCCACGTGGCTGCTGTGGTCTTCCCAGCGGAACTGCGTGCCCATCAGCTCGCCCTTCACCCGGTCCAGCCGCCACAGCAGCTCCTTCAGGTCCGGCACCAGTATGCCGGTATGGCCACGCAGCACCTGCGGGTTGCCGCGCGGCAGGTGGAACTGCGCGTTGGGCAGGTTGACCCACATGTTGTCGATGCCCGTCATCAAATACGGGTCGCGCGTCAGCCCCAGCCCGCTGATGTAGAAGGCGGTCGCCGGCAGCTGGCTCGGGATGGTCACGTTCACATGGCCGAACTCGACACTGTTGCCGAGGTCGCCGGTGCGGCGGTCCCACTGGTTGGTTGGCATGTCCATGGCGTTGCTTCTCCCTGGCTGGGCTGCGGTTGCGCCCAGCTTCGCAGGCGGCGGGCGTGGCTTCAAGCGGCCCTTGCCGCGGCGATGTCGGCGCCGCATGCTCCGGCAAATCGCTCGGGAGGAATGCTTGCGCGCCGCGACCCGCCGCAGCCTGATGGCTGCCGGCCTTGCCAGCATGGCAGGCCCCGCCTTCGCCCAGGCCGACTATCCCAACCGCCCGGTGCGCGTCATCGTGCCGTTCCTGGCGGGCGGCATCCTGGACCAGCTCGGCCGCCTGCTGGCCGAGCGCCTGGCGCGGCAGTTGGGCCAGCCCTTCATCGTCGAGAACCGCCCCGGCGCCGGCGGCAACCTGGGCACCCAGGCGCTGGCCCGGGCCAAGGGAGACCCCTACACGCTGGGCATCGGCAGCAGCGGCCCACTGGCGATCTCGCCGATCATCGAGACCAACCTGGGCTACGACCCGCTCACCGACCTGACGCCCATCACCCTGCTGGCGCAGACGCCGCTGGTGCTGGTGGTGCCGGCGGAAAGCCCGTGGCGCGACCTGCGCCAGATGATGGCGGCGCTGCAGGCCGGCGGGCCGGAAGTGCTGTATCCCACGCCTGGTGTCGGCAGCCCGCAGCTGCTGGCCGGGGAGGCGTTCCGCCAGCAGGTCGGCTTCGCCGCCGCGCCGGTGCACTACAACGGCAGCGCGCCAGTGGTGCTGGCGATACTGGCGAAGGAGATGCCCTACACCTTCGAGAACCTGACCCTGGTGCTGCAGCACATCCGCAGCGGCTCGCTGCGTGCCCTTGCCGTCACCAGCCGCACCCGTGCCGCGCTGCTGCCGGAGGTGCCGACCATGATCGAGGCCGGCCTGCCGGGCTTCGAGGCCGGCGGCTGGTATGGCTTCCTCGGCCCCGCGGGGCTGCCGGAGGCCGTGGTGGCCAGGCTGCATGCCGAGGCGGTGGCGGCGCTGCGCGAACCCGTGGCCATGCAGCGCATCGCCGAGATGGGCAGCCCCAACATCACCTCCACCCCGGCCGAGTTCCGCGCTTTCATCGCCGCCGAGATGCAGCGCTGGCGCGGCGTGATGCGGAACGCTACTCCGGCTGCAAGGTGAACGTCAGCACCGTCTCGGCGCAGACGATGCCACCGCGGTTGCCAAGCTCCACGCTGCCGTAACGCTGGGCATAGACCTCTGGCAGCGGCCGCGCGCCGGGCGCGGCCAGCCACAGCCGCATCAGGTGGCGGTGGCGTTCCGGCTCCGGCCAGTTCACGAAGTCGCCGCGCGAATGCAGCATGGTGTGGTTGTGCACGAACTGCATGTCGCCCGGGCGGAACTCCACCTTCAGGTTCACGTCGTCCTCGTTGGCAATGGTGTCCAGCAGGTCCAGCGCCTCATGCTCGGCCGCCGAAAGCCGCCGCGCCTGCGGGAAGTTCTCCTGCGCGCTGCAGATGTACTGGCCGGAATAGATCGCGCTCAGCTTGCCCGCGTGCCAATGGAACACCGGCATGTCGAACCACGGCTTCATCCCCGGCGGAATCTCGCCGCGGCGGTCGGTCGGGAAGGGGTTGAACAGCAGCGGCACCAGGTCCGGCCGGCGCTTCAGCACCTCGTTGTACAGCGTGGTGCTGCTGCACAGCCGGCTCTCGCCGCCCTCCTTCGCCGTCTTCAGGCAGATCAGGCCGACGATGTCGCAGCTGTCCGTGTGGTATTCCAGCTCCCGCGTGGTCTGGTAGTAGCGCACCTTGGGGTTGGCGATATCCAGCCCCAGGTCCTTCACATGGCCCAGCAGGTGGCCCTTGGCGTTCTGGCTGCGGAAGCTGCCCAGGTGGCTGCCGACGCCGAGATAGGCGATCGCCGCGCCCTCGATGTCAGCCGTATCCACCTGGAAGCCGCGCAGCACGATGAAGCCGCGGCCCTCCAGCAATTCGTCCGAAACCCGCGCCAGCTTGGCCGCCAGCGTCGGCAGCCTGAAGTTGGCCGGGGTGATCTCCCCCAGCGCCTTGCCGCCGGCCCGGTGCGCCCGCACCGCCACGTCCAACTCGGCCAGGTCCTCGGCGGTGAAGGGCACCACCCAGTCGGTGCGGTTGCGCATGTCGCGGCCATACCAGGCCTGCGGGCCGGTGATCGGCCCCGGCGGCAGCGGCGCTGGGTGAAGGGCGATGGCCTCGGACATTGGTGTTTCCCCGCTATGGCTTTGCCCGAAGCCTGGACCGCCGGCGCGCCCGAGTCCAGGCTGCGCGCAACCGAGGAGACCGACCATGCGCGCAGGCTACTTCACCGAATACGGCGCGGCACGCGACGTGCTGCGCGTGGGCGACGTGCCGGACCCCTCCCCCGGCCCCGGCGAGGTGCTGGTGAAGCTGATGTTCTCCGGCGTGAACCCCTCGGACGTCAATCGCCGCAGCGGCCTGCGCGGGCGGGAGGGCTTCCCGCTGGTGATCCCGCACAATGACGGCGCCGGCATCATCCTGGCGGTCGGGCCGGGTGTTGCGGCCGCGCGCGCCGGGGAGCGGGTGTGGGTCTACAACGGCCAGCGCGGCGGCCGGGCCTTCGGCACCTGCGCCGAATACATGGCGGTAGCCGAGGCCCAGGCGGTGAAGCTGCCGGATGCCGAGGCGCTGGAAGTTGGCGCCTGCCTCGGCGTGCCGGCGATGACCGCGTGGTACAGCCTGTTCGCCGACGGCGACGTGGCGGGCCGCGACGTGCTGGTGACCGGCGGCGCCGGCGCGGTCGGCCACTACGCCATCCAGATGGCGCGGCTGGCGGGGGCGCGCACCGTCATCACCACCGTCAGCGGGGCCGCGAAAGCCGCGCATGCCGAAACGGCCGGGCCGACCCACATCCTGAACTACCGCACCCAGGACGTGGCCGTCGAGGTCATGCGCATCACCGAGGGCCGCGGCGTGACCCGCATCGCCGAGGTGGACCTGGGCGGCAACATGGAAGCGACCCTGAAGATGGCGGGCAGGAAATGCGTCATCGGCGCCTATGCCAGCCGCGGTGGCCAGCAGCCCACCCTGCCCTTCTACGACATGCTGTCGCGCGACATGGTGGTGCGCACGGTGTTCTGCAGCTTCATGGACGCGACGCTTCGCGCCGAGGGCACCAGCCGCCTGACCCAATGGATGGCGGCGGGCGAGATCACCCACAGCATCGCCCGCATCCTGCCGCTGGAGGAGATCGCCACCGCGCATGAGCTGGTGGAGCGTGGCGAGGTCATCGGCAAGGTGATGCTTCGGGTCTGACGCCCGCGCCACGCGAGGGGCCGGCGCGGGCCGCCGGCGGCTACAGCCGGTACACCCGCGCGGCAGTGTCGTGGAACAGCGCCGCCTTCTCGCTGGGGCTGACGCTGGCCGCCAGCTTCTTGCAGGCATTCCAGAACACGCCGTAGCCGTAGCTGCCCTTGTCCACCGGGAAGTTGGACTGGAACATGCAACGCGCGGCGCCGAAGGCCTCGATGCAGGTCTCGATATACGGCTTCCACGCCGTCACCAGCTCGTCGCTGGAAGGCGGCAGCGCGCCATTCTCGAAGCCGAAGCCGCCGATGCGCATGCCAAGCCCGCCCAGCTTCACCGCCACGTTGGGGCAGCGCGCCAGGTCGCGGATGCTGGCCTTCCATTCGGCAAACACGGCATCCCGCTGGCCGGCATAAGCGCCGATGCCCAACGGCCCGCCGACATGGTCGAGTACGATCTGCGTGCCCGGAAAGGCCCGCGCCAGCTTGGCCAGGTCCGGGATCTGCCGATGGTACAGCCAGGCATCGAAGCTGAGGCCGAGCGGCGCCAGCTGCGCGAAGCCTTCGCGGAATTCGGGGGTGTGGAACATGTCCCGCGGCGGCTGGTAGGCCGGGTTCAGCAGGCTCGGGTCCTCGTCCCAGGTGGAGATGTGGCGGATGCCGCGGAAGCGGCCATTGCCGGCGGCGACATGCGCCTCCAGCACGTTGCGCGCCAGCGCGCCCAGCCGCAGGTCCACATGGCCGACGATGCCGAGCGCCACGCGCGCCGGGCCATAGCCGCCGCTCTCGCTCATCGCCGCCTGGCCGACGACGAACTCGGTCTCCCCCACCGGCCGGAAGGCTTCCGGCCCCGTCGCGCGGTGCATGGCGCGGCACTGGATGAAGACGGTGGAGACGATGTTGTGGCCCTGCGCCACATCGGCCGCCAGGTCGCCCACCAGGTAGCGCCAGCCCGGCCGGTCCCACAGGTGGTGATGCGGGTCGATGATCGGCAGGGCCGGGTCCAGCGCCGGCTCCACGCGCTGGGCCAACCACTCCTCGCGGACCGCCAGATAGGGAGAATGCGCTGCTTGCGTGCTGCTCACGGGTGGTTTCCTCCAGGGGTTGGCACCAGGGTCGCACCGGCCGGCCGCTTGCGCTAGTCATCCGGCCATGCGGCTGAGCATCTACCTGGCGGGGCCGGAGGTCTTCCACCCGCAAGCCCGGGCCATCGGCGCGCGCAAGCTGGCGCTGTGCGCGGCGCACGGCTTCGCCGGCCTGTTCCCGCTGGAGGAGAACGAGGCGGCGACCGACGCGGCCACCGCGATCTACCGCCGCAACCTGGCGCGCATGCACGCCGCCGACGTGATCATCGCCAACCTGACCCCGTTCCGCGGGCCGAGCGCCGACCCGGGCACGGTCTATGAGCTCGGCTGGATGACCGGCCGCGGCAAGCGCGCGCTGGGCTACAGCAATGACCCGCGCGACCTGGCCGCGCGCGTGATGCCGGACGGGTTGGCGGTGGAGGACTTCGGTGAGTTCGACAACCTGATGCTGGCCTGCGGCCTCAGCGAGGGCGGCTTCCCGGTGCTGCGCGGGCCGGCGTTGCACGCCGACCCGATGCTCGACTTCTCGCTGTTCGAGGCATGCCTGACGGCGCTGAAGGGCTAAGCCATCGCCCCGCGCGCACCGATCGGCCAGATGCATTCCACGCGCCCCTTCCGCACGCCGACATACCAATCGTAGCGGTCCACCGTCGGGTCGCAATGGCCGGGCACCAGGCGCAGCTTCTCGCCCAGCGCCGGCGCCGCACCGTCGCGCACTTCCAGCTTGCCGTGCTCGTCGCTGAAGCTGGTGCAGACCAGGCCGGGGCGCTGCCACACCAGGGGCAGGCCGCTGTCCACCGCCACCGCCTTGTGCCCGGCATCCAGCACCGCCACGCCGGCGATGCTGCGGCTCATCACCGTACCCAGCACGAACAAGCTCTGCTGGAACGGCGGCGCATCCTGGTTGCGGGCGTAGTCGGCATCCATGAAGGCGTAGCTGCCGGCCTGGATCTCGTTGTACACGCCGCTGCCGGCCTCATGCAGGAAGGTGCCGGTGCCGCCACCGCCGACAACCGGGCAGTCCAGCCCGCGCTGGCGCAGTTGCTCCACGGTGCGGCGGCACATCTCGGCCGCTTCCGCGATCACCGTCGCGCGCTGGTCCGGCGCGCGCTTGTGCTGCGCGCTGCCATGATAGGCCTGCAACCCGCCGAAGATCAGGTGCCTGCTGGCGGCGATCTTCTCGGCCAGCGCCACCGCGGGCGGGCCGGGCGGCACGCCGCAGCGCGCGGCGCCGACATCGATCTCCACCAGTACCGTCAGCCGGATACCCGCGGCCTCGGCCGCCGCTTCGCAGGCCGCCACCTGGCTCTCGTCATCGATGCAGACCGCGACCTTGGCGATCTTCGCCAGTGCCGCCAGCCGCGCCAGCTTCCTCGGCCCGACCACCTCGTTGGAAACCAGGATGTCCGGGATGCCGCCCCAGGCCAGCACTTCCGCCTCGCCCACCTTCTGCACGCATTGGCCGATGGCGCCGCGGCGCATCTGCTGGTGCGCCACCACGGCCGACTTGTGGGTCTTGGCATGCGCGCGCAGCTTCGCGCCCGTGGGTGCCAGCAGCGCGGCCATCAGGTCCAAGTTGTGCTCGAAGGCGTCGAGGTCCAGCAGCAGCGCCGGGGTCTCGACCTCCTCCTCGCGCATGCCGGGCTCGGCGGGCGGGTGTTGCAGCATGGGCATGGCTCCAGCGGGTCTGGGCGCTAGACTACCGCAGGCCGCACCAGCCCGTAATGCCCGCGCAGCGTCTCCGCCGTGTACTCGGTGCGGAACAGGCCGCGCCGCTGCAGCAGCGGAATCACCTGGCTGGCGAAGACCTCCAGCGAGGCCGGCAGCACCGGCGGCATCACGTTGAACCCATCCGCCGCGCCGTCGCTGCACCAGTCGGCGATCAGGTCGGCAATCTGCTCCGGCGTGCCGGCGGTCACGTAGTGGCCGCGCGCCCCGGCGAGGTAGCTGAGCAACTGCCGCAGCGTCGGCTTCTCCCGCCTGACCAGGCCGACGATCACCTCGGTCCGGCTGCGCGCCGCTTCCACCGTGTCGGGGTCCGGGAAGTCCTCGGGCGAGAGCGGCTTGTCCATCGGCAGGTGGGAGAAGTCGTGCCCGCCGAAGCGACCGCTGAGCCGCTTGCGGCCCACCTCCGGGTCGCTCAGGTCGTCCAGCTCGCGCGCCAGGCGCTGCGCCTCGGCCTCGGTGCCGCCGATGACCGGGGAGAGGCCGGGCAGGATCACCACCTGGCTGGGGTCGCGGCCTTCCGCCATCGCCTGCGCCTTCAGGTCGCGGTAAAATTCCTGCGCCGTCAGTTTCTCCATCTGCGCGGTGAACACCGCCTCGGCATGGCGCGCGGCGAAGCGGCGGCCGGTCTCGGACGACCCCGCCTGGACGAAGACCGGCCGACCTTGAGGCCCGCGCGGCAGGTTCAACGGCCCGGCCACCTGGTACTGCGGGCCGGCATGGTTGGGCGGGCGCAACGCGCCGTCCCGCAGGTAGCGGCCATGGGCGCGGTCGTCCAGCACGGCGTCATCGGCCCAGCTGTCCCACAGCCCCCTGACCACCGCCATGAACTCGTCGGCGCGCGCGTAGCGATCCGCATGGCTCACCTGCGCCGCGTCGCCGAAGTTGCGCGCCGCCGCCGCCAGCCAGCTGGTCACGATGTTCCAGCCGACGCGCCCCCCGGTGATGTGGTCGAGCGAGGCGAACTGCCGCGCCAGGTTGAACGGCTCGGTATAGGTGGTGGAGCAGGTACCGATGAGCCCGATCCGCGTCGTCGCCATGCTCAGCGCCGCCAGCGCGGTCACCGGCTCCAGCCAGGTGCGCGGCGCGTGCGCCACGTCGTCTGCCAGCGCCAACTGGTCGGCCAGGAAGATGCTGTCGAACTTCGCCGCCTCAGCCATCCGCGCGCAGTCGGCGTAGTAGCGGATGTCGGTCAGCGGCAGCGTGGAGGCGCCGGGATGGCGCCAGGACGCCTCATGGTGGCCGCGGCTCTGGATGAACAGGTTCAGATGGATCATGGCGCTCACCAGCTGCCATCCAGCGGCGCCGAAAGCAGCACGCCAGGCACGCGGATGCCGGCCGGGCGGCCCTTGGCCGTGCTGCCCTGCCAGGCGCGGGTGTACACCTCCGGCAGCGCCGGCCCGTCCTCGCAGGCCAGCCACAGGCGGAACAGATGGCGGCGGTTCTCCGGCTCGGGAAAGTCCTCATAGGCCGTGCGCGAATGCATGATGGTGTGGTTGCTGACCCACTGCATGTCGCCGGGGCGGAAATCCATGTCCAGGTGAATGGCGGGGTCCTCGGCCAGCGCATCCAGCGCGTCGCAGGCCGCTTCCAGCGCCGGCGTGGTGCGCGGCACCTCCGGGAA
>CAIMOR010000212.1 GCA_903843125.1 uncultured Rhodospirillales bacterium
AAGGCGTCGTACAAATGATACCGATTTATCTTGTACGCGGTAACGCGGTCGGCACGCTGCCGCGGTAACGCGGTCGGCACGCTGCCGCGGTAACGCGGTCGGCACGCTGCCGCGGTAACGCGGTCGGCACGCTGCCGCGGTGGCGCGGTCGGCACGCTGCCGCGGTGACGCCGCAAGGGGCGCGGGTCAGCGCCCCTTGAACACCGGGGTCCGCTTCTCGACGTAGGCGTTGATGCCCTCGATGCGGTCCTCGGTTGGGATCAACTGGTAGTAGGCCTCGATCTCGAACAGCATGCCGCTCGCCTTGTCCATCTGCATGCCAGTCGAGATGGACTTCTTCGCCTGGCGCACGCTGATCGGCGCGTTGGCGCAGATGGTGCGCGCCACGTCCAGCACCTCTGCCAATACGGTCCCGGTTGCGCAGAGCTTGTTGACCAGGCCCCATTCCACCGCTTCGGCCGCGCTGAACGGACGGCCGGTGAAGATCAGCTCCTTCGCCCGGCGCTCGCCGATGCTCCGCGGCAGCATCTGCGTGCCGCCGCCGCCCGGCATGATCCCGCGCGTCACTTCGGTCAGCGCGAAGCGGGCGGTCTCGCTGGCGTAGGCGAAGTCGCACTGCAGCGCTATCTCCAGGCCGCCGGCGAAGGCCGCGCCGTTGAGCGCTGCGATGAGCGGTGGCGGGCAGGCACCCACGGCGCGAAAGCAGCGTTCGTACAGGTAGTGCTGGGCGCGGAAATCGGCGTCGCTCATGCCGTCGCGCTCGCGCAGGTCGGCGCCGGCGCAGAAGGCGCGGTCGCCCGCTCCGGTCAGCACGACGCAGCGAAAGGCCTCGGGCGCCGCCTCCAGCACGGCGAAGACGTCGATGATCTCCTGTGCCATCTCGGTGGTGAAGGCATTGGCCCGATGCGGCCGATTCAGCGTCACCACGAGCACGCCTTCGAAAGGCTGGTCGAGCAGCAGCGTGTTCAGGCGCTGCGGCAGCATGGTTGGTGTCATGGCGGTGTCTCCTCGCGTCTCGTGAGTTCCGCGCCGCTCGGCAGCGCGGCATCGTGGTTCTGCATCCAGGCCAGGATATCGTCGGCGACCTTCGCACGCTCGTGGTCGCGCAGCAGCAGGTGGAAGCCTTCGGGGTAGAACGCCACGCGCACCGGTGCGCCTGGCTGCATGGCGCGCAGCGTCCGCCGCACCACGCTGTCCGGCACCAGGTCGTCCCGGCCGCCATACAGCACCAGGGCCGGGCCCCTGAAGCGTGGGAGTGCCGCGACCGCCTCGTCCATCAGGCCGACCAGGCCGTAGATGGCGTCGACGCGGATTTCCTTCGTGGTCAGCGGGTCGCGGCTCCAGCGGCGCATCGCTTCCATGTTGTCGGTCGGCCGGATGTTCGAGGCGGAGTTGCGGAACGACAGCGACGGCACCGTATGGCCCGCCGCCTCAAGCAGCCCGCTGAGGATCGGCCCGATGGCCTGCCGGCCGCGCACCGCCGGAGACTGCAGGATGTAGCCGTCCACCGGCGGCGGCGAGGCGCTGGTGGCGGCGACGATCAGCACCGCGACGCCCATGCTCTCGCCCATCAGGTAGAGCGGCACGCCGGGATGCCGCGCCCGCAGCAGGCGCGCCACCTCGATCGCGTCGGCGACCAGTGTGCCCGAGCCGGGCCAGAAGCCGCGATTGGGTGCGGCACCGAAACCGCGCTGGTCATAGGCGTAGAGCGCGACGCCGCGCTGCGTGAACAATGGCGCCGGAATATCCAGGTAGTTCACCGAGTAGTCGCCGAAGCCGTGCACCCCAAGCACGATCGCAACCGGCTCGCCCGCCGGCAACCAGGCCCTGAAGGGCAACCGCGCGCCATCCGCCATGATGAAGGCGTCGCCGCCCAGGCTCGGCTCGGTCACCGCCGGTCCGGCACCAAGGATGACCGGCGCGCACGCGCCAACGAGCAGAACCAGCAGGATCAGGAGCAGCCGCACATTGACTTCCAGCGTGGTTCGTCGAGGTGCCCCGATGGGCGGGGAACATGATGGGGTGGCGTGGGCGATGTCACCAGCCCCCGGCCGATGGGTTGCAGACCAACGCCGCGCCGCCCCGATGGGATTTCCCTCAGGCCGTCCATGGCTTCGGCCTGCCCGCATCGTTGCGACGGCGCCGATCGTTCGGGGCCATCCGGCTCCGCATCAGCGCAGGGCAGGCGCCTTGGCCTCGCGGAAGCTGCCGCCTGCCTCGGCGATCTCCCGCAACAGCGGCGCCGGGGCCCAGCGCATGCCGTACTGCTGGTGCCATTGGGCAATCTGACCATAGACCTCCTGCGCCCCGATGGTGTCTGCCCAGAACATCAGCCCACCGCGGTAGCGCGGGAAGCCGAAGCCGTTCAGCCACATGACGTCGATGTCGCTGGCGCGCATGGCCTTGCCTTCGGCCAGGATGCGGCAGGCTTCGTTCAACGAGGCGAACAGCAGGCGCTTCAGGATCTCGTCGTCGGTGAACGCCTTCTGCTGGATACCCAGTTCGGCGGCCACCTCAAGCGCGATCCGGTCCACGACCGGGTCCGGGTGGGGCGTGCGGTCGCCGGGTTCGTAGCGGTACCATCCGGCGCCGGTCTTCTGCCCCTTGCGGCCGAGCTCGACGATCCGGTCCGCCACCGGCCACGTGCGATAGTTGGGGTCCGCGGCGGCGCGGCGCTTGCGCGTCATGTAGTTGACATCGAGGCCGCTCAGGTCGTTGACCGCAAACGGCCCCATCGGGTAGCCGAACGCCATCATCACACGGTCGACCTGCTCGGGTCGGGCGCCTTCCTCCACCATCAGGTTCTGTTCAAGGCCGAAGGGTATGCGGCTGCGGTTGGCGACGAACCCGTCGCAGTTGCCGGCATAGGCGGAAACCTTGCCGATGGCGCGGCCGAGCCGCATGGCGCTGACCATGGTCTCCGGCGCGGTCCGGCTGCCCTCCACCACCTCGAACAGCTTCATGACGTTGGCGGGCGCGAAGAAATGGGTCCCGGCCACCGCTTCCGGCCGGCTTGTCGCTGCCGCAATGGTGTCGATGTCGAGCGCCGAGCTGTTGGTGAACAGCAGCGCGCCCGGCTTCATCACCGCGTCGAGCCGGGCGAACACCTCCTGCTTCACCGCCAGCTGCTCGAACACCGCCTCGATCACCGCATCGCAATCGCCGAGTTCGTCATATCCCGCCACCGGCTCGATCAGCGCCAGGCGGTGGTCCATCTCGGCCTGGGTCAGGCTGCCGCGCTTCACGCTGACGGCGTAGTTCGTGCGGATGCGCTCCATGCCGCGGTGCAGTGATTCCTGGGACGCGTCCATGAGCTTCACCGGCAGGCCGTTGTCGGCGAAGCTCATGGCGATGCCGCCGCCCATGGTGCCCGCGCCCACCACCGCCGCGGTCTTCACCTCAACCGCGGCGGTCGCCTTGGGCAGGTGCGGCAGCTTGCCGACCTCGCGTTCGGCGAAGAAGGCGTAGCGCAGCGCCCGCGCTTCCGGGGAGTTCTCCAGCTCGGCGAACAGCCGGCGCTCCTCGGCCAGCCCTGCCGGGAAGGGCAGGGTGCAGGCCGCCTCGACCGCGGCGATGGCGCTGAACGGCGCCGGCTGGCCGCGCGCCTTGCGGGCAATGGCCTTGCGTTGCGCCTCGAACAGGCCGGCCTCGGCCATGCTGGGTGCCAGGTCACTGATGCGGCGCAGTCCCTTGCCCGCAACGCCCCGCGCGAACGCAATGGCCGCCGCGCGGAGGTCGTGGTCCTCGACCAGCTCGTCGATGATGCCGAGGGCCTTGGCTTCCGGCGCCGGCACGTGCCGGCCGGAGGTGATCAGGTCGAGGGCCGGGCCGGCGCCGATCAACCGCGGCAAGCGCTGGGTGCCACCACCACCGGGGATGACGCCGATCAACACCTCCGGCAGGCCGACCTTGGCGCTGGGCACCGCAAGGCGCCAGGTACAGCACAGGGCATGTTCCAGCCCGCCGCCCAGGGCGAAGCCGTGGATCGCGGCCACCACCGGCTTGCTGCACTGGTCCAGCGCGTCGTAGCTGCGCCGCTTCGGCTGTTCCCGCGGCACCCCGAACCGACGGATGTCGGCCCCGGCGATGAAACTGCGCCCGGCGCCGATGAGCACCAGCGCCTGCACGGCGGGGTCGGCCTCGGCCCGGTCGACGCTGGCAATGATGCCCTCGCTGACCCCGGCGCCCAGCGCGTTCACTGGCGGGTTGTTGATGGTGATGACGGCGATGCCATCATGGGCGGCGTACTGCACCACCTCATCGCTGCCCATGGCGTGTTCTCCCGCTGCGTTTCCCGGGCCAAGCAGTCCCACGCAAGGCGCTGCCGTGCAAGAACGCGGGGCAGCCATTCCTTCCCGCGGCGACGCAATGCTTGACCTGCCGCCGCTCGCCGCCCAAGGGACGCCTTGAGATTCTGGAATACCGTCACCTCATGCCCTTCAACAATCTGGCCGCTTCCCTTCAGGCCGCGCTGACCGGGCGTGGCTACGCCGAGGCAACCCCGGTGCAGGCCGCCGTGCTGGACCCGGCGACCGCTGGCCGCGACCTGCTGGTTTCGGCCCGAACCGGCAGCGGCAAGACCGTGGCCTACGGCCTGGCGATGGCGGCCGAACTGCTGGGTGGCGAGGAACGGCTGCCGCCGGCCGGCGCGCCGCTGGCGCTGATCGTGGCGCCGACGCGTGAGCTGGCGCTGCAGGTCAAGACCGAACTGACCTGGCTCTACGCTGCCGCGGGTGGCCGCGTGGTCTCCGTGGTCGGCGGCATGGACCCGCTGGCCGAGCGCCGGCTGCTGAACGCCGGCGCGCATATCGTCGTCGGCACCCCCGGCCGGATGCGCGACCACCTGGAGCGCACGAACCTGCGGCCGGAGAACCTGAGGGTCGTCGTGCTCGACGAGGCCGACGAGATGCTGGACCTCGGCTTCAAGGAGGAGCTTGAGGCGATCCTGGAGGAGACCCCTTCCGAGCGTCGCACCCTGATGTTCTCGGCCACCGTGCCGCGCGGCATCGCCGCCCTGGCCAAGGGCTACCAGAAGGATGCGCTGCGCCTGGAAGTCGGCGGCGGCGATCCGCAGCACACCGATATCGAATACCGCGCCTGCGTGGTGGCGCCGTATGAGCTGGAGCGCGCCGTGGTCAACCTGCTGCGCCTGGAGGACCCGGCGCTGGCCATGGTGTTCTGTGCCACGCGCGCCTCGGTCAACCGGCTGCATGGCAACCTGACCGAACGTGGCTTTTCCACCGTGGCGCTCTCGGGGGAACTCAGCCAGGCCGAGCGGACCCGCGCGCTGCAGAACCTGCGCGACGGCCGCGCCCGGGTCTGCGTCGCCACCGATGTCGCCGCCCGCGGGATCGACCTGCCCGAGCTGGGCCTGGTGATCCATGCCGAACTGCCGCGCGACCCCGACACGCTGCTGCACCGGTCCGGCCGTACCGGGCGGGCCGGACGCAAGGGCATCAGCCAGCTCATCGTGCCGCACACCCGCCGGGCGCTGGCCCAGCGGCTGCTGCAGGCCGCCCGGGTGCAGGCCAGCTGGGGGCCAGCGCCCTCGGCCGCCGCGGTGCGCGCCAGGGACGCCGAGCGGATCGGCGAAAAGGCCGCGCTGCTCGCCATCGAACCGGCCGACGAGGACGACCTGGCCATCGCCCGCGCCATGCTGGCCGACCCGCGCGTGGTCGAGGCCGGTCCCGAGGCCTTGGCCGCGGCCCTGATCCGCACGCTGCGCGGGCCGTTGCCGGCACCGGAGGAGATTGCCGAGGAGCGCCCGCAGCGCGTCGAGCGGCCGGACTACCGTGACCCCCGCACCGACCAGCGCGTGAGCCGCGACGGCCCGCGCGAGGCCGGGCAGGAAGGCATCTGGTTCCACATGGATGTCGGCCGTGATGGCAATGCGGACCCGAAGTGGCTGCTGCCCTTCCTGTGCCGCCGCGGCCATGTGACGCGTTCCGAGATCGGTCGCATCCGCATCCTGCCCAATGAAACGCAGTTCGAGGTGGCGCCCTATGCGGCGGCCCGGTTCGATGTCGCCAGCCGCAAGGCCACCGGAGAGAACGCGGAGATCCGCATCGAGCCGATGCAGCCACTGCCGCGCGAGACCGGCGCTGCGGCGCCGCGGGCGGAGCGGGCGTCGCATCGGGGGCCGCGCAAGCCGCGGAGCTGAGGGTGGCGGACCCGCCGGGGCGGTGAAGCAGCCCCGCTAGCCGGCCCAGTAATCGTAGAAGTTGTACCACTGGCGCGGCGCCAGCAGCGTGTAGTGCTCAAGCCGCCGGGCGTAGCGCTCCGCCAGGTCGGCGAGCGCGCCGTCGCGGCCACCGCGGGGCAGCGCCACCCGCTCGGCAAACAGCTCCAGGTGCACGGTGTGGCCGCCATCGGCGTCGCGCAGGCAGAACAGCAGGAAGACCGGGCAGCCCAGCAGGCCGGCCAGCACCCAGGGACCCAGCGCAAACGCTGCCGGCGCCCCGAGGAACGGCACGCGCGCCACCCGGCCCCGGCCGCCGACCGGCGTCCGGTCCGCGGCCATGGCGAGCCACTCGCCACGCTCGACCCGCTGCTGCAGGTCGATGGCCGTCTCGGGGCCCAGCTCGGTCACCTGCAGCGTGCGGTTGAGCGGATCGCCATGCAGGCGGTCCAGCAGCCGATTGTACTGCGCGGCGTGGTGCGTGTGCATCAGCACGGTCATGCCGCGGGCCAGCCGGCCGCCCATGGCAACGCGGCTCAGGTCGGCATTCCCCAGGTGGGATACCACCACCATGCCGCCGCGCCCGCGCGCTGCCACTTGCGCCAGCCCGTCCGGGTCCACCACCCGCACGGGGCCGATGGCAGCCGGCGACTGGGCCGCGACGACGCTGTCCAGCGCCTTGGTGGCGAAGTTCAAGTAATGGTCGACACTGTGCCACCAGCGCGGCCGGCCCTGTCCCAGGCGCATCCGCACCTTGGCCAGATAGGCCATCGAGGCCTCTCGTCGCGCGCGCTCAGTCAGCCAGAACCAGGTCACGACCGGCAGCAGAACCGCCCTGCAGCCCTGCCGGCCCAGCACCCGGCGGGAGAGCAGGACGAACCGCATGCCCCAGGCCGTGCCGCGTTCGGCCAGCGCGGACCAATGGCCGGCGCGGCCGGGCGGCAATGATGTCACAATCCCCTCCAATGCGACGGCGCCAGCTTAGCGCGCCATGCGCCCTGTAGGGCGCATTTCGTGCTCCATAACGGATTGAAACTAGAGCAAGAAATCCGGTCTGATGACCCCATCAGAACGGATATTGCCCTGGTACGCGGCAGGGTGGCCGGGCGACAGCGTTGCCCAACCGTGTGTAGGTTGTATCCTGTGACCAAGTGTTGCGATCGGCTGGAAGACGTTCGACCGGCAGTGGGGCGTCGAGGCCCTCAGGGGAGGCAGACCGGGTGCTGGCACGAAGCTTCCACGTCCTGGACTGGGCCGCCCAGGCCGAGGGCCGTGCGCAGCGCGCAGCCTGGCCCGCCGCGGTGCTGCGCGAGGGGACGGCAGGCAGCGGCCTGCCGATGCTGCTGCGACGCCGCCTGACGCCGCTCGGCCAGGCCGCCATCGCCACGGCCTGCGAGGTGGGCGCCGACGCCGCCATGCACTACGTCTTCACCTCCCGCCACGGCGAGTTCGCGCGCTCGCTTCGGCTGCTGGAGGCCCTGGCGAACCACCAGCCGCTGTCGCCGGCGGAGTTCACCCTCTGCGTCCACAATGCGCTGCCTGGCCTGCTCTCCATCGCCAGGCATGCCATGGCGGGCCACACCGCCATCGCGGCCGGCCCGGACAGCCTGGCCGGGGGGCTGCTGGAAGTGGCGGGGCTGCTTGCGGTGGACCCTGCCACGCCGGTGCTGCTGGTGCATTTCGACGACGACCTGCCGGCGCCCTACGACGCCCTGCGGCGCGAGCCAGCGGCGGGACCGGTTGCGCTGGCGGTCCTGTTCGGGGCCGCGGATCGGGGCGGCCTGCCGATCCAGGTCTCGGCCACGCCGCAGCCTTGGAACCCGCGGGCGACGACGGCGAGGGCGGCCCTGGGGTTGCTCCGCTTCCTGCGGGATGGCCTGCCCAGCCTCGGGGTGGAGGGTGCCAGGCTGCGGCTGGAATGGCGCCGTGCTGCCTGAGGTCCGCCCCGGCCTGGCCAGCCGGATGTTCCGGCTCTGGCGCATTCCGGCCACCGGCTTCGCCTTCGCGGCGCTGGGCCTGGGCGGCCTGGCGTTGGCGGTGTTCTGCTTCCCGCTGCTGCGCGGCCTGGCGCGGGACGAGTTGACCGCACGGCGCCGTATCCAGCGGGCCATCAGCCTGGTGTTCCAGGGCTATCTGCTGATGCTGCGGGCGCTGGGTCTGATCACGCTGGCGGTCGACGGGCGCGATGCCATCCGGACCTGCCGCGGCAAGCTGGTGGTGGCGAACCATCCCACCCTGCTGGACGTGGTGCTGCTCATGGCGCTGGTCCGCAACGCCCAATGCGTCGTGAAGCACCAGCTCTGGGCCAACTGGTTCCTCGGCCCGGTGGTGCGCGCCGCCGGTTACATCCGCAACGACATCGAAGGCGAGGCCTTCGTCGCGGCCTGCCGCCAGGCCCTGGCCGAAGGCAGCAACCTGATCATCTTCCCCGAGGGCACCCGCAGCGTTCCCGGGCAACCGCTGCGGCTGCAACGCGGCTTCGCCAATATCGCGCTGCTGGTCCCGGCGGATATGCAGGTGCTGCGCGTCCAGTGCCGCCCGATTACGCTGGTGAAGGGAGAACCGTGGTGGCGCGTTCCCGAGCGGCGTGCCAATTTCCGTGTCACTGCCGGGGAACTTCTGCCGGTAGCGCCATTCCTGGCCTGCGGTCCGCGGGCCATCGGCGCCCGACGGCTGACCAGCCACCTGCAGGAATATTGGGACCGTGACCGCGATGTCTGACCTGGAAGCCGAGATCAAGCGCCTGATCGTCTCCGCGCTGAAGCTGGAAGACCTGCAGCCGGACGACATCGCGGCCGATGAGCCGTTGTTCGGCGACGGCCTGGGCCTGGATTCGATCGATGGCCTCGAACTCGGCATCGCCCTGCGCAAGACCTATGGGCTGAAGATCGAGGCGGCGAACGAGGAACTGCGCCAGCATTTCGCCACGGTTGCCGCGCTGGCCCGCTTCGTCGCCGCCAACCGGGAGCCAGCCTGATGACGACCGTGGGCACCGCCCAGACCCCTGACAAGGCGGAGGTGCTGGCGACGCTGACGCGCTACCTCGTGGAGATGTTCGAGGTGGCGCCGGAGGCCGTGCGGCCCGAGGCCAGGCTGTTCGAGGACCTCGATCTCGACAGCATCGATGCCGTCGACCTGGTGGTTCGGCTGCAGGACTACACCGGCCGGAAGATCCCGGTGGCCGAGTTCAAGTCCGTCCGGACCGTCGGCGATGTCGTGGACCAGGTCCATGCCCTGCTCGACCACCCCGCCTGAGGTGGGTGGGCCGCGTCCGGCCAGGCGACTCCTGGCGGCCGCATCGGGGCTGCTTGGCCTGGCCTATCCGTTCGCGGTCCTGGCCGGACTGCGTTTCCTGCCGGGCTGGGTAGTGCCGGTGCTGCCGGTGCTGCTGCTGGCGCTGCGACTGGCGCTGCGCCGCCGCGGCCCGACCGAGGCGGTGCTGGCCGCCGCCGCCGTGGCCGTGCTGGTGCTCGACCTGGTCGACCCCGCGCTGGCGCCGCGAGCCTGGCCGGTGCTGGTCAGCCTGGGCATGGCTGGGCTGTTCGCCGCCAGCCTGCGCTGGGGGCCGCCCATGGTGGAGCGCATCGCCCGCCTGGCTGAACCGGGGCTGCCCGATGCCGCCAGGCCCTATCTGCGCCGGGTGACCGCGGTCTGGGTCGCCGTCCTGGTCGGCAACGCGACCATCGCCGGCTGGACCGTGTTCTACGGCAGCCTGGAAGAGTGGACGATCTACAACGGCTTCATCAGCTACCTGCTGCTGGGGAGCGTGTTCGCCGGCGAGATGCTGGTGCGGCCCAGCTTCAGCCCCAGGCAGCCTGTATGAGCCTGGTTCCGCTGGCGCTGCTGCTGCCGCATGGTCGCGCCGACGAAACCGTCGTTGCCCTGCGTGCCGAAGGGGCGCTGACGCTGGCGGCGCTCCGGCTCAGGGTGGCGCAGGGTGCTGCCGCGCTGCGCCGCCGGCAGGCCCGCCGGGTCCTGCTGGCAACCGAGGACGCGGCCGATTTCCTCGTGGCCCTGTTGGCCATCCTCCATGCCGGGGCCACGGCGGTGATGCCGCCCAACGCCCAGGCCGGCACCCTGGCCGGCTTGGCGGCCGAGGCGGACCTGCTGCTGACCGCGCCGCCGGTCGGGGAAGCCGCGGCGGCGTTGGCGCCGCTCGATGCCGAGGCCTGCCGGCTGGAGTTCTTCACCTCCGGCAGCACCGGCGACCGCAAGCGCCTGGGCAAGACCCTGGCGCAGCTTCAGCGCGAGGTTGCCGTGCTCGAGGCGCTGTGGGGCGAGCGGCTGGGCGCCGCCCCGGTGCTGGGCATGGTCAGCCACCAGCACATCTTCGGGCTTACCTTCCGGCTGCTGTGGCCGGTCATGGCTGGCCGACCCTTCGCGGCGCACAACCACTTCGCCTGGGAATCCCTGGTAGCGGCCATGCCGGGGCCGGCGGTCGCCGTGGTCAGCCCGGCGCATCTTGCGCGGCTGGAAGGGCTCAAGCCACTGCCGGCCGGCCGCACCCCCGTGGCCATCTTCACCGCCGGCGCGCCGGTGAAGCGCACGGTCGCCCAGCAGTGCGGGGCGTTGCTTGGCGTGCTGCCGACCGAGATCTTCGGCAGCACGGAAACCGGCGCCATCGCCTGGCGCCAGCAAAACGCGGAGGAGGTGCCCTGGCAGGCCTTGCCGGGGACCGAGCTGACCATCCGCGATGGCGGCCTGCTGGATATCCGCTCGCCCAACCTGGCCCCGGGCGAGGTCTGCAACAGCGCCGACCGGGTGGAACTGGTCCCCGGCGGGTTCCGGTTCGCCGGCCGCGCGGACAGCATCGTCAAGGTCGAGGGCAAGCGGGTCAGCCTCACCGCGCTGGAGGCCGAGCTGGCTGCCCTGCCCGAAGTGGCCGAGGCGGCGCTGGCGATGCGCGATGGTACCCTGGGCGCCCTGGTGGTGCTGCAACCGGCGGCGCGCGCGGCGCTGAAGGCCGGCGGCCAGTTCCGGTTCGAGCGCCGGCTGCGCCAGGCCCTGGCCACCAGCCATGAGCCCAGCGCCCTGCCGCGGGTCTGGCGCTTCCTGCCCGCCCTGCCGCTGGACGGCATGGGCAAGCGAGACCGCCTGGCCCTGGAAGCCCTGCTGGCCGAAGCCGCCCCGCGCGAGCCGATCCTGACCGCGCTGCGCCCGGGCGACCGGGCGGTGGAACTGGACCTGGCCTTGCCCAGCACGCTGCACTGGTTCCGCGGGCACTTCCCCGACTTCGCCATTCTGCCGGGCGTGGTGCAACTGCACTGGGTGGTGGCCTACGCCCAGCGGCACCTCGGCATCGCCGTGCCGGCCAGCAGCGCGCAGGTGAAGTTCCGCCGGCCCATCCGGCCGGACGAGACCCTGACGCTTTCGCTCTCGGTTCTGGCGGGCCGGCTGAGCTTCGCCTATCGGCGCGGCGGCGAGACCTGCTCCTCCGGCACGCTGGTGCTGCCGGCATGAGCTTCCGGCCCTGCTGCATCATTCCCAGCCGCAACCATCACCTTGCCGTCGCCCAGGTGATCGCGGGCGCCCGCGCCGCGGGGCTGCCGGTGTTCCTGCTGGACGACGCCAGCGATGAACCGGCCCGTGGCGTGCTGGCCGCCCAGCGGGCGCCGGACGTAACGGTGACCCGGCTGGCCAGGCGCCATGGCAAGGGGGCCGCGGTGATGCGCGGCTTCCACCAGGCTGCCGCCGCCGGCTTCACCCATGCGGTGCAGGTGGATGCCGACGGCCAGCACGACCTCTCGCGCCTGGCCGAATTCCTGGCCGTGGCGGGTGCGCATCCGGAGGCCCTGGTCTCCGGCGCCGCCCGCTACGACGCCTCGGTGCCCAAGGCGCGACAGTGGGGCCGCTACCTGACGCATTTCTGGGTCTGGGTGGAAACCCTGTCCTTCCGGATTTCGGATAGCATGTGCGGCTTCCGGGTATACCCCCTGGGGCCGACGCTGCGGCTGCTGCAGCGGGCGCGGGTCGGCAGCTTCATGGACTTCGACACCGAGATCATGGTGCGGTTGTGCTGGCAGGGCACGCCGGTTCGCATGCTGACCGTCGATGTGGTCTACCCGCCGGACAATACCTCGAACTTCGATATGCTCAGGGACAACTGGCGGATCACCAAGATGCACACGCGCCTCACCCTGGCCATGCTGCCGCGCGCGCCGATGCTGCTGTGGCGACGGCTGCGCGCATGATCAGCGCCACCACCGAGATCAAGGCCCAGTTCTACGACCTGGACCCGATGAACATCGTCTGGCACGGCAATTATGCGCGCTTCCTGGAACAGGCGCGCTGCGAATTGCTGGACCGGATCGGCTTCAACTACGTCCAGATGGCGGCAACCGACCATGCCTGGCCGATCGTGGACATGCGGACGAAATACATCCGGCCGATCCGGTTCGGGCAGCGCATCGCGGTGACGGCCAGTCTGGTGGAATGGGAAAACCGGCTGCGGATCGACTACCGCATCGCCGATGCCGAGACCGGCGAGGTGCTGACCAAGGCGCAGACCACACAGATGGCGGTGCATATCCGCACCGGGGAGACTGCGTTCGAGAGTCCGGCGCCGCTGCTGGACGCCGTGCGGCGCGCCGGCGGATGAGGCGCCGCGGCGTGCTGCTTGCGCTGGCCGCGCCGGTTCTGGCGCGGGCCACGAGGGCCGGGTGCCAGCCGGCGCCCGCCGCCGGGCCGATGCGGCCGCAGGTGCTCCGCCCCGGCGAGCAGTTGCGCGGGCGCTTCACGCAGGAACGCCGGCTGCAGGGCTTCGCCCGGCCGTTGCGCAGCGAAGGCGACTTCCTGCTGCTGCCCGGCCGCGGCCTGATCTGGCGCAGCCGGGCGCCATTCGCCAGCACCATGGTCATCACCCCCGGCGGCATCCTGCAGCTGCTGGATGGGCGCGAGGCGATGCGTCTGCCGATTGCCCGCGCGCCGGGCCTGGGCCAGTTCTATCAGGTGCTGGCCGGCGCCATGTCCGGCGACCCTGCCAACCTGGACCAGGTCTTCGCCGTGGGCTGGCAGGCCGATGCCGGCCATTGGCAGCTTACCCTGACACCACGCCGGGCCGATGATCCCGCCCTGGCCAGCATCGCCAGCATCGCCGTCAGCGGCAGCCGGCTGGTGGAGGCCGTCGAGGTACGCAAGGCCAACGGCGACGCCGACCTGATGGCCTTCCACGACCAGCAGGTCGGCCCCGCCGTGCTGGACGCCGCGGAACAGGCATTGCTCAGCCAACTTGCTCCATGAGGTCCAGGGCATGGCGTTGGGCCGCCTGGTGCTGGCTGGCGCTGGTGCTGTTCGCTGGCGGCTATGTGGTGCAGCGCCTGCACGCGGGCATCCAGCTGCAGAGCAGCGTGCTCGCCCTGTTGCCCCGGGGCGCACGCGACGGTGTCGCCGACCAGGCGCAGCAGCGCGTGGCTGAGGCCGGGGCCCGGCGGATCGTGCTGCTGCTGGGCCATGCCGACCCAGCCCGCGCCCGCGCCGCCGGCCATGAGCTGGCCGCGGCGCTCACCGCCTCCGGCCTGGTGCGCGGCGTCACCGCCCTGGTCGACGGGGCGGCGCAGCAGCGGCTCGGGGCGCTCTACTTCCCGCACCGCGCCGGCCTGCTGGCGGAGGCCGATCGCGCGGCGCTGCTGGCCGGGCAGGCGCCCCTGCTGGTGCAGCGTGCCGAGGCGATGCTGTTCGGCCCGGCCGGCTTCGGCGATGCGCGGTTGCTCGCCAGCGACCCTTTCCTGTTGCTGCCGGGGTTCTTTGGCGCGCTGCCGCTGCCGCAATCTCGCCTGGCGGCCGAGGATGGCCAGCTGGTGGTCCATGATGGCGGAATGACCTGGGCCTTCGTCGCGGCCGAACTGGCCGGCGACAGCTTTGCCCTGCCGGTGCAGCACGCGTTCGCCGCCTTCTTCGCCGCCCATCTGCCGACGGATGTGACGGTGCTGCGCACCGGCGCGCTGTTCTACGCCACCGCGGGCGCGCGGCAGGCGATGGGCGAAAGCTCGACCCTCGGCGCGGTCTCCCTGGTCGCCACGGTGGCGATGATCCTGCTGGTGTTCCGGCGCATCCGCCCGATCCTGCTGGCGATGCTCGATATCGGCGTCGGCATCACCTTCGCCAGCGCCTGCTGCCTGTGGTGGTTCCGGGAACTGCACACGGTGGCGCTGCTGTTCGGCGCCAGCCTGATCGGCGTCGCGGTGGATTATTCGCTGCAATACTTCGCGGCCTATTTCGACCCGGCGGCGCGCACCGCGAGGGACCGGTTGCGGCGTGTGTTGCCCGGGGTCGCCATCGGCCTGGGCACCACGTTGATCGGCTATGCCACGCTGCTGCTGGCGCCCTTCCCGGGGTTGCAGCAGATCGCCGCCTTTTCGGTGCTGGGCCTGACCGGCAGCTTCCTGACCGTGGCGCTTTGGTATCCGGTGCTGGACCGCGCCGGGCCGCTGCCGCATGGCGGACGTCTGCTGGCGCTGCTGGCGCGGCACTGGGCCTTCTGGCAGGCTCCGCGCCTGCTGGCGGCCCGCCTCGGCGTGGTCGCCCTGGCCGTCGCCGCCGCGGCAGCGGGGCTGCCCCGGCTGCACGCCGATGACAACGTGCAGCACATGCAGGACATGCCGGCCGACCTCAGGCGCCAGGAGGCCGAGATCCAGCGCCTGACCGGCAATGGCGGCGCCGGGCAATTCCTGCTGGTGCGTGCCGCCGATGCCGAGTCCGCGCTGCAGGTGCAGGAAGCGGTGCTGCCGCGGCTCGAGGCGGCCCAGGCCAGCGGTCTGCTCGCCGGGTTCCAGGCGCCGGCGCAGTTCGTCCCTTCCGTGGCGCGGCAGCGCGACAATGCCGCGCTGGTGGCCCGTACCCTGGGGCCGCTGCTGCCTGGCCATGTCGCCGCGATCGGTCTCGACGCCCCGCCGCAGCCCGCGCCGGAGGACTGGCTGCTGCCGGCGATGCTGCCCCAGGATGGCCCGCTGGCGCTGGTCCGCGCGCTGGTGCTGGACCCCGGTACGCAGTTGGTCCTGCTGCACGGGGTGGCCGACCTGCCGGCGCTGCGTGAGGCGATGCGGGATGCGCCGGGCATCGAGCTTGTCAGCCTGGCGGATGACTGGTCAGCGCTGTTCGGCGTGTACCGCCGGCAGGCCCTCTGGCTGCTGGCGCTCTCGGTCCTGCTGATGCTGCCCCTGCTGGCGGCGCGCTACCGGTGGGCCACGCCGCGCGTGCTGGCGCCTTCGCTGCTGGCGGTGCTGCTGACGCCACCGCTGGCGGCGCTGTTCGGCCTGGCCTTCACCTTCTTCAATGCCATGGCCCTCGTGCTCGTCCTGTCGATCGGCGTGGACTATGCGGTGTTCTGCCGCGAGACACCGCTTGAACGCCGCGGCGTGACCGCCCTGGCCATCCTGCTTGCCGCGCTCAGCACCACACTGTCCTTCGGCATGCTTGCCGCCAGCGAAGTCTTCGCCGTGCGCGCCTTCGGCAGCACCATGCTGATCGGCATCGCGCTGGCCTGGTTGCTGGCCCCGCTTGCCGGCGGCAAGCCCATCGCTTCCGGCGGAGGCTGCGCGTGAACCGCCGCCACCTGCTGCTGGCGCTGCCGCTGGCCGCCTGCGCCACCCCGTTGCCGCGCGTGCCGGCGGATACGGCGTTGATCGCACCGCAAACCGCATTCCGCATTCCGTCGCCGCGCCTGCTGCAGCAGGCGGTCGCCGTCGCCCAGTCCGTCCAGGCCGACTACGGCGGCGTGGCGATGGCGTTCGAGGCGCAGCTCGACATCACCACCGCCGGGCTCGACCTGGTGGTGCTGGACGGCCTGGGCCGCCGCGCCCTGACCATCGGCTGGCACGACGCGGAACCCGTCTCCCAGCCCGCGCCCTGGCTGCCCGAAGCCGTGACGCCTGCGAACATGCTGGCCGACATCGCCCTGCTGTACTGGCCCGAAGCCCTGCTGGCCCCGGCGTTGCTGGCAGCCGGCGCCAGGCTTGAGGCGACACCGGCGCGCCGCAGCGTCTTCGCCGGCGGGCAGGAGGTGGTGCGGATCGACTACGCGCAGCCCGGCTGGGGTGGGCGGGCATTGCTCCGCAACCTCGCCTTCGGCTACAGCCTGCGCGTGAACTCCGTTCTGCTGGCGCCATGACACTGAACCTGACGTCGCTGGGCATCGTCAACGCGCTGGGCATGGGGGCCGAGGCGGTAGCCGCGCGCCTGTTCGCCCCCACCAACGGCAGCTGGTGGCAGGCCGGCGCGCTGGCGCCGCGGGCCGATCTCGTGCCGGGCGCTACCCTCTGGGTGGGTGCGGTGGACCAGCCCTTGCCGGAGATTCCCGCCGCGTTGCAGCACTACGCCTGCCGCAACAACCAGCTGGCGCTGGCGGCGCTGCAGCAGATGCGGGCGCCGATCGCCGCGGCCTTGGCGCGCTACGGCGCCGACCGCATCGCGGTGATCCTGGGCACCAGCACCTCCGGCATGGCGGAGGGCGAGGCCGGGCTGGCGGCCCGGCAGCGCGACGGAGCCTGGCCCAGCGGCTTCGCCTACTCCCAGCAGGAGCCGGGCAACCTGGCGCTGTTCGTCGCCGACCTGCTGGGGTTGAGCGGCCCGGCCTACACCGTCCACACCGCCTGTTCCTCCTCCGGCAAGGCCATGGCTTCGGCCCAGCGGCTCATCCGCGCCGGCCTGTGCGACGCCGCCATCGTCGGTGGCGCCGACAGTCTGTGCGGCACCACGCTGCACGGCTTCTTCAGCCTGGAGGCGCTGTCGCAGCGCCCGCTCAACGCCTTCAGCGCCAACCGCGACGGCACCAGCATCGGCGAAGGCGCGGCGCTGTTCCTGCTGGAGCCGGCGCCGGGTCCGGTGGCGCTGCTCGGGGTCGGGGAGAGCAGCGATGCCCACCACATCAGCGCGCCGGAACCA
>CAIMOR010000213.1 GCA_903843125.1 uncultured Rhodospirillales bacterium
CGGCTGATGCCGCACCTGCATCTTTCGGTGCAGCATGGCGCCGACCTGATCCTGAAGCGGATGAAGCGCCGCCACCTGCGGGCGGACGCGCTGGGCTTCGCCGCCCGGGCACGGGCGCTGCGCCCGGGCATCGTCTTCGGCGCCGACCTGATTGCGGGCTTCCCGACCGAGGGTGAGGCCGAGTTCCAGCAGACGCTGGACCTGGTGGAGGAGATGGGGCTGACCTTCCTGCATGTCTTCCCGTACTCGCCACGCCCCTCCACGCCGGCGGCGCGGATGCCGCAGGTACCGGTGGCGCTGCGGAAGGAGCGGGCGGCGCGGCTGCGCGCCGCCGGGGCCGCACAGGCCGCCCGGCTCTATGCCGCCCGGCTGGGCGCTGAAGAGACCGTGCTGTTCGAGCACCCGGACCGTGGCCACACCGCGCAATTCGCGCCGCTGCGGCTGCTTTCCGGCAGCGCTTCGGCCGGCGAGCTGCGCCGGCTGCGCGTAACCGGTGCCGACGCGAACGGCTTGCTGGCGGAGGCCGCCTGATGGCGCTGCGCGACTGGATCACCCGGCTGCGCGGCAAGGAGGAGCCGGTTGCGCCGGAAGCCGCGCCGGAAGGCGTGCGGGAAGTTGCGCCGGAAGGCCTGCCACCTGTCCAGCCGGAAGGTCGGCACGCCGGGGTCATGACGCCGCCCGTCGGCAGTGCCGCCCCGCAGGAGGCCAGCGGCACTGAAGCGGCTTCGCCTCTGGCGCCGCCCATCTCGTCGCCCAGCCTGACCGACCGGATCGAGGCCGATCGTGGTGCGCCCCCGCCGCCTCCGGCGCCCGAACCATCGCCGGAGCCGCCGCAGGCCGCGGTTGCGGTGGACGACGCAGAGGTCACCAGCGAGCCCGAGCAGAAGGGCGGCTGGTTCTCCCGCCTCAAGGCCGGGCTTTCCCGCACCACGGCCAAGCTCACCGAGAGCATCACCGCCGTCTTCAAGAAGCGCCGGCTGGATGACGAGGCGCTGGAGGAGCTGGAGGAGACGCTGATCTCGGCCGACCTCGGCGTGGCCGCCAGCCGCCGGATCGTCGAGGGCTTCCGCCGCACCCGCTTCGGCAAGGAAGTGACCGACGAGGAGGTCAAGGCGGCGCTGGCCGAGGCCCTGGCGGAGATCCTCGGCCCGGTGGCGCTGCCCATGCCGATTCAGCCGGCCCATGCGCCGCATGTCGTGCTGGTGGTGGGCGTGAATGGTACTGGCAAAACCACCACCATCGCCAAGCTCGGCCAGCAATACCGGGCGGAGGGGCTGCGTTGCGCCTTCGTCGCCGGCGATACCTTCCGCGCCGCCGCCGTGGAACAACTGCAGATCTGGGGTGAGCGCACCGGCGCCCGCGTACACGCGCCCGCCAAGCATGGCGCCGATGCCGCCGGGCTGGCCTTCGACGCGCTGACCACGGCCCGCACCGATGGCACCCAGGTGCTGCTGGTGGATACCGCCGGCCGGCTGCACAACAAGTCCGCCCTGATGGAGGAACTGCGCAAGATCGTCCGGGTCATCCGGCGCGTGGACCCGACGGCGCCGCATTCCGTGCTGCTGACGCTGGACGCCACCACCGGCCAGAACGCCCTGCAGCAGGTCAAGGTGTTCAAGGAGATGGTGGATGTCTCCGGCCTGGCGGTGACCAAGCTGGACGGCTCCGCCAAGGGCGGCGTGGTGGTAGCCTTGGCGCAGGAATTCGGCCTGCCGGTGCATTTTGTCGGCGTGGGCGAGAGGGCGACGGACCTGCGGCCGTTCGAGGCGCGGGATTTCGCCCGTGGGTTGGTCGGACTGGACTGAGGCCTTGCATGCCGGGGCTGTCGCCGCTATACGCCCCGCCTTCGCGCCTGTGGGGGTAACTCCATGGGCACCCGCGCGACTGGCCTGTAGGGCATGCCAGGCCGCGGTTCCGCCCTCCCTCCGGGGAAGGCACCCACGACCGAATAGGAGGTCCGAAATGCCCAAGATCAAGACGAAGTCTTCTGCCAAGAAGCGCTTCAAGATTACCGCTACCGGCAAGGTTCTCGCCGGCCCTGGCAAGAAGCGGCACAACCTGTCCGCCCGTTCGTCCAAGGTGAAGCGGCAGAACACCGGTAACCAGGTGCTGCGCCACCAGGACGCGATCACGGTGATGCAGTGGCTGCCCTATGGGCTGAGCCGGTAAGGAGCGCTGAGAAATGGCACGTGTTAAGCGCGGCGTAACCGCCCACGCCCGTCACAAGAAGGTCCTCAAGCTCGCCAAGGGCTATGTCGGCCGCTCGTCCAAGACATTCCGCCCCGCGCTGGAGCGGGTCGAGAAGGCGCTGCA
>CAIMOR010000214.1 GCA_903843125.1 uncultured Rhodospirillales bacterium
AGTGGAAGACCGGCTGCGCGACGAGGCGCAGCGCGTGCTGCTGGTGGAGACCATCGGGACGCCGGCGTTCAGCCGCACCCGGGCCTTCTACCAGCGGGAGGGTTTCGTCGAGGAAGCCCGCATCCGCGCCTTCTACGACGAGGGCCTGGACAAGGTGGTGTTCTGGAAGCGGCTCTGAGCAGGTGCGGGTCCGGGCGATGACGGCCTAGCCCCCCGCCACGATCTCCTGCCGGAAGTCATCCAGCAACCTTAGCTTCCCGCCCGCCATCTCCAGGTGCCAGAACGCCCAGCCATTGCAGCTCGGCGCGTCCTGCACCAGCGAGCCCACCTTGTGGATGCTCCCGGTCGCGTCCCCGCACCGCAGCGTGGCGTCGGCGCCCACGGTGGCGCGCCAGCGGCGGCGGCTGTCGGTCAGCACGCTGCCGGGCGGCACCAGGCCGCGTTCCACCAGCACGCCGAAGGCCACGCGCGGCTGTTCCCGCTTGTTGGGCAGCGAAAGCGCGGCGCTTTCCGCCAGCGGCTCCACCGCGAAGATGCGCTCGGCCGCCGCCGCCGCGTAGCCCGCGTCCCGCTCCAGCCCGATGAAGCGCCGCCCCAGCCGCCGCGCCACGGCGGCCGAGGTGCCGGTGCCGAGGAAGGGGTCCAGGATCACCTCGCCCGGCGCGGTGCAGCTGAGGATGACCCGGTGCAGCAGCGCTTCCGGCTTCTGCGTCGGGTGCAGCTTGGCGCCCTGGGCGTCGCGCAGGCGCTCGGCGCCGGTGCACAGCGGAATGAACCAGTCGCTGCGCATCTGCTGGTCGTCGTTCAGCGCCTTCATGGCGGCGTAGTTGAAGCGGTACTTGCTCTCGGCGCCGCGGGCCGCCCAGATCAGCGTCTCATGCGCGTTGGTGAAGCGCCGCCCCCGGAAGTTCGGCATCGGGTTGGCCTTGCGCCAGATCACGTCGTTCAGCACCCAGAAGCCCAGGTCCTGCAACGCGCCGCCCAGGCGGAACACGTTGTGGTAGCTGCCGATCACCCAGATGGTGCCGTCCTTGCGCAGCACGCGCCGCGCCTCCTCAAGCCAGGCGCGGGTGAAGGCGTCGTAGGCGGCCAGGCTCTCGAACTGGTCCCAGGCATCGTCCACCGCATCCACCAGCGAATGGTCCGGCCGGTGCAGGTCGCCCTTCAGCTGAAGGTTGTAGGGCGGGTCGGCGAAGATGGCGTGGACCGACGCCGGCGGCAGGCGCTGCATCAGCGCGATGCAATCCCCGACCAGAACCTGGTCGAGGGGCAGGTCCAACCCCGTGCCCACCGTGCCTAACCCCCGGAAAACGCCCCGAATCCACAAGATGCCCGCCGAGGGACTCCCGTGTCAAACGGAAGCGGAGGGGGTCACAGCAGGCTTGCGGCCAGCGCGGCGGCGAAGAAGGCCAGCAGCACCAGCAGCATGCGGTCCCGCTGCGCGCGGGACTGCTGGGCGTGCAGGATGTGCAGCGGCACCGGGGCATCCTCGGTCGGCGCGGCGCCCGGCAGGTCGTCGGCCCATTCGCGCGTCGTCTGCATGGTCCCGCACTCCTCGGCGGACCCAGCGGGGGGAGAGACCGTCTCCCCGCCCGTGCTGCGTTCCGTGGAATGGGATGCTGACGCGATAACGCTAAGCGGTGGTTAATCCGGCGATCACAACCGCCGCCATCACAACCCCTTCGCCGCTTCCATCACCTGCGCCGCGTGCTCGGCCGGCTTCACCTTGCGCCAGACCTTCACCACCTTGCCGTCGGCGCCGACGAGGAAGCTGCTGCGCTCCATGCCCATGTAGGTCTTGCCGTACATGCTCTTCTCCACCCACACGCCATAGGCCTCGGCCACCGCGTGGTCCTCGTCGGCCGCCAGCGGGAAGGTCAGGCCGAACTTGGCGGCGAATTTCTCAATCTTGGCCACCGGGTCGGGCGAAACGCCGATCACCTCCAGCTTCAGCTTGCCGAGTTGGGGCAATGCCTCCTGGATGCCGCAGGCCTGCGTCGTGCAGCCCGGCGTATCGGCCTTGGGGTAGAAGTACAGCAGGTACGGCTTGCCCTGCAGCGCCGCGCTGCTGGCGATGCGCCCGCCACTGGCCGGCATGGTGAAGGCCGGCGCCATCACGCCTGCGGCAATCTCGCTCATGGCAAAGCTCCCCTTGGTTCGGTCCGGCCCAGCATCTTGGGGCAGGGCGGTCGGCGTCAACCGGCAACCGGGCGCCGGCGCCCGCGCGCCGCAACCCGCCTGGCCAGCCGATGCGCCGGTTGCTCCACCGCCCGGTGCAGCAGCGCCGCCGCCGGCAGTGCCAGCACCATCCCCAGGCCCACCACCGCCGAAAGCGGCGCCCGCCCGTGCAGCAGGTGCACCACCGCGGCCAGCACCGGCAGGTGCACCAGGTACAGGCTGAACGAGACCTTCCCCAGCCAGCGCGGCAGGCGCCAGCGCAGCCAGGCCAGCAGCGGCCCCGGCCGCCGCGCCAGCAGGATCAGCAGCGCCGAGGCCAGGATGCCCGCCAGGTCGTTGCTGGTGCAGGCCAGCGCGAGCACCGCCGCGCCCAGCGCCACGCGCGCCCAGCCGGGCAGGTGGGGCGCGGGTTGCAGCGCCAGCGCGCCGCCGACGCAGAACGGCAGCAGGAAGTACAGCGTGGCCAGCAGCGTCGCCGGCAGGGTGGCGCCCAGGCCCATGGCGTTGTCCCGCGCGCCCAGCGCCGTGGCCAGCGCCCAGGCACCCAGCCCCAGCGCCAGCAACCGCCAGGGCCGGTGGCGGAACAGCAGCACCCCCGGCAGCAGGAGGGAAACGCGCCATTCATGCACCAGGGACCACAGCACCGGGTCCAGGCTGACCTGGCCGTCATGCCCCAGCAGCAGCGCCTGGCGCAGCAGGCCGGGCAGGCTGGGCGGCTCGGTCCACATCGCCTCGGTCATGAAGGTGCCGCCGGGCCAGGCCGGCAGCGGCCCGCGCCAGGCCAGCGCGTACAGCAGCACCGAGGCGACCAGCGCCCCGGCCACCGGCAGCCCCAGCCGCACCGTGCGCTGCACCGCGTAGTTGGCCCAGCCCGGCGGTGGGTTGGCCAGCATGGCCCGGCTCAGCACGAAGCCGCTGAGCACGAAGAAGAACACCACCGGCTGGCGGCCGGAGGTGACGACATGCAGCGGCGTATGCTGGAACAGCCAGAACAGCGCCAGCGGCTGCACCGGCTGGGAATACCAGCCGTGGTAGAGCAGCACACACAGCGCGGCCAGGCCTCGCAGCGCATCCAACTCCACCAGGCGGCCGGGGCTGCCAGGGGGGTCCGGGTGCTTCATCGCCGACGAAATATCGTATTGCACCGCACAGGTCTGGTGGCGCGATCACGCCTCCGCGCGTTGTGAACCCGGCTCCGACAGGGCGCCGACCCGGCGCTCGAACGCGCCGCGCACCGCGGCCGCCACCTCGGCCATGCGGGCGCGCAGCGCGGCGATGTCGGCCACCGGCGCGTCCAGCAGCGGGGCGGCGCCGCGCAGCAGCGCCTCGGCCACCGGGGCGGGCAGGCTCTCGCCGCGGCGCTTGCCCTGGGTCAGCCGGATCAGCCCGCCGATGCCGAGCCAGAGCCGGTCCGCCCGCGCCAGCATCGCCGCCTCCGCCGCCGGCAGCAGCCCCGCGGCGCCGAGCCGTTCCAGCGCGATGGCGGTATTGCCCGCCAGCACGGTCGGATGCGCCGGGGCATGCGCCAGTTGCAGCGCCTGGGCGATGAACTCCACCTCCACCAGCCCGCCCGGCATGGCCTTGACGTCCCATGGCCCGTCGGGCGGCAACTCCCGCAGCATCCGCGCCCGCATGGCGGTGGCGTCCGCCAGCACGCGGGCGGGGTCTTCCGGCCGCAGCAGCGCCGCGCGCAGCACCTCGGCGGTGCGCTTGCGCAGCGCCGGCGGCCCGGCCACCACCCGGGCGCGGGTCAGCGCCATGCGCTCCCAGGTCCAGGACTGCGCCTGGTGATAGGCCGCGAAGCCGGCCAGCCGCACCGCCACCGGCCCCTTGTTGCCCGACGGGCGCAGCCGCATGTCCACGTCGTACAGCCGGCCCTCGGCCCCGGCCGAGGAGATGGCGCCGACCACCTGCTGCGCCAGCCGGATGAAGTACTGGCTGGCGGGCAGCGGGCGCGGGCCGCCCTGGCTCTCGGTGGCGGCCTCGTCGTGGTCGTACAGCAGCACCAGGTCCAGGTCGGAGCCCGGCAGCATCTCCCGCCCGCCCAGCTTGCCCAGCGCCACCACCGCCAGCTGGCCCCCGGGCACCCGGCCGTGCCGCTCGGCGAACGCGGCGGCGATGCGCGGCAGCAGCGCGGCCAGCGCGGCATCGGCCAGGTCGCTGCGCAGCGCGCCGGCGGTCGGCACGTCCAGCCGGCCCTCCAGCGAGGCGGCGTCGATCTCGAAGCGGCGCTCGAAGGCCAGGCGCCGGGCGCTTTCCAGCGCTTCCTCGAAGTGCCGGGCTTCCTTGACCAGCGCGCCGATCTGCGTGCCGGTGGCGTCGGCCGCGGGGGAGGTGCCGGTGGGGGCGAAGCTGCCGGCCAGCAGCCCGTCCAGTGCCGCCGCGTTCTGCGCCAGGTGGTCGGCCAGGGCCGGCGCGGCGCCGAGGATGCCGGCGATGCGGTCCAGCAGCGCGGGGTTGCGGTGCAGCAGGGACAGCACCTGCACCCCCGCCGGCAGCCGGTTCAGCATCGCGTCGAACCGGGTCAACGCCTTGTAGGGTTCGCCCTGGCGGCCGAAGGCGGCCAGCAGCGCCGGCATGATCGCGGTCAGCAGCTCCCGCGCCCGGGCGCTGCGGGTGGCGCGCGGGCGGCCGTGGTGCCAGCCGCGCACCATGGCCGCCACCGAATGCGGCTCGGCGAAGCCCATGCCGGCCAGGGTCTGCAGCGTCTGCGGGTCGTCCTCCACCCCGGTGAACACCAGGTTGCCGCCGCTGCCGGCCCCGCTCAGCGGCGGCGCGCTCTCGAACTGCTGGGCGTAGTGGCGCTCCACCCGTTGCAGGTGGCCCATGAAGGCGGCGGTGAAGGCGCCCAGGTCGGGGTAGCCCATGAAGCCGGCGATGCGCTGCAGCCCGGCCTCCGATTCGGGCAGCCGATGGGTCTGCCGGTCGTCGACCATCTGCAGGCGGTGCTCCAGCTGGCGCAGGAACACATACGCATCGGCCAGGTCGGCGGCGGCGCGGCGGTCCATCTTGCCGGCGGCGGCCAGCAGGGCCAGCGCGCCGAGCGTCGTCGGGTCGCGCAGCGCGGGGTCGCGCCCGCCCCAGATCAGTTGCAGCACCTGGGCGGTGAACTCGATCTCGCGGATGCCGCCGCGGCCCAGCTTCACGTCGTGCCCGGCCAGCGCGATGGTGGCGCCGGCGCCCTTGGCGCCCTTGTGCGCGTGGATCTGCCGCTTGATGCTGTGGATGTCCGCCATGGCCGCGAAGTCCAGGTGGCGGCGCCAGATGAACGGGCGGATCTCCCGCAGGAAGTTCTCCCCCAGCGCGCGGTCGCCGGCCACCGGCCGCGCCTTGATCATGGCGGCGCGTTCCCAGTTCTGCCCCAGCGTCTCGTAGTATTGCAGCGCGGCGTTCAGGTTCACCGCCAGCGGGGTGGCCGCCGGGTCCGGCCGCAGCCGCAGGTCGGTGCGGAAGACGTAGCCATCCGCGGTGCGCTGCTCCATCAGCTTGACCAGGTCGCGCCCCAGCCGGACATAGGCAGCGCCCGCGGCATCGCTATGGTAGGCTGCCGCGTCAGGGTCATACAGCAGCATGAGGTCGACATCCGAGGAGTAGTTCAACTCCCGCCCCCCCAGCTTCCCCATGCCGAGCACGACCAGCCCGCTGCCGCGGCCGGCGGCGCGGGGGTCGCGCTTGTTGCCGGGGGGCAGCCGCAGCTCGCCGCGCTCCGCCGCCGCCAGCAGCAGGTGGGTGCAGGCGAAGTCGATGCTGGCCTCCGCCAGGTCCGAGAGCGCCTGCGTGACCCGGTCCAGCCCCCAAAGGCCGGCGATATCGGCGGTGGCGATGATCAGCGCGGCCTGGCGCTTCACCTGGCGCAGCAGCGCCGCCACCTGGTCGCGGCCGGCGGCGGGGTCGGCGTGACGCAGCGGGTCCATCGCCAGGGCCTGCGCCTCGTCCGGGCCGCGTTCCACCAGCCGGGCCAGGGTGGGCGCCTCGCGCAGCGCCAGGTCCGCCAGGTAGGGGCTGTGGCCGCCCAGCGTGTTCAGCAGCGCGGTGCCCTCGGCGGTGGCGGCGAAGGCGCGGGCCGCCGCGTCGCGCTCGGCGAAGCGCTGGCGCAGCCGCTCGGCGGCCGCGGCGTCGAAGGCGGGTGGCAGGCGTTCCGGCAACAGCGTGGTGTTGTGCATTGCATACGAGGGAAGGCGTGAAGCGGTTGCCGGGTCAAGCATTGGGTTGGCTGCAGTCCTCGGCGCATCGGCTGCTGCGCGGCGTGCTGGCGCTGGCGGTGCCGCTGGCGCTGGGCATGGCCTGGCTGGCGTGGCGGCTGGACCAGGGGCCGTTGCCGCTGCCCATGCTGGCGCGGCAGATCGAGCACGCGGTGAACACCGACGGCGCCGGCACCCGGCTGACGGTGCGCGAGGCCGCGATTGCGTGGGAAGGCTGGCACAACGGCGGCACGCCGCTCGACATCCGCCTGCGCGGCGTGCGGGTGGTGGATGCCGGCGGCGCGGTGCGGGCCGAGCTGCCGGACGCCGCCGCCACCCTGGCGCTGGCGCCGCTGCTGGTCGGCCGCGTGGTGCCCGCCAGCATCGAACTGCGCCGCCCCTCGGTGCTGGTGTTCCGCGCCGCCGATGGCCAGGTCGGGCTCGACCTCGGCACCCTGGGTGGCGGCGCCGAGACGCCGGCCGCGCCCGGCGGCTCCGGCGCCGGCGCGCTGCAGGTGCTGGCGGCGCTGATGCAGCCAGCCAGCGAGCGCAGCAGCTATTCGGCGCTGCGCCGCATCCGCCTGGTGGGCGGCGAGGTGACGGTGGTGGACCAGGGCCTCGGCCGCACCTGGGCGCTGCTGGACCCCAACATCGACATCCACCGCGAGGCCGGCGGCGGCCTGGTCATGGACGGGGCCGCCACGCTGCGGCTGGGCGAGCTGACCCTGCCGGTGCGGCTCTCGGGCCAGGCGGTGGGCAGCCCGATGCGGGTGACGGCCGGGCTGACCCTGCCGGCGCTCTCGCCGCGCGACCTGGCCCAGGCCATGCCCCAGCTGGCGCCGCTCTCGGTGCTGGATGCGCCGCTCAGCCTCGGCGCCTTCGTCGATTTCGACGCCGGCGGCGCCCCGCACGGCATCCGCGCCCGGCTGACCGCCGGGGCCGGCCGGCTGGACCTGGGGCCGGGCCGTCGCCTGGCCTTCGCCGGGCTGGAACTGACCGCCGCCGGCGACGGCCAGCGCGTGGAGCTGCAGGAGGCGCGGCTGCGGCTGCCCGGCGAAGGCACCCGCCCGGGCGCCGAGCTGCTGGCCACCGGGCAGGCGCAGCTCTCGGCCGGCACCTGGCAGGCGGCGCTGGAAGCCCGGCTCTCGCCGCTGCCGGTGGCGGAGCTGGCCCGCGCCTGGCCGGACTGGGCGGCGCCGGACCTGCGTGCCCAGGTGCTGCCGCGGCTGACCGGCGGCCGCGTGCGGGAGGCCAGCGTCAAGCTGGCCCTGGCCGTGCCGGAGGCGCTGGACGGGCTGGAATGGCAGCAGGCCGAGGCCCGGCTGGCGCTGGACCAGCCGGAGCTGCACGTGGTGCCCGGTGCGGCGGTGCCGATCGACAGCGTCGAGCTGGCCGCGGTGGCGACGCCGGCCCTGGTGCGGCTGGAGCGGCTGGCGGTGCGGCTGCCCGGCCTGCCCCATGCCGGCGCCGCGCCGAGCGAGCCGACCACCCTCACCGCCGATGCCGAGGCGACCCGCGACGGCCCCGGCTGGCGCATCCTGGCCCATGCCGGGCTGGACCAGCTGGACCTGTCCGACCTGCCGCAGCGCTGGCCGCCCGGCGTGGCGCCGAAGCCGCGCGCCTGGCTGACCGAGAACATCACCGCCGGGCTGGCCCGCAACGGCCGCTGGACCATCGGCGCGCGGCTGCCCCCGGGGCTGGACAATGTCGAGTTCACCACGCTGGCCGGCACCGCCGAGGCCACCGATGTCACGGTGCATTGGCTGCGGCCGGTGCCGCCGCTGGTCGGCGCCAGCGGCACCGCGGAGTTCAACCAGGCCGAGATCGTGCTGCGCGCCCAGGGCGCCCGCCAGCTCAACGCCGATGGCAGCCGCGGCAACCTGGTGGCGCGGGACGCGACGGTGCGGTTCTGGGGCCTGGACGTGGAGCCCGGCTACCTGGAACTGGTCAGCCAGGTCGCCGGACCGATGGTGGAGGTGGACGCGCTGCTGCGCCACCCCCGGCTCAAGCTGTTCGAGAAGCGGCCGCTGGACCTCAACGTGCGCGGCGGCCAGGCCGAGGCGCGGCTGACCATGGCCATGCCGCTGCTGAACGACATGCCGATGGACCAGCTGCGGCTGCGCGCCGCCGGGCGGATCACCGATGGCCGGCTGGCCGACGTGGTGCTGGACAAGGACCTGGACCGCGCCAGCCTGGACCTGGCGGTAGACACCGAGAGCCTGAAGCTGAGCGGCGAGGCCCGGCTGGAGGGCACGCCGGTGCGGGTCTCGGTGGACATGGACTTCCGCGCCGGGCCGCCGACCCAGGTGATCGAGCGCGCCGCGGTGACGGCGCGGGCCGAGGCGAGCGAGCTGGCGCAATGGGGCCTGGATGCCGGCCGGCTGCTGACCGGGCCGCTCGGGCTGGAGGTGCGCTACGAACGCCGCCGCGCTGGGCAGGGCAGCGTGACCATCGGCGCCGACCTGCGCCAGGCGGTGCTGGCGGTGGCGCCGATCGGCTGGTCCAAGCCGGCCGGCACCGCCGGCAGCGCCGAGGTGGTGCTGCGCCTGGCCGGCAACCAGCTGGCCGCGGTGGACAGCTTCCGGGTGGAGGCGCTGGAACTGGCGCTGCGCGGCCGCGCCAGCTTCGGGCCGAACGCCCGGCTGGACCGGGTGGAACTGGTCGACACCATCTTCGGCGGCTCCCGCCTCTCCGGCGAGATCCGCCCGCCGCAGCCGGGTGCCCAACCCGGCGCCCAACCCGGCGGCCAACCCGGCGGCCCTTGGGCGGTGACGCTGCGCGGCCCGCTGCTGGACCTGCGCCCGGTGTTCGGCCCGGCCGGGCATGTCGCCGGCGGCGCCGCCGGGCCGGGCCGGGCCGAACCCAGCGCCGAACCCGAGGGCGCCAGCCCGCCGCTGGCGCTGGACCTGCGGTTCGACCGCGTGACCATGGGCGAGGGCCGCGACCTGGCCAACCTGGCGGTGCGCGCCCGCAGCGACGCGCGCGGGCTGCTGCGCGAAGCGCGGATCACCGGCAGCACCGGCCCGAATGCCGGCTTCGAGGGTACGCTGGTGCCGCGCGGGGAACAGCGCGTGCTGCGGCTGCAGGCGGCCGATGGCGGCGCGCTGCTGCGCGCGCTGGACCTGGTGCAGCCGGTGCAGGGCGGCCGACTGCTGGTCAATGCGGTGTATGAGGACCTGACCCCCGGCGCCGCGCTGGTCGGCACCGCGGAGCTGGACGGCTTCGTGGTGCGGGACGCGCCGGCGGTGGGCAAGATCCTGCAGGCGATGACGCTGTACGGGCTGGTCGACGTGCTCAGCGGCCCCGGCCTGAACTTCGCCCGCGCCGTGGTGCCGTTCCGGCTGACGCCGGAGGCGCTGGAGCTGACCGACGCGCGGGCCTTCTCCTCCAGCCTCGGCCTGACCGTGAAGGGCCGGGTGCTGCGCGAACGCCCCGGCGTGCGGACGCTGCTGGAGCTGGAGGGCACCATCGTGCCGGCCTACATGTTCAACGCGCTGCTGGGCAATATCCCGGTGCTCGGCCGCATCTTCAGCCCCGAGACCGGCGGCGGGCTGTTCGCCGCCACCTGGCGGGTGCAGGGTCCGGTGGACCAGGCTCAGGTCTCGATGAACCCGCTGGCGGCCTTGACGCCGGGCTTCCTGCGCGGATTGTTCGGCATCATGGAAGGCCCGGTCGGTGGCCGGCGATGACAGAGACCCCCTCATGAGCGGCAAGATCAGCTTCGACGACGGCGCCGCCTATGAGCGCGGCATGGGCGGCTGGAGCCGCGTGGCCGGCGACATCTTCCTCGACTGGCTCAAGCCGCCGCCTGGCCTTGCCTGGGTGGACGTGGGCTGCGGCAACGGCGCCTTCACCGAGCTGCTGGTGCAGCGCTGCGCCCCGGCGGAGGTGCAGGGCATCGACCCCTCCGAGGGCCAGGTCAGCTACGCCGCCACCCGCCCCGGCGCGGCCGGCGCGCATTTCCAGGTCGGCGACGCCCAGGCGCTGCCGTTCGAGGCCGCCCGCTTCGGCGCCGCGACCATGGCGCTGGTGATCTTCTTCGTGCCCGACCCGGTGCAGGGCGTGGCCGAGATGGTGCGCGTGGTGCAGCCGGGCGGGCTGGTGGCGGCCTATGTCTGGGACATCCTGGAAGGCGGCTTCCCGTTCGAGCCGCTGCTGGCCGAGCTGCGCGCCCATGGCTACACGCCGGCCCTGCCGCCCAGCGCCGAGGCCAGCCGCATGCCGGCGCTGCGCGCGCTGTGGCAGGGCGGCGGGCTGGAGCGCGTGGAGACGCGGGAGATCGTGGTGGAACGCCGCTTCGCCGATTTCGAGGGCTACTGGGCAAGCGGCACCAACAGCGGCAGCGTGAAGGCCACGCTGGCGAAGTTCCCGGCCGAGAAGCTGGCGGGGTTCAGGGAAGGCGTGCGGGCGCGGCTGACCAGCGCGGCCGATGGCAGCGTCAGCTACACCGCGCGGGCCAACGCCATCCGCGGCGTCAGGCCGGCCTGACCAGCACGTGCCGCTTGCGGCCCAGGCTCAGCTTGGCGGCACCATCCCGCAGATCCGCCTCGGTCACCGCGGCATTCGCATCGGCCACCGCCGCGTCGTTCAGCCGCACGCCGTTCTGCGCCACCAGGCGCCGCGCCTCGCCCTTGCTGGCGCACAGCTTGGCCGCCACCAGCAGGTCGGCCAGGGAAGCGGGCAGGGCGTGGGTGATGCTCGGCAGATCCTCCGCCGCGGCGCCTTCCTCGAAGGCGCGGCGCGCGGTCTCCGCGGCGGCTTCGGCGGCGGCGCGGCCATGCAGCAGCGCGCAGGCCTCGGTCGCCAGCACCTTCTTGGCCTCGTTGATCTCGGCGCCGCCCAGCGCGCCCAGCCGGCGCACCTCGTCCATCGGCAGCTCGGTGAACAGCGCCAGGAAGCGCTGCACATCCGCGTCCTCGGTATTGCGCCAGAACTGCCAGTAGTCGTAGGGGCTGAGCCGCTCGGCGTTCAGCCACACCGCGCCGGCCGCGGTCTTGCCCATCTTGGCGCCGGAGGCCGTGGTCAGCAGCGGCGTGGTCAGCCCGAAGGCCTCGGCGGCAAGCGTCGTCCCGCGCTGCTCCGCAGCGACCCGTCGGCACAGCTCCACCCCCATGATGATGTTGCCCCACTGGTCGCTGCCGCCCATCTGCAGCGTCACGCCATGGCTGCGGCGCAGCTCCAGAAAATCGTAGCTCTGCAGCAGCATGTAGTTGAACTCGAGGAAGCTGAGGTTCTGCTCCCGCTCCAGCCGCAGCTTCACGCTGTCCATGCCCAGCATGCGGTTGACGCTGAAGTGCCGCCCGACATCGCGCAGGAAGGGCACGTACAGCAGCTGGTCCAGCCACGCCGCGTTGTCGAGCATGATCGCGTCGGTCGGCCCGTCGCCGAAGGCCAGGAAGCTGTCGAACACGCGGCGGATGCCGGCCTTGTTGCGCTCGATCGCGGCGTCGTCCAGCAGCGGGCGGGCTTCGTCGCGGAAGGAGGGGTCGCCCACCTTGGTGGTGCCGCCGCCCATCAGCACCACCGGGCGCTGGCCGGTCCGCTGCATCAGCCGCAGCAGCATGATCTGCATCAGGCTGCCGACATGCAGGCTGTCGGCCGTGCAGTCGAAGCCGATATAGCCCGAGACCGGCCCGGCGAGCATGCGCGCGTCCAGCGCCTCCAGGTCGGTGATCTGGTGGACGAAGCCGCGCTCCTGCGCGATACGGATGAAGTCGCTTTTCGGGCTGGTCATGCGGCTCCCCTAGCACGGACGCGCTCATGCTGAGAACCATCGGGCTGATGAGCGGCACCAGCCTGGATGGCGTCGACGCCGCCTGGGTGGAGACCGATGGCGAACGCATCGGCCGCCTCGGCCCCAGCCTGACCCTGCCCTACGACGCCCGCCTGCGCGCCGACCTGCGCCAGCTGCTGGACGTGGCCGCGGTGACCGGGGAGTACGACCCCTTCCTGCTGGACTGCGTGGCGCGGCTGACGGAGGTGCATGTCCAGGCGGTGCAGCGCCTGCGGGACCAGGTGCGCCGCACGCTGGGGGAGGAAGTGGACCTGCTGGGCTTCCACGGCCAGACCATCCTGCACCAGCCGCTGCGCCCGGGCGCCAACCGCCCGCCGCGGACCTGGCAGGTGGGGGATGCCGCCATGCTGGCCCGCCGCACCGGGCTTTCGGTGGCGCACGACTTCCGCAGTGCCGATGTGGCGGCCGGTGGCCAGGGCGCGCCGCTGGTGCCGGTGGTGCATGCCGCGCTGGCCGCCGGGCTGCCCAAGCCGCTGGCGGTGCTGAACCTCGGCGGTGTCGCCAACGTCACCTTCATCGGCGCCGGGGGCGAGTTGCTCGCCTTCGACACCGGCCCGGCCAACGGCCCGCTGGACGATTGGGCGAAGCGCAGGACGGGCCGCGACTACGACGCCGATGGCCGCCTGGCGCTGGCCGGCCAGCCCGATGGCGCCGTGCTCTCTCGCCTGATGGGCCACCCCTACCTGGCGCTGCCGCCGCCGAAGTCGCTGGACCGGCTGGACTTCGACCGCGCGCTGAGGGAGGCCGGGCTGGCCGAGCTTTCGCCCGAGGATGGCGCGGCGACGCTGGTGGCGTTCAGCGCCGTCTGCGTCGCCGCCGGCGCCCGGCACTTCCCGGAACCGGCGGGCCTGTGGCTGGTGGGCGGCGGCGGCCGGCGCAACCCGGCGCTGATGAAGGCGCTGTCCGGCGCGCTGGAATGCCCGGTGCGGCCGGTGGAGGTGGTGGGCTGGCACGGCGACGCGCTGGAGGCCCAGGCCTTCGGCGTGCTGGCGGTGCGGGTGGCGCGGCGCCTGCCGCTGACCTTCCCGGGCACCACCGGGGTTGCCGCGCCCTTGACCGGGGGGCGGATGGTGGGCGGGTTGCTGTAGGGCCACCCGCGCCCGTATGTTGCGCCGCAAAACCTGACCGAACCACCGAAATGCCAGACGCAACGCCAAAACCGCCCAGCTTCCAGGAACTCATCCTGCGCCTGCACGCCTACTGGGCGGGCCACGGCTGCCTGATTTTGCAGCCCTACGACATGGAAGTGGGCGCCGGCACCTTCCACCCCGCCACCACCCTGCGGGCGCTCGGCCCCAAGCCGTGGAAGGCCGCCTATGTGCAGCCCAGCCGGCGCCCGGCCGATGGCCGCTACGGCGAGAACCCCAACCGGCTGCAGCACTACTATCAATACCAGGTCATCATGAAGCCCAGCCCGGCGGACCCGCAGGCGCTGCTGCTGGGCAGCTACCGCGCCATCGGCATCGACCCCACGCTGCACGACGTGCGCTTCGTGGAGGATGACTGGGAAAGCCCGACGCTGGGCGCCTGGGGCCTGGGCTGGGAAGTGTGGTGCGACGGCATGGAGGTGACGCAGTTCACCTATTTCCAGCAGGTCGGCGGCATCCCGTGCGAGGTGCCGAGCTGCGAGCTGACCTACGGCCTGGAACGCCTGGCAATGTATGTCCAGGGCGTGGAGAACGTTTATGATCTGGACTTCAACGGCCAGGGCGTTTCCTACGGCGAGGTCTTCAAGCGCGCCGAGGTCGAGTACAGCGCCCACAACTTCGAACACGCCGACACGGAAAAGCTGTTCCGCCACTTCCGCGACGCCGAGGAGGAATGCGAGGCGCTGTTGAAGCACGGCCTGGCCTTGCCGGCCTATGACCAGTGCATCAAGGCCAGCCACCGCTTCAACCTGCTGGACGCCCGCGGCGCCATCAGCGTGACCGAGCGCGCGAGCTACATCGGCCGGGTGCGCAATCTCGCAAAAGGCTGCTGCGAGGCCTGGCTGGCGGGGAGCGTCGCCTGATGCCCGAATTGCTGATCGAGCTGTTCTCCGAGGAAATCCCGGCGCGCATGCAGGCGCGGGCGGCGGAGGACCTGTGCAAGGCGCTGCACAAGGAACTCGCCGCGCTGATGCCGGCCGCCCCGCGTGGCTACAGCGGCCCGCGCCGCCTGGCCGTGGTGGGGGAGATGGCCGCCCGCGCCGAAAGCGCGCCGAAGGAGGAACGCGGCCCCCGCGTCGGCGCACCGGACGCGGCGCTGGACGGCTTCCTCCGCAAGCACGGCGCGGCGCGCGAGGCGCTGGTGCAGGAAGGCCAGTTCTGGGTGCTGAAGAAGCCCGGCGAGGTGCTGGAAGCCGCCGACTTGCTGGCCAAGGCGCTGCCGGCGGTGCTGCGCAACTTCCCCTGGCCGAAGTCCATGCGCTGGGGCACCAGCCCCTTCCTCTGGGTCCGCCCGTTGCAGCGCGTGGTCTGCATCCTGGGTGGC
>CAIMOR010000215.1 GCA_903843125.1 uncultured Rhodospirillales bacterium
TCCAGGCCTGCTGCCCCGGCTCCAGCGGCACCACGACCACCGAGGCCATCGCCAGCAGGCCGATCACCAGCGCGATCGCGCCGCCGATCCGGGTACGCATGAACGGCAACCGCGCGAGGCGTTCCCGCGAATGCACCACGGCTACCATTGCGGCCGCGCCGCGCCAGGCAGCAGCCGCACCGGCTCAGGTGCGCCATCCTGCAGGGTGGAGGCCAGCGGCCAACTCGGCGCCGGGTGCTTCAGCGGCACATCCGCCAGCAGCGGCGCCAGATCACCGCCCGTACGGTCCATCCGCCACCGCAGGTACATCAGCCCACCACCTTCAGTGAAGGATCCGGAGCGGTTGTAGCGACCTGCAACACCGAGGCGCAGGTTGCGATCAAGCGCGTATTCCATATTCATCGCAACGCCTCCTATGACGCCGTCCTTGGATTGTGCCGCGTAAGCCGTGGGCACGGTGCGTTGCTGCGCCAGTTGCGCCTGCAGCGCGGGGTCGTTGGGGAACACATCGCTGGCATGGGTGCGGTAGTGCTGATAGCCCACCGAGGCCTGCGCCCCGACGCTCAGCGCGTCCCAGTTTCGTCGCCAGTCAACCTGTGCAGCGCCGCTAACACTGGACTGCGGACTGAAATAACCGCCCTGGCCCCAGCTGAAGCCGCCGAGGTTGCGATCGTAATGCGCGTAGCGCCCATCGACCCCAACCATCAGCGTCTCGTTCGGTCGCTTCAGCACAGTCCAGGTTGCGCCACCGCCGCCTTCGACCATGCTGTTGCGGGCTACATGGCTGCCGTCCAGCATCGCTGCGCCGCCACCGCCATAGACGCTGAAGCGTTCATTCAGTGCATAGGCCAGGTCGACATGCCCGCCGCTTCGTACCACGCCGCCCCATGCCCGACCGGTGCGCGGGTCGCGCTGGCCAGCGTAGGACAGCATGCTCTCCGTCACGGCCCGGCGCGAAGCGCTCAGCCGGACCGAAAAGCCTGCGCCAAGCGCCGCTGCCGCATCTACGCCGCCGACGATATTGGTCCGCTCGAAGCCCAGCGGTGTGGAGCCAAGGTCCACGCGCAGGTTCCGCTGGGCGTAGCCAAGCCCGACGCTGCCGCCATTGGCCAAGCGCTCCGGCGCCCGCAGCGTGCCGCGCGCCAGCACATTGGTGCCGAACAACGCGTTGCCCCGCCCGCCACCATTGTCCAGCGAGACAGCACCGCCCTGGGCGAAGACGCGCCCACCCAGTTCCGTCACGGGTACCGAGGCTTCGATCGGTGCCGTCACTTCCGTCAGCCGGCCCATGCCCACCGTGCCGCTGTGCCAGCGCGCACCGCCACCAGCCTGCAGCCAGGTGGCGGACTGCTCACGCGCGCGGCCGAGGTCTCGGACCAGTTCCGCCATCAGCGGGTCACGCGGTTCCTCGCCCACCCGCCTTGTGGCCTGGAGCGGGTTCAGCAGGTCCGAGGCCAGGGCCGCGTCGGTCTGGCCTCCGGCTTCCCGTACCACCTGCTGCTGGCGACGGAGCGCCGTTTCCAGCAACTGGCGGGCACGCAGCGGTTGCTGGCGTGCCATTGCCAGCCGGGCTTCCAGTTGCATCACCTGCGGGTCCGTGGGGCCGGCCTGACGAAGCCCAGCCAGCAGCGTCTCCGCTTCGCCCAGGTTGCCCTCGGCCAGCGCCAGGTCCAGCAGCGCCAGCCGGGCCGGGCGGTCAGCCGGGTTGCGCCGCAGCGCGGCTTCGGCTGCCTGGCGCGACGTGGCACCACGACTGGCCGTGCCCTGCGGGCGTGCCGTCAGGGGCGCGGCCGTTGCACCGGACAGCACCTCTCGCAGCGTGGCCAATTGGCGCCGCTGCTCGGCGTTCAGTCGCGGTGAGTCCTCCAGAGGCGCCAGGATGTGCTCGGCCTCGGCGGATTGCCCCGAACCCATGAGGGCCGCGGCCAACAGCATGCGGGTATCGGCGGCACCGCCATTGGCGGCCAGCGCGTCCCGGGTCGCCAGGGCCATCGCCCTGGCGTCGCTGGCGCGGCCGAAGGCACGGACGACCGCAGACCCGACCAGGCCGCCCGGGTCAGGGCTGCCCGCCAATACAAGCAGGCGGGCTCGGGCGGTGCCGCCGTCGCGGCCCACCTGTCGGGCGAGGGACTGCACCTCGCCGAGCATGCGGGCCCGCACGAGCATCCGCGCCATGTCGGCGCTGCGCAGCCGCACGGGCACCCGTTCCAGCAGCAGCATCGCGTCGCCCGGGCGATCCTGGTCCATCGCCAACAGGGCAGCGGCGGCCAGGCCTTCCGGCGAGGTCTCGTTGCCCAGGGCCGCTTCCAGCACCTGCGCTTCGCCCAGCTTGCCGAGCGCCCTCAGCACGCGCGCCAGGTCCAGTCGTACCCATGGGTTCGCCGCGTCCAGGCCCATTGCCTCTCGCAGCAGCGCCTCGCGCCGGGCCAGGTCGGGCTCGGCGAAGGCACGGGTGCGCAGCGCATAGGCTCGGCCTGCCTGGCCTGCCGGTTGGCTGAAGCCAGGCTCGCGTTCCACCATCTCGGCTTCCGCGATACGGTTCTGGCGCAGCAGCACGCCGTAAAGCCCCGCCAGCGCCGCCGGCAGTTGCGGCCGCAGCGCAAGCGCCGCACGGAAGCGCTGTTCAGCGGCGCCCAAGTCCTCCCGCAGCAGCGCTATTTGGCCAAGTACCACCTCGGCCTGCGGGCGTTCTGCGCCGCCGGCCTGCAACGCGCGCCGGGCCAGGCGATCAGCCTCGTCCAGCCGGTTCTGGTTCAGCGCCTGCCAGGCCTGCGTGATCGGGCTGGCATCACCGCCCCTGGTTGCCGCTGCAGCATTTGCACCAAAGGCGCGCGTGAATTCCTCGCTGCGGTCCGGTGCCAGGGCCACGGCCTGATCCAGGAGACGCTTGGCCTCAGCGCCGCGCCCCTGCATGCGACGAATGATGGCCAGGCCGATCGTGGATTCCGGGTCGCTTGGCTGCGCCAGCAGCGCGGTGCGAAATGCATCTTCCGCTTCGCCCAGCTTCTTCTCCGCAACCAGATTCCAGGCAGCAAGCCGATTCATGGTTGCCGGCGACATCTGATTGGCGATCGAACGCGCCAGCTTCGCCGATATCTCGGCGTCTGCCGCATTCATCTGCAGATAGGTTTCGATCAACTCAGCCGTTTCCGGCTCGTCGCCCATCCACAGCAAGGCCTGGCGCCAAGCTGACCGCGCGGGAATCGCCGCAATGTGGTCATCGGCCAGTTGCTGCAACCCCTCGATCCCCTGGCTGCGGCTGTCCTCCCGATAGGTCTGCAGCTGTGCCAGCGCCAGTTTCAGCGGGGTATTGAGCGGCTGGCTGCGCAGGAGCTGCGGGATTTCCCGTATGGCCTGCTGATGCCCGGCTTCGGAAACAGAGGCCAACACCTGGTAGTATTCGGCAGCCAGGGACGGCAGCGGTTGGCCGCCGCGGAACATGCTGCGGTATTCGACCAGGGCTTCCGCAGGCCTACCGCCGCGCGCCGCGGTGCGGGCACGATTGAGCGTTTCGCTGGACTCGACATCCCCCCGCATTTCCGACCGGGCAATAGCCAGCCGGGAATCTTCCGGTGCCACCGCGCGCCAGCGGGCCTGCAACTGCTCCAGCTCCGGTTGGTCCATCTGGATAGCCAGCTGCGTTGCCAGGGCCAAGGCCTCCGGATTGGTCGGGGCGACGCGCAGCGCCCGGGTCGCGGCCTGCCAAGCCAACTCAGGCCGGTATTGGGTGCGCCAGAACTGCGCCTGGGTCAGCAGCGTTTCGACGGCCTTTTCCGCGTCCTCATCCTCTGCCGTGGCGGTTGGCGGGATCTGGCGCAGCATCGGTGCCTGGGCGCGCTGCGGCGCCGGTGTGGGCGGCGCAATTCGTGCCGGGGTGAACAGCCAGGGAATCAGGTTTTCCCGTGCCCAGACCCCGCCGCCAACCGTTGCCGCCACCAGCCCTGCATATCCAAGGGCGCGGCCTAATACTGGGGCGCTCATGCCGGCCGCCTTGCAAGCACGTCGGGCGTAAACAACGCGAAAGCTTCGCTGCCCGGTGGCTGCATCAGCCAAATGCTGTAACTGCTGCCGGCGTTCAAGCTGGCCAGTTCCAGTGGCGCGGTTGCGGCGCCGTCACACAGCGCGACCACACTTGCTGCAACCGGCGTGACAGGACGAGCCTGCGTTGCCATTGGCCCAAGTCCCTGGAAGATCGGGGCGCCGCTCGCCGCCAACCGCAACTCGGCCGCGGCGCATCCCGGCGCTGCGTTGTAGAAGCCCAGCCTCGCGCGTGCCCGATTGAAGTCCGCCTGGTCGGTGATCGCGGTAGCGCCTACGTCACCCGCAGCGGATGCATGCAGCACGACGGTGGTGAAGCTGCCTGCCTCCACCGCCAGCGTGATGCTACCCTGCCGTCCTGCAGCCTCCATCACCAGGCCGAGGCGCCGTCCGGCCACTCGCTCAACAACCGAATAGGGCCCGATCCGGGCGACCCCAACGGTGCCAAACTGGCGCGCCGGCAAGAAATCCGGGCGCACGACCACCGGCTGCCCGAGCGCATTGGCAAAGCGCAGCCAGGCGGAGCCGAGCGGTGGTGGGGCATCGTAGAGCTGGCTCTGGCCCAAGGCCAGGTTGGGGAGCGCAAGCGCCAGGGCAGCGCCGAGCGTTGCCCGGCGAGCCAGGAATGGCTGGGTTTTCATAGGATAGTCCGGGGCGGGAGAGGGGGTGCTGGGTTAGCCGCGCAGAGCGGTCTGGACGTTCGCAATGAACTCGCGCGGAGGCATGGCCTGCTGTCCCCAGCTGCTGCTGTTGGGCAGATTCTGCATGTCGATTTCCAGGTGCTGCCAGACCAGCGCCTTCGGCCTTTGCTGGCGGAAGAGCGGGCTGCGCAGGTATTCGAGCAAGGTGTGGTAGGCGCCGAAATTGTTGGGCTTCCACACCAGGGAAACCGGCCGATTGAGCGCGTTCGACAACTGCGCGCTGAAGCCGTAGCGCGGCTGGGCGAAGCTGTTGCCGAGGACGACCATGTCGGCGCTGTCATCCTCGATCAGCGCCGCCGGGCTGGCTGTGGTGACGGCGTTACGGACCCGGTATTGCTCCTGCGGGTAGGCGGCACGGGCGGCCGGCGGCAGGAAGCGCAGCAGGTCGCTGACCGGGTTGGTGGCCGTGGTCACCTCGCCGAGTTTGGTTCCCGGCTGGGATGAGGCTGGCAGCTTCAACCCGGATGTTGTCTGCCGAGCCAGTTCGGTTGCCGCCAGCGCGGCGCCCTCAGGCAGCCAATGCGTATCGGCCTTGAAGTAGAGTTGTTGGCTGCGCGCTGCGCTCTGGAACGGCGTATCCAGGTCCGGCACCAGCGCGCCGGAGCGGCGCAACTCGGCGATGGCGAGCGGATAGCGCCGGTCGATGTCTGGCGCCAGGGTGGTTTGCGGTGGCAGGAACTGGCGATAGCTGCGGGCTTTGGACGGCACCAGGGCGACGACCACCTCAATGCGCGCCTGGCGCAGCAGGCCGATCGCTTCGTTCATCACCGCGGCGACGCTGCGCAACTGCGCCTGGTCCAGGCGGGACATCACATCCCATAGGGGAAACAACCACTGGTCGCGTCCCACCACCGTGAGGCCTGTAGCCGCCGGCGCGCTGGCATGCCCGGGGAGGGGGACCGCCAGCGACATTGCTGCCAGGCCAGTCATGAATCCGCGTCGGGTCGTACGATCAAGATTGCAGGGCATTGGGTTCTCTCGACTGCGGCGATTGGGCTTGGCTCGGGCACGGAGAGCCATGCGCGGGCCAGCCCGGTTCAGAGGTTGCAGCGCATGCCGTCTGTCCATTCGGCCGTGCCGTCGCTTGGGTCGCGGTGACCAACCTGTTGGTGGAGCGCATGCGGTCGGCTTGGACTGGATACCGACGCGTCGATGCGGCTGGCCTAGAAGCTTCGGGATGCCGCTTGGCGTATTCGCTTGAAACCTTGTTCCATGGTTCGCTAAGATCAACCATTAGGATGTCCTCCACGGGCTGAGCCTAAGGAACTAGCGCGTTAATGTTCCTCATCACAACTCAGGATTGTTACCTATATTCCCAAATTCTTGACTCTGTCTGAAAATTTGGAATTGACAGTATGTCTCGGCTCAGTGGCCATTGCCCGCGTCGGCAGGGCTTAAAAGGGAGACGCGGGTCAGGCGCCACGACAGGCCGAAGGCCGCGCTAGTGAGCGTCGCATCGATATCGTCACCTGATCCGAGATCACAGGACATGAGGCGGACCCGGAGCGCACCTCTGCCGTCCATCTGCAGCGGCAAGCGACTTAGCCACCCGTCCGACGGGCCCATGCTGCATCGGGTGGTCATGTAGTCCCGAAGGCCGGCGGCGGTCGCAAGGCCAGCAGCAACCTCCTGGACGATACCGCCAAGATATTCTGTGGCTTCGGGAGACGTGACCTCCGAGAGGTCCTCGACCACTCCGGCGCGGACGCTTTCCCAGTCGACCAAGCGTTCGAGACCTGTGCCTCGCCCTCCACCGCTCAGGTCCGACTGCAGTTGTACCAAGGTATTGGCCGCATGATAAACGGATGTCAGTCCAAATGCACAGACTAAGGCCGCGGCGGCGAAAAAAAGCCGAACGCCTGGATGCCTGCGTGACGCCGTAGCCCGCCGCGACGGCGCGCCCGCTTCAACGACCTCCTGCGGCAGGCGCATCATGCTGCGCTGTAGGCTATCGCCCTCGCCGCGCAGCAGAAAGCTCAGCAGGCTGTCGTTCTGGTTGCCGATAGCCGAAACCGGAAACATCCCACACTGATCCGCAGGTTCCGTTGAATAATAAATTGGCGGTATTTCCGGAGACAATTTTTTTATCACAGTCATGGTGGCGGGTTCCATGGCAAGAAGACAGCCATTGCTAGCCGTATCAAGCATACTACGGGAATGGGTATATCGGCGGAGACGACAAAACTGCGCAGAGCCGCGGCTGGCGGCTAAGTATAAATACATGCCAACGAGGGGATCGGTGACTGTTGGTGGTCTGAGATACGTAGAAACATCTACTGCGGAGCCATCCAGATTGGGTTAAATTTTCCACCACCCTGGAGGGAGATATCGTCGTGGCCGACCGCCAGCACCCCGTCGACTTACCATCGAACTTGGTTGGCCCGCCCAGTGTTAACGACCCGGACCACCCGCATGGATGCGTGGTGGTGGTCGACGATGATCCTCATATCCGGCTGGCTCTGTCCGAACTGCTCGAACAGCATGGATATCAGGTCACCTGCCACGCCTATGGCGAAAGCCTCCTTGGGCGAGGCGTGCCTCCCGACACCCATTGCCTGATCCTTGATCTTAGCTTCCCTGGCGCCTTCGACGGTATCAAGCTGCTGGGTCTTCTGCGCGCGCGCCGGGTTACTGCGCCTGCGATCTTCCTCAGTGGTGCCGGTGACGTGCGCAGCGCGGTTCGGGCAATGCATGCCGGTGCCGCCGACTTCATCGAGAAACCATTCAAACCTGAAGATCTGCTCACCGCCATTTCACAGTGCGTGGCTATCAGCCGCGGCGGCCGCGGGACCGACGCAATGAGGGCACGGTTTGCTTCGCTGAGCCCGCGCGAACAGGCGGTGTTACGGGGCGTAATCCATGGTCTGACCAGCAAGGAGATCGCTGGCCGCCTTGGCATCAGCCCACGCACGGTTGAACTGTACCGTTTGAATACAATGGAAAAATTAAAGGTACGAAACGTTGCTGAATTGGTCCGAATCTCGTTCATGCTGCAGCCCCAGTTGCTGCACGAGGCAGAGCTTGATATTGATCTACATGCTGAATGATAAAAATATTTATCTTTATCGCGCCTATCCCTTTGACAAAGGGGTGACGGCTGGCGAAACCAGCCGCCATTTTGGGCTACGGCAGATCGGCCTGCTTGACCAATTTAATATTGAGTCGTGGAGTATTCGGTATTTTCGCCGAAATAAATCCTGTCATCGACTTTATATCACCGCTCATCTCAACTTCGTAGTTAGTCAAAGAGGTTCCGAACATATTCACGGCCGTTGGCAACAAGGAAGCGAACTGCACAATCTTGGCAGTTGCGGTAATTGTGCCGCCTGATGCGGTGTACGAGCCGATCCATCCGTATGCGCTATCCCCACCGTAAAGCCGCTGAGTCTCAAGGATGACA
>CAIMOR010000216.1 GCA_903843125.1 uncultured Rhodospirillales bacterium
CGATCTATGGAGACGTCCGGCCCCAGGCTCTCACCGCGCTTCAGCTTGGCGACGAAGGTCTCGTACAGCGCCTTCAGGTCCTCGAACTCCAGCCGCAGCCGGGCGTAGCTGTCCTGGAAGGTCGGGTCCTCGGCCAGGCCCATGCGCTCCGCCAGCAGCTTCAGGCGGGACAGCGCGTAGCCGGACTGGCGTGGCGAGCCGAGGAAGATGCGCTCGAAGCTCAGCAGCGCCTTGGCCATGTCCCAGCCCTTGTTCAGGGTGCCGACCAGGTTTTCCTTCGGCACGCGGACATTGTCGAAGAAGGTCTCGCAGAACTCGTCGTGGTATTCCAGGTTGATGATCGGGCGCACGGTGATGCCGGGCGTCTTCATATCGACCAGCAGGAAGGAGATGCCTTCCTGCTTCTTCGCGTTCTTGTCGGTGCGGACGAGAAGGAAAATCCAGTTGGCGTCCATCGCCAGCGTGGTCCAGATCTTCTGGCCATTCACCACGTAATGGTCGCCGTCCAGCACCGCTTCGGTGCGCAGCGCCGCCAGGTCGGAGCCCGCGTTGGGCTCGCTGTAGCCCTGGCACCAGATATGCTCGCCGGTCAGGATCTTCGGCAGGAATTTTTCCTTTTGCGCCTCGGTGCCGTACTTGATCACCAGCGGGCCAAGCATGACGATGCCATGGTCGTTGGTGCGGGCAACGCCGTAGCGTTCGTATTCCTCGGTCAGGATGATGATCTTGCTGGGTGACAGACCGAGGCCGCCGTATTCCTTCGGCCAGCCTGGGCAGAGCCAGCCCTGCTCCGCCAGCTTGAAGTACCAGGGCTTGTTCTCGCTCCAGTGCAGGCGCTTCGGCGGGTTGCGCAGTTCCTCGGGGTAGTGCGCGTGCAGGAAGGCGCGTACTACATGGCGGAAGGTCTCGTCCTCCAACCCGTCCAGTTCGGCCGGCGGCGGAATGCGGATGGCGTCCATCTCAGTTCCCCTTGAAGGCGGGTTGGCGCTTGCCGAGGAAGGCCGCGCGGCCCTCGGCGAAATCGGCGGTCAGAAACAGCGTGGACTGGAAGTGGCGTTCCTCCTCCAGCGCGCGGTCGAAGCCCTCGCCCAGCAATTGCTTGGTGAGTGCCATCGGCGCCGGCGCCTGTTCGGCCAGGAAGCGCGCCTTCTCCATCGCCAGCGCGAAAGCGCCGCCCTTGGGCGCCAGGTGGTCCACCAGGCCGATGCGCTCGGCCTCCGCCGCCTTCAGCCGCGTGTGGTAGAGGAACATCTGTCGCGCCTTCGCCTCGCCGATGCGGCGCGGCAGGGTGTGCGGCAGGCCCATGTCGGCCATCAGGCCAATGCGGCCGAAGCCGGCGCCAAGTTCCGCACCCTCCCCGGCCACGATGGTGTCGCAGGCGCAGGCCAGCGACAGGCCGGCGCCGACGCAATAGCCCTCCACCGCCGCCACGATCGGCAGGCTGCCCAGCACCATCAGGCGCACGACCTGATGCGAGAGCCGCATCCGCTCCCGCCCCTCCAACGCGGAGTTCACCTCCATGCCCGAGATGTCGCCGCCGGCCGAGAAATGCGCGCCCTGGCCGTGCAGCACCACGGCGCGCACGGTTTTGTCGCGCTGCGCCTGGTCCAGCGCGTCGATCATCGCCAGCCGGATCGGCATGGCGAAGGCGTTGCGCCGGGTCCGGTGGTCCATGGTCAGGACCAGCACCGCGCCGTCGCGTTCAACCAGCAACCGGGGGTCGCTCATTCCTCCGTCTCCGGCGCGGTGGCGATGAAGCGGCGGCGATGCAGCCTGGCGCTGCCGAACTGGTTGGCCAGCACCATCGCCTTCCGCAGGTAGAGGCCGACATCGTACTGGTCGGTGTAGCCGATGCCGCCGGAAAGCTGGACGCATTGCCGGTTGACCAGCATCGCCGCCTCCGCCGCGCGGGCCTTGGCGCGAGAGATCGCGGCGCGCCTGGCATCGCCGGTCGCGCCGGCATCCACCACGGCGGCGGCGGATTCAAGGCTGGCGCGCAGCAGCGCCAACTGCATCTTCAGGTCGGCGGCGCGATGCTGCAGCGCCTGGAAGGTGCCGATGATGCGGCCGAACTGCATGCGCGTCTTCAGGTAGTCCAGCGTCATGGCGAAGGCGCGCTCGGCACCACCCAACAGGTAGAAGCCGGTCATCAGCGCGGCATCGTCCAGCGCTTGCTCCAGCACCCCGCCGATATCGTCGGCCAGCTTGCGGCCGGGCGCCGGCTGCAGCGTGCCGACATGGCCACCGTCATAGGTCGCCTCGGTGGTCAGGCTCGCGCCGGCCGCGTCCTGCCAGTACAGCGCCAGTTTCGCCCCTTCGCGCACCGGCAGCAGGAAGGCACCGGCGCCGGCGGCGAAGGGGATGAACTTCCGCGCCGCGTCGCGCCCTCCCGGCACCTCCAGCGTATCGGCGTGCTCCTGCCAGGCGGCCAGCACCAGGGTCTCGCCGGCCAGCAGCTTGCCGAGTTCCGCCTGCGCGCCCGCCGCGGCCAGCAGCGTCGCGGAGATGGTCGCGGGGATCAGCGGCTCCGGCGCCAGCGCGCCGCCCAGTTCCTCAGCCAGCGCGCCCAGCTCGCCCAGGCCGAGGCCGGCACCGCCAGCAGCTTCCGCCACGCGCAGGCCGATCCAGCCCAGCTCGCCCATCTGGCGAAACACCGCGGGGTCGAAGCCCGGCATCGTCATCCGCAGCGCCCGGATGCGCTTGCTGTCGCCACCCACCGGCGCCACCGCGGCGGCGCTGTCGCGGACCATGCGGATGGATTCCAGGCGGTCGCTGTCGTCCAGCGCTGCGCTCATCGGGCGTTCTCCCTGGCGCCGGCCAGGCCGCCAGGGGCCCGGCTGCGGTCGCATGCGTGCAAGGGCCGGCCGCGCCCGTTGCGGCGCGGCCGGGTTGGGCTCAGTGGGCCTGGTGCAGCTTGGCCGCGGTCTTGGCCTGCAACTCGTCGAAGGTCAGGCCCGGCGCCATGTCCCGCACCACGAAGCCGCGGCCATCCACCACGTCGATGGTGGCCAGGTTGGTGTAGACGCGGGTCACGCATTTCAGCCCGGTCAGCGGGTAGACGCACTTCTCCAGCAGCTTCGGCCGGCCGTCCTTGGTGGTGTGGTCCATGATGACCCAGAGCCGCTTGGCCCCGGCCGCCAGGTCCATGGCGCCGCCCACGGCCGGCGCCGTGTCGTTCTCGCCGGTGGCCCAGTTCGCCAGGTCGCCGTTCTCGGCCACCTCGAAGCCGCCGAGCACGCAGAGGTCGATATGGCCGCCGCGGATCATCGCGAAGCTGTCCGCGTGGCCGACGAAGCTGGCGCCTTTTACCAGCGTGATCAGCTGCTTGCCGGCATTGATGTTCCACAGGTCCTCGTGGCCCTTGGCCGGCGCCGGGCCCATGCCGATGACGCCGTTCTCGGACTGGAAGACCACCTCCCGCGTGCTGGGCACATGGTTGGCCACCAGCGTCGGGATGCCGATGCCGAGGTTGACGCACCAACCCTCGGGGATGTCGTCGGCAGCGCGGTGCGCCATCTGGTCGCGGGTGAAGGGGGTCATGCTCATGCCTCCTCTTTCGTCCATTCGGGGCCGCGGTCCACCTGGATCACGCGGTTCACGTAAACGCCGGGGGTGCCGACCATGTGCGGGTGCAGGTCGCCCAGATCGACGATGTGCTGAACCTGGGCCACCGTCAGCGTGGCGGCGGCGGCCATCACCGGGTTGAAGTTGGCGCCGCTGCCCCGATAGACCAGGTTGCCCCAGCGGTCGGCCTGCCAGGCCTCCACCAGCGCCACATCGGCCTTCAGCGCGGTCTCCAGGATGTAGTCCCGGCCGTCGATGACGCGGCTTTCCTTGCCGCGGGCCAACAGCGTGCCAGCGCCGGTGGCGGTGAAGAAGGCGGGAATGCCGGCGGCCGCGGCGCGGATGCGCTCGGCCAGCGTGCCCTGCGGCGTGATCTCCAGCTCCAGCTTGCCCTCGCGGTACAGCGTCTCGAACACCACGGGGTCGGAGCTGCGCGGGAAGGAGCAGATGATCTTCCGGACCGAGCCGACCTCCATCAGCTTGGCCACGCCGACATGGCCGCTGCCGGCGTTGTTGAGGGCGATGGTGAGGTTCTTCACCCCGGTCTCGATCAGCGCCTCGATCAGCGCGTCGGGCTGGCCGACGCTGCCGAAGCCACCGATCAGCACGGTGGAGCCATCCTTGATGCCTGCCAGGGCCTCGGCCATGGTCTGCACGATCTTGTTGATCATTCCGTACCTCTTGGGCGTCCGGCGCCTGATCGGTCGAGGCGACATCGCCGCTGGCCGTGGATCAGCCGCCCTCCTTCATGCAAGCTTATGCCGCCTTCAGGCGAAGCGGAAAAGCCCGTTGCTGACAACGACCTTGTCGCGCTCCACCACGCGGGCGCGGAAGCTGGCACCGCCGGGCTCGTGCCAGATCTCGGTGCGGATGGTCTCGCCGGGGAAAACCGGGGAGGAGAAGCGCAGGTCCATACGGCCGAAGCGCAGGGGGTCGTAGCCGCACAGCGTGCGCAGCAGCGCGTGGCAGACGGTGCCGAAGGTGCACAGCCCGTGCAGGATGGGGCGCGGGAAGCCAGCGGCGGCAGCCACCTGCGGGTCGATGTGCAGCGGGTTCAAATCGCTGTTGAGCCGGTAGACCAGCGCCTGTTCCGGCCGCGTCGCCATGTCCAGCTCCACATCCGGCGCGCGCTCCGGCTCCGGGTGCGGTGGCTTGACCAGGCCCGCTGGGCCGCCGAAGCCGCCATCCCCACGCAGGAAGGAGGTGCTGGTCAGCGTCGCCAGCTTCTCGCCGCTGGCGGCGTCGAGCACCTCGCGTTCGCTGTACATCAACGCGCCCTTGCCGGGGCCGCGGTCCACCAGGCCGGTCACGCGGCTGCGGCCGATGAGTTCGCCCGCTACCGGCAGCGGCTTGTGCAGCACCAGGCCCTGTTCGCCATGGACGATCCTGACCCAGTCGATGCCGGTATCCGCGTTGCGGCTCCAGAAGCCCGGCGAGGCCAGCACGACAGGCATGGAAGGCATCGCCTTCAGCCGCGGTTCATACAGGAAGTCGAGCTGGCGCTCATCCATCGGGTCCTGGCCCAGGCCGATGGAGAAGTTGTACAGCGCCGTATCCTGCCAGCGCAGGCTCTGCCGAACCTCCGGGATGCGGTAGTTCAGCAGGTTGTCGTAGACGATGGCCATGGCGGCGCTTCCCGTTGCTTGGCCGCCATTCAGCCAGAGCCGGGGGGCCGCAACCAGCCCCCCTGCCCGCTCAGTTCACCATGGCGCCGGTGGCGCGCACCACCTCGCCCCAGGCGAGCAACTCGGTACGGCCGAGTTCGAACAGCGCTTCCGGCGTGCTTGGCTCCGGCACCGCGCCCTGCTGGCGCAGCACGTCGATCACCACCGGTGCGGTCATCGCCTGGCGTACCGCCTGGTTCAACTGGGCGATGATCGGCTCCGGCGTGCGGGCAGGCGCGTAGATCGCCTTCCACAGCCCGGTCTCCAACGGCACGCCGAAGCTCTTGATGGCCGGCACGCCCGGGAACAGCGGGATTTCACCCGGTGCCAGCACCGCCACGGCGCAGGTCTTGCCGTCGCGCGTCATGCTCTCGGCGCCGCCCGCCGGCAGGGCGAAGATGTCCACCTGCGACGCCATCACCGCCTGCATCGCCGGCGCCTGGCCGGTGAAGGGCACATGCAGCATCTTCACGCCCTGGTTCGCGGCAATCCGCTCCATCGCCAGGTGCGGCGTGCTGGCGACGCCCCAACTGGCATAGGTGATGCCCTCATCCTTGGCCTTCGCCGCGGCCATCAGCGCCGGGAAGCTGGTCAGCGTCGGCTGGCTGGGCCCCACCACCAGCGCGAAGGGGAAGCGCGCCACCAGGCTGATCGGCGCGAAGTCCTTCTGCGGGTCGTACTGCAGGTCGCGGTAGGCGAACGGGTTGATCGCCTGGGTATCGACGATGCCCATCCACAGCGTGTGGCCATCCGGCGCGGCCCTGGCCGCCGCCGCGGCGCCGATGCCGCCACCGGCGCCGGCGCGGTTCTCCACCACCACCGGCTGGCCGAGGATCGGCGTCAGCGCCTGCGCCATGGCGCGCGCCACGATGTCGTTTAGCCCGCCCGGCGGAAAGCCGGAGATGATGCGCACCGTACGTTCGGGATAGGCCAGCGCCGGCGCGGCCAGGGCAAGGGCTGCGCCGGAGGCGAACAGCGCGCGGCGGGACATGCGGGTCATGGGTCGCTCCTTGAGTGGCGACCGGCTTTTCCTCTTCGCCCCGGATGCTGCGATGCAGCACCGAATGGGTCAAGGGGACTTACCCGACCTCGACCACCGCATCGGCGGCGTAGCAGCCCTGGCCCTCGGGCAGCACCAGCACGGGGTTCACATCCACCCCGGCCAGCCGCGGCCCGGCCGCCACCGCGAAGGCGCTGAGTGCGGCGAGCGCGCGCGCCAGCGCCGGCACGTCGGCCTTCGGCCGCCCGCGCGCGCCATCCAGCAGCGGCAAGCCCTTCAGGCTGCGGATCATCCGCTCGGCCTCGGCAGCGTCGAACGGGCAGCGGCGCAGGCAGAAATCCTTCAGCACCTCGATGAAGATGCCGCCCAGGCCGACCATGGCGACCGGCCCGAAGACCGGGTCGCGCAGGATGCCCATCGCCATCTCCACCGCGCCCTTGATCTGCTTGGCCACCAGCACGCCCTCGATCCGTGCCGCCGGGGCGTGCTGCCGCGCGCGTTCCAGCAGCGTGGCGTAGCCCTGGCGCACCGCCTCGGCACTGTCGATATCCAGCAGCACGCCGCCGATCTCGCTCTTGTGCAGGATGTCCGGGCTGAGGATCTTCAGCACCACCGGGAAGCCGATCTGCAGCGCCGCGGCCACCGCCGCTTCGGCATCGGCCGCCGCGTGTTCCGGCACCGCCGGCACGCCGGCCTGGTCCAGCAGCGCCTTGGCCACGGCTTCGCTCGGCGTCTGCGCCGGCAGCACCACCTGCGGCAGCGGCACCGCGGCGGGCTCGGCCGCGGCGAAGGCGTCGCCGAAGCGGCCCATGGCGCTGATCGCGGTCACTGCGCGCGACGGGTCCTCGAACACCAGGAAGCCGGCCGCCTCGTAGTCCTTGACCCGGTTCGGGGCGAGCATGCTCATCACCCACAGCCTGTCCGGATATTTCGCGCGCATGGCGGACATCTCCACCAGCAGGCGAGGCCCGATGCTGCTGCCGGCCGCGGTCTGCGACCAGAAGGCGAGGATGGAGGCGTAGCCACCTTCCGCCGCGATCGCGTCACCGAACGGGGCGATCAGGTCCATCTGGTTGGTTACCTGCGCGGTGCAGTCCACCGGGTTGCGCGGGGCACAGAACGGCACCAGCGTGCGCAGCCGCGCTTGGGTCTCGGCCAGCATTTCCGGCATGGCGAGCCCGGCCGTCTCGGCTGCGTCGGAGATCAGCACGCCAGCGCCGCCGCTGACGGTCAGCACGCCCAGCGTATTGCCGGCCGGGTAGATGCGCTTGGTCGCAGCATAGGCGATGTCGAGCATCTCCTCGGTGGTGCGCGCGCGTACCACGCCGAACTCGTCCAGCACCGCCTGGGTCACCGCGTCATCGCCGGCGATGCTGGCGGTGTGGCTCTGCGCCGCATGACCGCCGAGCGCGCTGCGCCCCACCTTCATCATCACCACCGGCTTGCGGTTGGCCCGCGCCAGGCGCAGGGCGGCGATGAACTTCTCGCTCTCGCGGATGCCCTCGGCATAGGCGCAGATCACGTCCACCTCCGGCGCCTGCGCCATCCAGCCGAGCACATCGCCCAGCGCCACCTCGGCCTCATTGCCCGTGGTGATGCAGACCGCGGTGCCGAGGCCGCGGTCCAGGCTGGCGGCGAACAGGTGGGTGCCATAGGCGCCGGACTGGCTGGCAATGCCGATGCGGCCGGGAATGGGCCAACCCTTCTCGAAGCTGGCGGAGAAGGTGGCGTAGTATTCGATGCTGGCGTTGAACACGCCGAGGCAGTTCGGCCCCAGCAGGCGGATGCCGTGGCGCTTCGCCACCGCGGTCATCCGGGCCTGCTCGGCGGCGCCGGCGGCGTCCATCTCGGCGAAGCCGGCGGAGAACATGATGACCGCGCGGCAGCCCTTCTTGCCCAGTTCGTCGACGGCGGCGATGGCCTGGCTGGCCGGTACCGCGACGATGCCGACATCGGGCGCCGCCGGCAGCGCCGAGATGGTGGCGAAGGCGGCCAGCCCCTGCACGGTCGGGCGGTTCGGGTTCACCGGCCAGAGCTGCCCGGCATAGCCGCGCTGCTTCATGTAGCTGACCGGGCGGCCACCGATGCGGATGGGGTCGTCCGAGGCGCCGACCAGGGCAATGGAGCGCGGGCGCACCAGCGCGTCGAGGGAGGTGAAATCGGGCGCTGACGGGCCGGGCATCGTTGGCGTTTCCTGGTTCATTCTCTGGCCTACCCTGGCCAAGCGCGGCGCCACGGGCAAGGGGCGGGTCAGCGGAACACGGCAACCTGGTCCAGCGGCTTGCGGGTAATGGCCGGCACCTGGCAGCCCGGCGCCGGGTACCCGGCCACCACGATCATCATCGGCTTCTCGCTTTCGGGCCGGCCGCAGATCTCGTTCAGGAAGGCCATCGGCGCCGGGGTGTGGGTCAGCGTCGCCAGGCCGGCATTGTGCAGCGCCGCGATCAGCAGGCCGCTGGCGATGCCGACGCTCTCCGGCACGTAGTAGTGCTTCACCCGCTGCCCCGCCGTGTCCTGGCCCCAGCGCTGGGCGAACACCACGAACAACCACGGCGCCAATTCCAGGAACGGCTTCTCCGCATCGGTGCCCAGTGGCGCCAGCGCCGCCAGCCATTCGGTGCCGGCGCGGCCGGCGTAGAAGGCGCGCTCCTCCGCCTCGGCGGCCTCGCGGATGCGCCGCTTCAGCGCAGGGTCGGCCAGGCAGGCGAAGCACCAGGGCTGCTGGTTGGCGCCGGAGGGCGCGCTGGCCGCCGTCAACACCGCGGCCTCGATCAACGCCCGCGGCACCGGGCGCGATGAGAAGTCCCGGACGGTCCGCCGTCGCCGCATCAATTCCAGGAACGCCTCGGCGCGGGCCATGGCCTCGGCTTCCGGCAGGGCGGTGAAGTCCAGCGGCAGGTGCGGGGCGGTCGTCATGCCCGGCAGCTTGCCGCGGCCGGCCTCAGCTCACCAGCAGGGAAACCAGGGCCAGCGCACCGAACAGGGCGGCGGCCGTGGTCATGAAGGACAGGGCGTGCGGCGGGCGTGGCGGGGACATGGCGGCTCCTGCCCCCGCATAGCCCGGCGCCCTGTGGATAACCACGCACCTGCAGTTGCTTGTCCCCACAACCCAGGGTTACAGCGCGGCCGCCGTGCCGAGCAGCGCGGTGATCTGGCTGGACAGCGTGCCGCCATTGCCGTTCAGCAGCGCCACATTGCATTCCGCCACCTGTCGCGCCCCGGCCTGGCCACGCAGCTGCCGCACCGATTCGACGATCAGGTACATGCCGTACATGCCCGGGTGGACGCAGCTCAACCCGCCACCATTGGTGTTGACCGCCAGGTCGCCGCCGGGGGCGATCCGGCCCTCGGCCACGAAGCGACCGCCCTCGCCCTTCGGGCAGAAGCCGAGATCCTCCAGGAACAGGATCGTGTTGATGGTGAAGGCGTCGTACAGCATCACCAGGTCCACGTCGGCCTGGGTCATGCCGGCCATCCCGAAGGCGCGTGGGCCGCTTTCGGCGCAGGCGGTCACGGTCAGGTCCGGCATCATGCTGATGGTGCGGTGCCAGTTGGCGCCGGCGGCGCCCAGCAGGTAGGCCGGCTGCTGCGCGCAGTCCTTCGCGCGGTCGGCACGCACCATGACGCAGGCGGCGCCGCCATCGGTCACCAGGCAGCAGTCCAGCGCGGTGAAGGGGTCGCTGATCAGGCGGCTGCCCATCACGTCCGCCACGCTGAGCGGCTTGCCGTGCATGAAGGCTTCCGGGTTCAGGTTGGCCCAGCCGCGGGCGGCCACCGCCACTTCGGCCATCTGCTCCCGCGTGGTGCCGTATTCATGCATGTGCCGGCTGGCCGCCAGCGCATAGGCGTTCATCGGCATGCGCGGCTTGTACGGCGTCTCATAGGGCTGCGGCTCGGAGAGCGGCACCAGCTTGCCGGAGGCGGTGCGCTGGTTGCTGCCGTAGCAGATCAGCGCGACGTTGCAGAGCCCGGCATCCAGCGCCAGCGCCGCGTTCAGCATGTGCTGCTCGAAGCTGCTGCCGCCGACATTGGTGCCGTCGAAGTAGCGCGGCTTCACGCCCAGGTATTCCGCCACCGACATGGTCGGGAAGGCATGCGTCGCGGTGGCGGCGAAGACGCCATCCACCTCATGCAGCGGAATGCCGGCATCGGCCAGCGCCAGCATGGCGCTCTGGCACATCAGTTCGATCGAGCTCCAGCCCGGCGCTTCGCCGCAGCCGAAGGTGGCGATGCCGACGACGGCGGTCTTGCCGCGGATTGGGTGGGTCATGCCAGCACCTCGAACAGGATGATCTCGGCGGCGTCCTCCACCGCGATGCGGGCGCGGACGCGCTGGCCGATCTTCACCGTCTCGGCCGCCACGCCCTCGACGCGGCTCATCATGCGCGGACCTTCATCCAGTTCGATGATCGCCAGGTTGGTGTTGCCGTCCCGCGTGCGGTTCACCGTGGTGGCGTAGACCGTGCCGGTGCCGGCGGCCTCGACCCAGTCCAGGTCGGTCTCGCCGCTGCCGGGCACCGCGACGCGCGGGTAGTACACGTGCTTGCCGGTGGAACGGCTGCGCTGGAGCATGAAGCGGCCCTGCTTCAGGAAGGCGCGGAACTGCGCCTCCGGGCCGCCGATGGTGTCGGCCATTTGGCTGTCTCCTCGGTTGCGGACAGCCTGCCGGTTCATGCGCGTCGCGGCAAGGCCGCGCGGTTAAAAGCGTCGCGGCAAGGCCGCGCGGTCAAAAGCGTCGCGGCAAGGACGCGCGGTCATGCATCTCGCGGCAAGGCCGCGCGGTCATGCGTCTCGCGGCAAGGACGCGCTCTCAGGTCTTCGCGGCAAGCCGCGTGGTCAGGCGCCCGGTGCCACCACGTTGCAGGCGCCCTTGATCTTCAGCCGCTCGCAGGCGCCCTGCGCCGCGGACTGCGAAAGCCCGGTCACGCGGGCGCGGTACAGCATGCCGCCGCCCTGGTGGACGCCCTGCACCACGGCGCGGCTGCCCAGCGTCGCCACGGTTTCCTTGGCCTGGGCCGCGGCGGTGCGGGCCAGGTTCTCGGAGGCGAAGGCGCCGACCTGCACCGACCAGCCGCCAGCGCCACCACTGCCCGCGGCACCGCGCGGGGCCTGCGGCAGCGTCGCGGCATGGGCGCCGGAGACGCCGAAGATGCTGGCGGTGCGCAGCGGACCACGCTCGGCGTGCGGCGGCGCAACCAGCGTGCCGGCATGGGCGGCCGGGGTGAAGCTGGCCAGCCGCGCGGGCGCCACCGGCAGGGGTAGCGGCGCGGTGTAGGCGGCCGCCGCTTCCGGCGGGGGCATCGGCAGCCGTTCGCTGCTGGCGTAGGTGCTGCCGTCCGGTATCGGCGCCATGCTGACCACGCCGCCCGTGTAGGGGCCATTGGAGGCGAGTTGCACCGGCGGCGACAGCGGCTCGGCGTAGCCGCGGCCTTCGGCCAGGCGGGCGGCGCCTTCCGGCGTGCTGCCGTCCGGGATCGGGTCCATCCGCGCCACCACATTCACCGGCTGGTAGCCCTGCTGGATGCCCGGCTGCACCGCCTCGCGCTGTTCACGCAGCTGGGCCAGCATGGTGCGGTCCATCCGGCGCGGACCGGGCGGGATGTTGTAGGGCAGCTCCGCGGCCATGGCGATTTCCTGCGCCACGCGGCGGTTCGGATGATGGCCGTCGATGCGCGGCCCGATGCGGGCGACGTAGTTCCGCGTCTCGGTCGGCAGGCCGCGGCTGTTGAACAGATAGTCCTCCAGCCGGCGCGGCCCCGCATTGTAGGCCGCCAGGAAGGCCGGCGTGCCGTAGAGGTCGTACATCTCACGCAGGTAGGCGGTGCCGGCCATCAGGTTATCGTAGGGGTGATAGGGGTCGTCACCCAGGCCGTAGCGGGCGCGCATCTCGGCATAGGTGCCGGGCATCAGCTGCATCAGGCCCATGGCGCCAACCGGGCTGGTGGCGCTGGTGCGGCCGCCGGATTCCTGGCGCATGACCTCGCGCACCCAGCGCTCCGGCACGTCGAAGCGGCGCGATGCCTCGACCACCCAGGGGCCCCAGGGGTCGCCGGGTGGGCCCGGCGGGTCATAGCTGCGGGTCTGCGCATGGTGGCCGCCGCGAGCCAGGGTGCCACCGCCGGTCTGCGTGCCGGCGCATCCGGCCAGCAGCCCCAGCACGGCCAGCGCCATGACCGGGCGAACCAATGCCGCCCCTGCCCGTGGCTGCACCAGGCCCCCCGCCGTGCTGCCGAACCAGGCGCCGCGCATCGAATTGGTCATCCCCATTGGCTCCGTCGGTCCCCGCGAACGTCCCGGCTAGCCACCCGTGCAGGCCGGACCTTGCCATCCCCCTGGCAATGCCCCGGGCGGCCCCGCGCCATGGGCGGAGGCTGTGGTGCAGAAAACCGCACATCGGTACACGGTAGGCAAAGGGCAAAGCAAGCGGCACATGATGGCAACTGCCCGGCCGCCCTGCCGGCCGCGGCTGGTTGACGCGCCCGCGCCACCCCGCCACATCGGGGCAGGGCGCGTCGCCCGAACAGGAAAGGCTGCCCGTGAAGCGCGCACTCATCACCGGCATCACCGGGCAGGACGGCGCCTATCTGGCGGCCTGGCTGCTGCGCCAGGGCTACCAGGTGTTCGGCCTGCTGCGCCGCGCCAGCACCGCCGAGGTGGTGGACCTGCGGCTGCGCTGGCTGGGCATTGCCGGGCAATGCACGCTGCTGGATGGCAACCTGACCGACCTCTCCAGCCTGCTGCGCGTGGTGGCGGAGGTGCAGCCCGACGAGGTCTACAACCTGGCGGCCCAGAGCTTCGTCAAGTCCAGCTGGCAGCAGCCGCTGCTGACCGGCAATGTCACCGGCCTCGGCGCCGTCAACATGCTGGAGGCGGTGCGCCTGCAGTGCCCGAAGGCCAGGTTCTACCAGGCCTCCTCCAGCGAGATGTTCGGCATGGCGCAACACCCGGTACAGAGCGAGGCGACGCCGTTCTATCCGCGCAGCCCCTATGCCGCAGCCAAGCTGTACGCGCATTGGATGACGGTGAACTACCGGGAGAGCTTTGGCCTGCATGCGAGCAGCGGGATCCTGTTCAATCATGAAAGCCCGCTGCGCGGCATCGAGTTCGTCACCCGCAAGATCACCGATGCGGTGGCGCGCATCAAGCTGGGCCTGGCCGGCGAGCTGGTGCTGGGCAACCTGGAAGCGAAGCGGGACTGGGGCCATGCGCGGGACTACGTCCGCGCTATGTGGCTGATGCTGCAGCAGGACCAGCCGGGCGATTTCGTCGTCGCCACCGGGCGCACGGCATCCGTGCGGGAGTTCTGCGCGCTGGCCTTCGGCCATGTCGGGCTCAACTACGCGGACTTCGTGCGGATCGACCCGGCCTTCCTGCGCCCGGCCGAGGTGGATGTGCTGATCGGCGATGCCAGCCGCGCCCGCGCCATGCTGGGTTGGCAGCCGGAGGCCACGCTGGAGCAGATGGTCGCCGAGATGGTGGAAGCCGACCTGCGGCGGCTCAGCGGGCCGCCGCCGGCCCGCGCGCTGGCGGAAGATCGGAAGAGCACACGTCTGAA
>CAIMOR010000217.1 GCA_903843125.1 uncultured Rhodospirillales bacterium
ACAAAGCCGCAGCGATGGCTATTTAGGCCCCCCTCGGCGGTGGCGACACCGCACGCGGTTGGTACGGGCGCCTAGCTCAGTTGGTAGAGCAGCTGACTCTTAATCAGCGGGTCGTAGGTTCGAATCCTACGGCGCCCACCATCCCCACCCGACGTCCAACGCCGTCGCTGGCCGCGCCCAACGCGCCGCGGCGTTCTCCGCCCGCCCTGGAACAATGGCCCTGATCGGGGCTAATACGGCGCGACATTGCGGAGGGCCCGGCCCATGAGCTTCAGGATGGCAACGGCGCTGCTGCTGGGCGCGCTGGCCGCGCTGCCGGCCCCGGCGCGGGCCGAGGATGGCCTGTTCTCGCGCATCGGCCGCGCGCTGGACCGTGGCGTGCTCCGCGGGCGGGAGTTGGCGGCCGAGGGTGCCGAGGGCGCCGGGCGTGGCCTGCAACGTGCCGGCGAGGCGACCGGCCGGGTGGCCGAGCGGGTCGGCCGCCGGCTGCGGCCGGACGAGCCCCCGGCGCCATTGGCCCCACCCCTGGCCCCGTCCCTGGCCCCGCCGGTTGCGGCGCCCTTGCCGCCGCCCTTGCCGCCGCAGGAATAGTCCGGGCGCGGCGGGATTGGCCGCTGGCGCAATGTGGTCCTAAGCTTCCGGCCGAAACGTGGCTGCGCCCCCGCAAGGGGCCGGGCAAGGAAGCGTCGCATGGATATCGGGCCGCCCAAAAGGGCAGCCGTGGCCAGGTTGGGCTGGTTGGCGGGGCAGCCCCTGCGCCGCAGGCTGCGCCTTGCGGCGCTGCTGCTGGGCGTGGTGCTGGCCCTGGGCCTCAGCCTGCGCTGGCTCGGCTGGCAGTTCACCCATGTGGTGCTGGACGACGCCCGGGTGACGTCCGACATGATCATGCTGGCCAGCCGCGTGCCGGGTTGGATCAAGGACGTGCCGGTGACCGCCGGCGACCGGCTGCGGGAAGGTGACCTGCTGGTGCAGGTGGACGCCCGCGAATCGGCGCTGCAGGTGCAGGAGCTGGAGGCGCGCCTGGCCGGGCTGCTGGCCCGTCGGGCGGAACTGCAAGCCCAGCGCGTGCTGGTGGACCAGCAGAGCAGCAGCCAATACGCCGCCGCCGTGGCCAAGCTGGACAGCGCCCGCGCCAGCCTGCCGGCGGCCGAGGCCGACCGCGTCTTCGCCGAGGCCGAGTATGGCCGCGCCGGGCAGCTCATCGGCTCCGGCGCCGGCACGCAGCAGCGCCTGCAGCAGTCCCGCGCCGCGGTGGACAGCGCGCGGCAAAAGGTCATCGTCGCCGCCGCCGAGATCCGCAACGCGGAGGCGCTGCTGGCCACGGCACTGGCGGCGCGCGAACAGCTGACCGTCATCGACCGCCAGCTGGAAAGCATCGGGCCGCAGCTGCAGGAGCTGACGGCGACGCGCGACCGCGCCAGCCTGGACCTGGCCGACCGCACCATCCGCATGCCGATGGACGGCGTGGTGGACCGCATCTTCATCGACCCCGGCGAATACGTGCTGGCGGCGCAGCGCATCATCCTGGTGCACAGCCAGGCCGCCATCCGCGTGGAGGCCAACGTGAAGGAGACGGATATCCGCTTCTTCCGGCCCGGCACGCCGGTGCGGGTGACGGTGGATGCCTATCCCGGCCGGGTGTTCCAGGGCGAGGTCGACC
>CAIMOR010000218.1 GCA_903843125.1 uncultured Rhodospirillales bacterium
CTGACGCCCTTCCTCCGACAGCGCCTGCCGCACCTCCACCGTGCGGCTGTCGACCGCGGCCACCGGGTCGGTGCCGGCCTGGGTGGTGCGGCGGACCAGCCAGCCGATTTCGCGGACCGTGGCCACGTAGTGCCGGGGGTCGCCGGACACGGTCACTTCCGCCTCGGCCCCGAGGCGGAGGCGCGGCAGGTCGGTCTCGTAGACGTCGGCCAGGATGTCGAGGTGGTCGAGATCGGCGATCTCTAGCAGGCCGTCGCTGCCGACCGGGTCGCCGGCGCGGGCGTAGAGTTTCAGGATCGTGCCGTCGATGGGGGCGAAGATGCGGCTGAGTGCGGCATCCGCCTCGGCCTTGGCGAGCTGCGCCCGGGCGTTTGCGAGTTGCGCTTCGGCCAGGGTGACGTCCTCCGGCCGCGGGCGCGACAGGGTCTCCAGCGCAGCCTCGGCCTCGGCGCGGGCGGCCGCGGCGGCATCTGCCTGGGCGCGGTTGCGGTCTGCGACGGCGAAGGCGCCGGCGCCCGAGGGCACCAGGGTCTCCGCCCGCTGCGCGTCGCGCCGGTTGATCGCCTCGGTCGCCAGCAGGCTGCGGATGCGGGCGCGCTGGGCCTCGATTTCAGACGGCCGGCCGCCAGCACGGATCTTGGCCAGGGTTGCCTGGGCTTCGGCAACGGCGGCCTGGCTCTGCGCGACGGTTGCGTCCTTCAACGCGATGTCGCTGAACTCGGCCAGCAACTGGCCTTCGCGTACCTGGTCGCCTTCGGCCACCAGCACGCGCTGGATGCGGGTGACGTTGAAGCCACCGGGCGCTGAGAGCTTGCGGATGCGGGAGGCCGGGTCGACCCGTCCAAGCGCGCCGACGCCGGGTGGCGCGGTCGCTGCGGCGGGCGCGACGGGGAGCGGTGCCTCTGCGCCGCTGCGCAACCACGAGCCGCCAACCGCCAACGCGACCAGGCCAAGCCCGCCCAGCAGCCAGGTGCGCCGCGTCATGCCATGGGCTCCAGCAGGTGGCCGAGGGCGTGGCGCATGACCTGCCGCTCGGAGTCGGTGAGGGTGTAGAGGCCGAAGATGCGGGCCATGAACAGCCCGTCCATCGCCGCCATGATGGCCATGCCGGAGCCAGGGGCCAGGCCGTCGGCGGCAACCGCTTGGCGCATGCCGCCGATGACGGCACGCATCGGGTCCAGCAGGGCGGGGTCCTGGTGAAAAGCGGCAAGGAAGACGGCGGCAGCGCGGTCGCAGCGCTCGTTCATGGCCTCCTGCGAAAGCTCCAGTCCCCAGGCCAGCATGGCGCGGGCAACGCGGCCCGGGCCTTCGGGTTGGCAACCCAGGGCCTGGGCGAAGTCCTCGGTGACGAATTGGGCCATGCGGTTCAGCAGGCCGGCAAGCAGGGCGTCCTTGCTGGCGAAGTGGTACAGCAAGCCGCCCTTGGAGACCCCGGCTTCGCGCGCAGCGGCTTCCAGCGTGAGGGACGCCACGCCGGCACGGCGGACGATGGCCTCGGCTGCGTCGAGGATACGGGTGGGGGCGTCGGCTGGAGTGACGGTCTCGGAGTTGGGGATCATTCCGCCACAACTATACCGGCTGGACGGTATGTCAACCGTCCGGTCGGTACAGTCACTGGCTGGCCCAGACGATGCGGTGCATCCAGGCGATCTCGGGCAGATCGAAGCCGTAGTTCGGGTGGGCCGGGTTCAGGCTGCGCAATTCGATCCGCCGGGCGGATTGGCGCAGCAGTTCCTTGGCCATGACCTCGCCACGTTGGCTGCGCACCACCACGCGGTCGCCGCGGCGCACCGGTGCGGCCGGCGAGATGATGACGACATCGCCGTCGCGATACACCGGGTCCATGGAATCGCCGGCGATCTCAAGGGCGTAGGCGTTGGGGTCGCCGACCTCGGGCACCGAGATCTCGTCCCAACCGCCGCCAACGGGATAGCCACCGTCGTCGAAGTAGCCTTCGCCGCCGGCCTGGGCCAGGCCGATCAGCGGGATGCGGCGGTTCACCGTGCTGCGGCCGCCGCGTGACAGCGCCGGCATGCCCGAGACCAGGGCAGCGAAGTTCTCGATGCCGGTGCTGGTGGCGCCCAGCACCTTGGCGACGCTCTCGGTGGAGGGCCAGCGCGCCCGGCCATCGGCGCCGATGCGCTTGGACGGATTGAAGGCGGTGGGGTCCAGCCCGGCACGCCGGGCCAGGCCGGAAGCGGACAGACCATGTTCGGCGGCAAGCGCGTCGATCGCCCGCCAGATGTCGTCATGACGCATCGCGTGGTCCTGCCGGGGTGGGGGGGAACCAGATGTGGGTGCGAATCATGGGCATAACATCCTAGGTGTGGAGTCGGAGTGCAACAGGCGAAATTTCCTATTGCAGACTTGCCACGGTTACAACCGGCGGTTTATGTTCCTGTTGTGTTCACGATTGGCAAGAAGGCAATCCCCCCGATGACAACCGCTCCGCGTGCTACCCGTGCCCCGGTCCTGGCCTCCATGGCGCGCACCGTGGCCTTCCGCAGCGCCGACGAGGCCTGGTTCTGGACCATGTCGGCGCTGATGGCGCGGCGCGAGGGCGCGCGCATCGTCGCCGGCGCCGGCACCACGCAGCGGCCCTGCGAACCCGATGACGTGGTGAAGGCGCTGGACCGGCTCTATCGGCAGCGGCGGATCGACCTGCAGCATGCGCGGATCATGCGGATTTGGGGTGAACGCGGTTGCGCACCGGATGCGCGTGTGCAGGGCGAGCAGGGCGATGCCCGCCTGTGGCAGGAAGCGATGAGCCGATTGGAATGGCCGCTGCGGGTCAAGGGTATCGTCGAGGGTGACGTCTTGGCCGATGCCGCGCGTGAGGCGGAAATCCTCACATTTCCGGCCGGCGGCAGCTTCGCGTGAGCCAGCGGCCGGCGCACCGGAGGGCTGCCGACCGGCAACCCCAGCAGGCTTGGCTGGCGTTCGGCGGCGCCGCCGACCAGGCCTGGCTGCGCCCGCTGCGGCGCGGCTTCCGCCATTGCTTCGCCGTGCTGCACGATGCGGATGGCTGGACCGTGCTGGACCCGCTTTCCGGCCGTTTGCTGGTGGTGCGGCTGGAACTGCCACAGGGCTTCGACCTGCCAGGTTTCTATCGCCGCAGCGGGCTTGCGGTGCTGGGTCCCTATGCACCGGCGGCACCGCAGCCTCGCTGGTTGCCGCCGCTTTCGCCGAATAGTTGCGTGGCGCTGTGCCGTTCCGTGCTGGGCCCGGGCGCCCCCTTCGCATTGACACCGCACGGCTTGTTCCGCCGCTTGCAGAAAAACGTGGGCAATAGGAATTTCTTCTTGACGTCGGGCTGAGCCGGGGCTAAACCCATTCCTGTCAGCGGCCCTTCTGTGTCCGCTGGCTCCTCCCGATCCCTCGACTGCGCGGCCCCGCTCCCTTGCTGGAACGGGGCCGCGGCCTTTTTGGGGGCTTCGGCATCCCCCAGCAAAAGGAGAGCTGACCGCATGGGTGGCCTTCACAGCGCCCCGCAGCCGGTGATCGTGCCGGCCCCGCCGGCCCCCGCCCCCGCGCCGGTCGTGGCCGCGGCCATCGCTTCGCCCGACCAGGCGGCCAGCCAGCAGCGCATCTTCGCGCAGGAGATGGCGCAGCAGGGCCTGCAGGGGTTGATCGCCACTTCGCCGCTCGGCGTGCTGTCGCCGACGGCGGCCCTGCCGCGCAAATCGCTGCTGGGAGAATAGGCCATGACCCCGCAGCAGATGCTCCAGCGCTACGCCCAGGCGATGGATGCCCGCCGGCCGTTGGAGGCGTTGTGGCAGGGTTGCTACGACATGGCCCTGCCGCGCCCCGGCAGCGGCATCCAGATCTTCGACGCGACCGCCGCAGATGCCGCGGAACAGCTTGCCGCCTCCCTGCTCGCCGAGCTGACGCCGCCGTGGTCGCGCTGGTTCGGCCTGGCGCCGGCGCGCGGAGCCGCCGAGGACCCGGCAACCCTGCGCGCGCTGGAGGATGCCTCGGCAACGTTGCAACGGCATTTCGACCGCTCCAACTTCGGCATGGAAGTGCATCAGGCCTTCCTGGACCTGGTGGTGGCCGGCACCGGGATTCTGCTGGTGGAGGAGGCGCCGTTGGGTGAGCCCTCCGCCTTCCGCTTCGCCGCCGTGCCGTTGCGCAACGCAGTACTGGCGGAGGGCCCGAGCGGCCGGCTGGACACGGTATTCCGCCAGGCGCGGCTGACCGCTGCGCAACTGCGCCAACGCCACCCGGCGGCCGAGTTGCCGATGGAGATAGAGCGCGCCGCCGAAGCCAATGGACCACGGTTGCCAGGCTACGACGCGTTGGCCATGCCGCAGGACCCGATGGCGGTGCATCGGGTGGTGGAGGCGGTGTGGCCCGACCACCAGGGCATTCGCTACCTCGCGGTGCTGGCCGATGAGCCGGACCGGCCCGAGGTGCTGGCCGAAGGGCGGTTCGGCGAGAACCCGTTCATCGCCTTCCGCTGGTTGAAGGCGCCAGGCGAAGTCTATGGCCGCGGCCCGGTGATGAAGGCGCTGCCGGATATCCGCACCGCCAACAAGGTCGTGGAACTGGTGCTGCAGAACGCCTCAATCGCCTGCACCGGCATCTGGCAGGCCGAGGATGACGGCGTGCTGAACCCGGCGACGATCAAGCTGGTGCCGGGTGCGATCATCCCGAAGGCGCCGGGCAGCGCCGGGCTGACGCCGCTGGCGGCACCGGGCAACTTCAACGTCTCCGAACTGGTGCTGCAGGATTTGCGGACGCGCATTCGTGGCGCGTTGCTGGCGGACCGCCTTGCGCCGTTGGAGACCGCGAAGATGACCGCGACCGAGGTGCTGGAACGCAGCGCGCAAACCGCACGACTGCTGGGCGCCACCTATGGCCGGCTGCAATCCGAGTTGCTGATGCCGTTGGTGACGCGCTGCCTCGCCATTCTGCGCCGCCGTGGTGAAATCCCGGCCGCGTTGCTGGACGGCAACGCCGCCGAGCTGCGCTACGAAAGCCCGCTGGCCCGGGTGCAGGGCCGCGCCGACGCCGCGAATACGCTGATGTTCCTGCAGGCGGTCGGCAGCCTGGGTGGCGCCGCCGCCGCTCAGGTGGACGCCGCCGCTGCTACCCGCTGGCTGGCCCGCAGCCTGGGCGCGCCGGCCGAAGTGCTGGTGCCCCGCCCCTCCGCCGCCGAACCCCAACCGGGAGTGACCCGCTGATGTCCGAAAGCCTGCTGACCAACGTCGACGCCGTTCCATCCCGCCCGGCCGATGTGCCGGAGAAGTTCTGGGACGCTGGCGCCGGCACGCTGCGTACAGAGGCGCTGCTGAAATCCTATGGGGAACTGGAACGGCGGCTTGCCCAGAAGATGGCGCCGCCGCCAGCCGATGCGCCGGCCGAGGATGTCGCCCGCTTCCGCGATGCGATGGGCATTCCGCCGACGCCCGAAGACTACTGCATCGAACCGCCCTGCGAGCAGTGCTCCGCCGATCCCGAGGTGAATGCGCAACTGCATGCGGCGAACTTCAGCCAGCCGCAGGCGCAGATGGTCTATGACCTGGCCGCGCAGAAGCTGCTGCCGTTGATCGCCGAGACAGCGGCGCAGTACGAGGCCGATCGCCAGCGCGAGAAGCTGGCGCAGCACTACGGCAGCCCCGAGCGCTTTGCCCAGGCGGCGACGCAGTTGAGTGCCTGGGGCCGCGTCAACCTGCCGCCGCCGGTCTACCAGGCGCTGTCCTCCACCGCCGAGGGGGTGCTGGCGATGGAGCAGATGATGCAGCGGCCGGAGCCAACACTGGGCCGGGACGTGACCGCGCCGACGCCGACCACGGAAGCCGAGCTGCGCGCGATGATGCGCGACCCGCGCTACTGGCGGATGCGCGAGCCGGCCTTCGTGCAGCGCGTGACCGAGGGCTTCCGCAAGCTGGTCGGCGCAGCGCCGGCCGCCTAGCTGCGGCGGGGCTTGAGCCGCACGCCGCCCCTCCCGCGTGCGCCTCGCCCCGCGCTGGCGGGGGCGGGCCTGAACGCGACACCTGGCCACTGGCGTTGACGCCGGCCGCCGCGTGGCGCGGTGCCCGCCCCCGCATTCCTGCCTTGCCGCGGACAACCCCATTGCGGGCTCGCGGCCGCATGCCTGGTTCGCGGCCCTGCAGGGCAACCGCGGCCCCGGCGCTTCCTCCCCCCAGCCGAGACAAGGAGCGACCTTATGGTTGCAACGATCGACCAGGCCTTCATCAAGCAATTCGACGCCGAGGTGTTCGAGGCCTACCAGCGCCACGGCAGCAAGCTGCGGCCGACCGTCCGCGTGCGCAACGACGTGCGCGGCGCTTCCTGCGTGTTTCAGAAAGTGGGCACCGGCACCGCCTCCTCCAAGGCGCGGGACGGCCTGGTGCCGGTGATGAACGTGCAGCATTCCACGGTGGAGTGCTTCCTGCAGGACTACTACGCCGGCGACTGGATCGACCGGCTTGACGAGCTGAAGACCAACATCGACGAGCGCGCGGTGCTGGCCAATGCCGGTGCCTGGGCGCTCGGCCGGAAGACCGACGCGCTGATCATCGGAGCGTTGGATAGCGGCACGAACGAGGCGATCGGCACGCAGCTGGGCACCACCGATACCGACCCGCTGACCAAGGCGAAGGTGCTGCTTGCCTTCGAGATGCTGGGCAACGCGGATGTGCCGGATGACGGCAACCGCTTCGCCGTGGTGGGCTGGAACCAGTGGGCCGACCTGCTGCAGATCCAGGAGTTCGCCAACACGCAGTACATCGGCCCCGATGAGCTGCCGTGGAAGGGCACGCAGGCGAAGCGCTGGCTCGGCGCGCTGTGGATGCCGCATAGCGGCCTGACCAAGAATGGCAACCTGCGCTACTGCTATTTCTACCACCGCACCGCCGTCGGCCACGCTGTCGGCAGCGAGATCGCCACCGACGTGACGTGGCACGGTGATCGCGCCGCGCACTTCGTCAACAGCATGATGAGCCAGGGCTCGGTGATGGTGAACAACACCGGTGTCGTGCGCATGCGCGCGTTCGAAAGCTGAGCGCGTCGCAAGACTGAGTTCGGGCCCTCCCTCGCTGCCGCGGGGGAGGGCTTTTTCGTTGCCCCTTACCGGAGCTTGTCATGGCCCTCTCCGACATCGCGCTCTGCTCGCGCGCCCTGCTGAAGATCGGCGCGCAGCCTGTCGCCTCGTTGGAGGAGGGCAGCGCCGAAGCCGAGGTTGCCGCCAACCTGTACCCCGCCGTGCGTGACGGCCTGCTGGCCAGCTTTCCCTGGAGCTTCGCGACCACGCAGGCCACGCTGCCGCGCCTGGCGACGGCCCCGGTAGCGGACTGGAATAACGCCTTCCAACTGCCGGCCGACCTGCTGCGCGTGCTTTCCGCCGGCTCGCCCTATGTCGGCAGTGGACTGGCCTTTCATGTGCTGGGCGAGCAGTTGCATTGCAATGCCGAACAGGTGACGCTGAGCTACATTCGGCGGCCCGACGAAAGCAGCTTCCCGCCGCATTTCGCCGAAAGCCTGGTGGCGCGGCTGGCCGCCGAGTTCTGCCTGCCGCTGACCGAGGACGCCCAGCGGGCGCAACTGCTGTACAGCCTGGCGGACAGCGTGCTGCGCCAAGCGCGCAGTGCCGACAGTCAACAATCCACGCCACGCGCCATCGCCGATTTCCCGCTGGTCTCGGTGCGCTGAGCCATGCAGCCGTCGCGCGAGATCAAGACCAGTTTCACTGGCGGGGAAGTAGCGCCGGAGTTGCTGGGCCGACCGGACCTGCGCGCCTGGGCCAATGGCGCCAGCCGGCTGCGCAACGTGTTCATCCAGCCCACCGGCGGCGTGACACGTCGGCCGGGGTTGCGGCATATCGCCACGCTGCCGGGGGCGGCGCGGCTGGTGCCGTTCGAGTTTAATACCGAGCAGACCTATCTGCTGGTGATCACCGCCGGACAGTTGCAGGTCTTCGTCGATGATGCGGTGCTGGCAACTGTCGCCGGCCCGTGGACCGTCGACATGCTGCCGCAGCTGGCCTGGACGCAAAGCGCCGATACGCTGCTGCTGTGCCACCCGGAGATGGTGCCGCAGCGCGTCACCCGCAGCAGCAGCACCGCCTGGACTGTGGCCGACTGGAGCTTCACCACGCTGCCGTTCCATCGTTTCGCCGATGCGTCGGCGACGATGACGGCCAGCGGCAACAGCGGCAGCGTGACCCTGACGACCTCGGTTGACGTGTTCACCCCCGCGCATGTCGGCACGCAGGTGCGCCTCGGTGGCAAGCGGCTGGTGATCACCAGCGCGGCAACCGGCAGCAGCGCCACTGCGACGGTGCTGGATGGGCTGAGCATCCTCGGCCCCACGCAGGACTGGCAGGAAGCAGCCTTCTCCACCGCGCATGGCTGGCCGGTGAGCCTCTGCTTCCACCAGAACCGGCTGGTGGTCGGCGGCGCGCGAGACCTGCCGAACCGGCTGTGGATGAGCCAGGTCGGCGACCTGTTCAACTTCGACCTCGGCACTGGCCTCGACAACCAGGGCATCGAATTCGGCCTGATGTCAGACCAGGTGAACGCCATTCGCGGCGTCTTCTCCGGCTACAACCTGCAGGTCTTCACCGGCGGCGGCGAATGGATGGTCAGCGGCAGCCCGCTGACGCCATCGACGGTGCAGCTGACCCTGCAGACCCGCATCGGCAGCCCGCTCACCCGCATGCTGCGGCCGGTCGACGTCGATGGCTCGACGTTGTTTGCGGCGCGGACCGGGCGCAGCATCTACGAGTTTGCCTACACCAGCCTGCAGCAGATCTACCAAGCCAACGACCTGGCGCTGGTCTCGCATCACCTGGTCAACAGCCCGCAGGACATGGACTACGACCAGGTCAACCGGCTGCTGCACGTGGTGATGGCGGACGGCGCGATGGGCACGCTGACGCTGTATCGGGCCGAACAGGTCACCGCCTGGACGCGGCAGGAAACCGCGGGCCTGGTCACCGCCGTCGCCGAGTTGGAAGGCACCGTGTGGCTGGCGGTGCAGCGCTTCGGCAGCACGCGGCTGGAACGCTTCGACGCAGCGCTGGCCCTGGACGCCGCCCTGACCGGCAGCGCCGACACGCCGAAGCGGGATTGGTCCGGCCTGGCGCATCTGGAAGGGCAGGTGGTCGGCGTGGTGGCGGATGGCGCCCCAGCCGGCGATTTCCTGGTCTCTGGCGGAGGCATCCTGCTGGATGAAGCCGCCAGCAGCGTCCAGGTCGGGCTGGGCTACACGCATGAAGTGGTGCCGCTGCCGCCTGACCTGGTGACGGCCCTTGGCGTCTCAGCCGCGCCGCTGCGCCTGGTCTCAGTGACGTTCCGCCTGCTCGACACGGTCTCGCTGGCAGTCGATCTCGGCCGCGGCGCGCAACCGGTGCCGTTCCGCCGCCTGGACACCGCGTTGCTCGATGCCGCACCGCCAAGTTTCAGCGGTGACGTGCGGCTGCGGGCGCTGGGCTGGAACCGCGATGCCAGCAAGCCGCTGTGGCGCATCGTCGATACGACGCCGCTGCCGATGACCCTGCTTTCCGTCACCACCGAGACGAGGATCACCAACTGATGTCGCAACTCGGCTCGCTCGGCGCCGCCCTCGGCACCAGCGCCAACTCGCTCGCGCGGCTGCGCCAGGCGCAACTGCAGAACGCGACAAACCAGGCACAATTGCAGATCGACCAGGGCCAGTCTGCCGCACGTCTGCAGGAGATTGCCGCGCAGCAGCAGTCCGATGCGCTGACGCGCGAGCAGCAGCTCTCGCAGGGCCAGGCAGGTACGGCGGCGCGGGCGGCTTCCTCCGGCCAGCTGCCGTATGACGGCTCGGCCGCGGCGATCGCGTCCGGCCAGGCGCAGGTGGCGGCGGCGGCACAGGGCGCCGCCAATGCCCGCTTCGCCGCGCAGCAGCAGGCGGTGGCGCCGAACCTGCTGCAACCGGACGGTACGGTGAATGCGCTGCTGCGGTCGGCCCGCGGCTTCGGTGCCTCGGCGACCAGCCTGCTGGATTGAACGTCCCGACCTCTTGCCCTTCTGGAGCGCTACCTGCGATGTCCGAACAGGTTTCCATCGGCGCCATCGTGCCGCGCGTGCAATACGTCGCGGACGGTGTGCAGACCGCCTTCACCTATCCCTTTCCCATCTTCGAAGCCGACGACCTGGAGGTGCGCATCGACGGCGCCGTGCAGGCGGCTGGCTACAGCGTCGCCGGCACCACCAACCCGACGGGCGGTGCCGTCAGCTTCACCGTTCCGCCAGCAGCAGGCGCGTCGGTACTGCTGCGCCGACACCTGGCCATCGCCCGCACCACGGCGTTCCAGGACAACGGCGTGCTGCGCGCCCGCACACTCAATGCGGAACTGGACTACCAGGTTGCCGTCATGCAGGAACTGGCCGACGAGATCGGCGGCAGCCTGCAGGTGGACCCCTCCGAGATCGGCAGCGGCGTGGTGCTGCCGGCGCGTTCGGCCCGCGCCAACAAGCTGCTCGGCTTCGATGCCGTGGGCAGCGTCGCCGTGTACAGCCGGGAAGACGGCCAGCTCACCGTGCCCTTCCCGGGCAGCGTGCCGCGCACGGTGGAGGACAAGCTGGCCGAAGTGCTGACCGCCCGCGACTTCGGCGCGACCGGCGACGGCAGCACCGATGACGGCCCGGCGTTGCAGGCGGCGATGAACGCGGCGGCCGCTGCTGGCAAGCACCTGGTGATCGGCGAGGGCACGTTCCGCAGCACCATGGCACTTTCGCTGGCCGGTGCGGCGGCGGGGCTGACCATGCGCGGGCTGATCCTCTACGCCGGCCCGGCCGGACGTGCCGCCTTGACGCTGGGCGACGGTGGCGCAGCGCGCAATGCCGCGAAGCTCTATGCCGGGCTCCGGGTGCAGCGGGCAACGCAGGCGGATTGGAGCAGCGAGGCCGATATCGGCATCCTGATCCGCAACCTCGACGAGAGCCTTGTCGAGGTGCGCCAGGCCGAGGGCTTCACCATCGGCGTGCAACTGCTGGGCGACGAACGCGGCTTCGAAGACAGCACGCTGAGCTACGGCCGCATCGTCGACAACAAGGTAGGCCTGGATATCCGCACGCTGACCGCCAGCGGCTGGAACAACAGCCTGCGCCATATCGGCGGCCACTTCGCCTGTTCGTCGGGTACCAACATCACGCAGGACCGCTTCGGTATCCGCTTTTCGGCGGCCAGCGGTGCCTATGACCTGCACAACGCGCACGTCTTCCTGGCGCCATCCTTCGAGCTGCAGCGCCAAGGCACGCCGGGCACGGTCAGCGCCATACCCTTCTTGCTGGACGTGACCAATGGCCGCGCGGTCACCGCGCTCGGCATCCGCATGGAGGCCTGCTCACCCTTTGTCGCCCGTCATACCGGGGGCTTCTCGGACGCGGTGTACGAGGTGGCCTATGTCGGCACCTACGGCTTCCTTGGTTGCGACATCGACTATCCTTCCACGGCCACCCGCGCCGGCGGCACCGTGGTGCCGCGGCATCAGGCGGCGGCGGCCATCGGCACGCCGCGGCTGGTGGCGGATGCCGGCAATGTCCGCGCCCGCGCCTTCCGCTGGAACGGCACGGCGGCGGGCTTCGAGGGTATGGCGGTGGTGTCTTCCAACCCCGCCGGGCCGCCCGCCACCCTCAGTGGCTTCTGCTTTCCCGGCCTCGACTCCATCGGGCTCAATAGCGACAGCCTGACCCTGCCAACCTCGCGCGGCATTGCCTTCGTGGTCGATGCCGAACGCTGCCGCGAGTTCTTCCTGGCAGCGGAAGGCGTCTCGCTGCGACCGATGGCAATGCAGTTCGATGCCAACGAGAACGTGCTGGGCGCCAGCGCGCCGCTGCTGTTCTCCAACATGAACACGGTCTGGCAGGACAGTCCGTCCTATTGGTGGGAAGGCAATGCCGACCTCGACAGCCTGACCGGCGGACTCGCGCTGAATCGGTTGCAGCGCATCACGCTGAACACTGCCTGCCGCTATGCCGTCATCGGTGTGCGCGGCGGCCTGGCCACGGCACAGCTGCGCTCGCTGCGGCTCTACACCGCTGCGCACCAGGCGCCACCGCTGCTATTTGGCGGCGGCAGGCGCTGGGGCAGCCGTGAGTTGAGCACCACCTTCGACTTCGACCCGGCGAGCATTGCCGCCGGCGGCACGCTGACCCAGACGGTCAGCCTGCCCGACGCGGCACCGGGCGACTTCGCCCAGGCCGGCTGGTCCAATGCCACGTCGCTGCCCTTCGTCGCCCAGGTCAATGCCAGCTCGCCGCCCAGTGTCGGCGTGCGCATCTGGAACCCGACGGCGGCGGCGGTGGACCTGGCCGCCGGCACCGTGCTGGTCCGGGTGGTGAAGGCGCGGCTGTAGTGGCCGCGCCTGCCCGGCACCGCGTGCTGGCGCCGGACTTCGATGCGGCACGCGCGGTGTCCCTGATCATGCGCAGCTATGCTTGCTACCTGGACCGCATGGCGTTGGAGGACCCGGCCGACCCGAAGGCGATTGTCGGGCTGCACGCCGCCGGGCGCGCGGTGCTGGCGCATGCCGAACATGCGCTGAAGGTGGCCGGCCTGGTCGGCGGCGGCGAGGCGATGCCGGACGTGGCCGCGCTGGTGGCTGAAGCGCGCGCGAACCTTGGCGACAACGACAGCGACGAGGAGCACGACAGCGATGATCTCGTCGGGGGCGCGGGCTGACTTCCTGGAATTCCTCTGGATCTGGAATCACCAGCAGAACCTCAACACGCCCGGCCTGCATCGGCGCCTGGCGCGCTGGTTGCAGGCGCGCCAGGTCGGCGAGGATCACCGCCTGCTGCTGATGGCGTTTCGCGGCAGCGGCAAGTCCACCATCGTCGGGCTGTTCTGCGCCTGGTGCCTGCACCGGCGGCCCGAATCGCGCATCCTGGTGTTGGCGGCGGACCAGTGGCTGGCCATCCGCATGGTCGCCAATGTGCGCCGCATCATCGAGAAGCACCCGCTGTGCGAGGCCCTGCGGCCGGACACGCCGGATGCCTGGGCGATGGACCGCTTCACCGTGGCGCGCGATGCCGTGCTGCGCGACCCTTCCATGCTGGCGCAGGGCATCGGCGGCAACATCACCGGCGCGCGGGCCGAGCTCATCATCTGCGACGACGTCGAGGTGGCCGGCAACTGCGATACGCCGGGCAAGCGCGAGGAGCTGCGCGAGCGGCTGACCGAATGCGAGTTCGTGCTGGTGCCCGGCGGTTCCATCCTGTTCGTCGGCACGCCGCACACGGCGGAGACGCTGTACGACACCAGCGGCTTCCTGACCGGTTATCGCCGCCTGGTGGTGCCGGTGATGGACTCGCTCGGTCGCAGCGCCTGGCCGGAACGCTTTCCGCGCACCGAGATCGAGGCGCTGCGGACGCGCACCGGCCCGCGCCACTTCACCCGGCAGATGCTGCTGCAGCCGGTCAGCGACGAAGCCGCGCGGTTGGACCCGCGCGCGCTGGTGCGCTACGCCGAGGAGCCGGACTACCGCGAGGCCGGCGGCCGCGCTCAGCTCTCGCTGCTCGGGCGACGGCTGGTCTCCGGTGGCGGCTTCTGGGACCCGGCCTATGGCAAGCCCGGCGTCGGCGACGATTCGGTGCTGGCCGTCACCTTCACCGATGGCGAGGGCAACCATTACCTGCATCGCCTGGCCTGGCTGACGCATGACCCCAACAGCGCCACCGACCCGGCGACGCAGCAATGCGAGGCGGTGGCGCGCATCGCCCGCGACCTGCTGCTGCCGGTGATCCGGGTAGAGACGAATGGCATCGGCAAGTTCCTGCCGGCGCTGCTGCGCCAGGCGCTGTCCCGCGCCAATGCCGCTTGCGCCGTGGTCGAGCACGCCAGCCATCGCTCCAAGGTGGAACGCATATTGGCGGCGCTGGACCCGGCGTTGGCGGCGCGCCGGCTGCATGCGCATGAGAGCGTGTTCGGCACCCGCTTCCCGGCGGAGATGGCCGCCTGGCGGCCGGATGCGACGGGCGTGAAGGACGACGCGCTGGACGCGCTGGCCGGCGCCATGCTGGCCGAACCGGTGCGGCTGCCGGTGCTGCCACCGGGGCAGCGCCTGGCTAACTGGCGCGGCGCCTGAGGACTTCGCTCGCGTGCCGCGCTTCACCCGCGGCCGTCGCGGCGAAGCGCTGGTCGTCCCGCTGCAGCGCCAGGCCCATCCCGGCCAGGCGATGCAGGCAGGGGCCATCCTTCAGCCCATCCGGGCGGCCGATGGCGCCGGCCAGCATCATCCGATGCAGCGCGGCGCGGCAGCAGGTCTCCAGGTAGGGCTCGTCCCACGCCATTCGGCGACCATCCCTCGGCAGGACCGAAGGGTGGTTGTTCCCCCCACATCCTGCAAGGAGGCCGCGCGGTCGGCATGAGCAACATGGACCTGGCCTGGTGGATCACCGCCGTCGAGGCGCCGATCGTCGGCGCGCTGTTCTACATGATCAACGGCCTGCGCAAGGACATCGAGGAGCGCATCACCCATGGTGACCAGCGCGATTCGGACGCGGTGCACCGCACGCGGGAGGACCTGGCGGAGTTCAAGCTGGACGTCGCCCGCACCTATGTGCCGCTCTCGCTGATCCGTGACGTCGACCGCCGGCTGAGCCAGGCGCTGCTGCGGATCGAGGAAAAGCTGGACGAAGCCGCGCGCAACCCGCGCCGCAATGGGGAGACGGGCTGATGGCCTCGGCGCAGATGCAGGCGGCAGCCGGGCAGGCCACCGAGATCCTGGCCCTCACGCTCTATGCCGAGGCCGGGACGCGGCCGGTGCGCGCGCTGGAGGCGCTGGCGGCGCTGGTGGTGAACCGTGCCCGCGCCGCGCTGACGGATGACCAGGCCAGGGTGCGCTTCGCCCCGGGGCTGCGCTGGCAACCCGGGCCGGGGCAGGAAGCGCTGTGGCCGCTGCTGCTCGGCCCGGTCTGCCGCGCGCCGTTCCAGTTTCCGTGCTGGAACCCGCGCCACGCCCGCCATGCCGTGCTGAAATGCCTGCCGGTGGGCGATGCCGCGCTGGCGGTGTGCCGCCGCATCGCCGCCCGCGCCGCCGCCGGCACCCTGGCGGACCCGACCGGCGGCGCCACCCACCTGCACCCGGCCGACGAACTGCCCGCCTGGGCGGTGGGGCAGGAGGCGCTGGCGGAGGTGGGTGGGCTGGTATTCTACCGCCTCGCCGGGTAACGCTCGGCCACATGGACGCCCTGATCTACACCCTGGTCCGCGCCGCCGACTGGCAAGCCGCCGAACGCGCCGGCGCCTACGCCGGCAGCGCCGATGACCGGCGCGACGGCTTCCTCCATTTCTCCACCGCATCGCAGCTGCGGGCCAGCGCCGCCAAGCATCGTGCCGGCGTGCCGGACCTGATGCTGGTGGAAGTGGATGCCGCCGCCTGTGGCGATGCGCTGCGCTGGGAGCCGGCGGCCGGCGGCTCCCGCCCCGGGCTGTTCCCGCACCTCTACGGCACGTTGCCGCTTTCCGCGGTGCGATCCGCCACGGCGCTGCCGCTCGACACCGACGGCCGGCATGTCTTCCCGCCCAGCATTCCCTGAAGCGCCGCGCGGCGCCGGGCGCGTTCGCTCATGATGCAGGCGAAGACGACGATGCAGCCACCCAGCAGCGTTGCCAGCGTCGGCGCGGTACCCCAGATCGCCCAGTCCAGCAGCACCGAGATCGGCAGCGCCGCAAAGCCGTAGGGGCCGAGCCGTGCCGGGTCCGAGACCTGGTAGGCGGTGGCGGAGAGCACCACGCCGCCGGCGGCGAAGATGCCGGCCAGGGCGAGCAGCCCGGCCTCGTTCGCCGGGGGCGTGACCCATTGCGCCACCGCCAACGGTCCGTAGGCCACCAGCCCGAACAGCGCGCCCCAGATCAGCAGCCTGGCCCAGCCCGGTTCGCTGCGCAGCAGGCGGTTCAGTGCCTGGGTCACCGCGAAGCAGGCGGTGCCCATCAGAATGAACAGGTAGCCCACCACGGAGCCGCCATCCCCCAGCTTCTGCGCCACCGAGACCAGCACGCCGCCGAAGCCCACCGCGGACCAGAACCAGGCAGCGGCGGGCACCGATTCCCGCAGCAGCAGCGGCGTCAGCGCCAGCACGAGGAACGGCGCGGTGAAGAACACCAGGTAGCCCTCGGCCAGCGGCACCCGGCGGAAGCCCATGAAGAAGCCGGCCGCCGAGCAGACCATGACCGCCGAGCGCAGCAGGTGCAGCCGCGGCATGGCGGTGTGCAACGGCCCGCCGGCGCCCGGTGCCGCCACCCGCAGCGCGCCGAACAGCAGCAGCACCACCAGCCATCGGATGCCGATGACCTGGGCCAGCGCATAATGCGCCGAGACCAGCTTGGTGGTGGCATCCAGCAGACTGAAGCTGACGGTACCGGCCAGCAGCATCGCTGGTCCCTTCACGCGGCGTTCCTCCGGTTTGGCTGCCCGCGGTGCCCGCTTGGGGCGCCCAAGTCAATGCCGCCCTCCGGCGGCGGCATGCGAACGGCCCCGGCGCCTGCGGCACCAACGTCCCCGGCGCCTACGGCACCAGCACGCCTTCCCAAGCCGGGCCGCCTGGGGCATTCACCGCGCCATGACCCCCGGCTTGGCCTCTGCCCTGATGCCCTTCATGCGGCGCCTCGACCCCGAGAGCGCGCATACCCTTGCGTTGCGCGCCCTGGCCGCCGGGCTGGGCGGCCGCGGCCGTGGCGCCGATGACCCGATACTGGCCACCACCGCCTTCGGCCTCAGCTTCGCCAACCCTCTCGGCCTGGCCGCCGGCTTCGACAAGAACGCCGTGGCGGTGCGCCCGCTGATGCGGCTGGGCTTCGGCTTCGTCGAGGCCGGCACCGTGACGCCCCGGCCGCAGACCGGCAACCCGCGGCCGCGCATCTTCCGCCTCGCCGAGGACCGTGCCGTGATCAATCGGCTGGGCTTCAACAACGCCGGCCTGGCCGCCTACCTGGGGCAGTTGGCAGCGCTGCGGCGGCCACTGCCGGCGCCGCTGGGCGCCAATATCGGCGTCAACAAGGAAGGCGCGGATCCCGAGCGCGACTACCCCGCCCTCTACACCGCCCTTGCCCCGCTGGTGGACTACGTGGTGGTCAACGTCTCCTCCCCCAATACGCCGGGGCTGCGCGACCTGCAGGCCGAGGGTCGCCTTGCCTCCATCCTCAGGGCGGTGCAGCCGGCCCGCGCCGCCCACGCATCGGGCCCCCTGGCCAAGGCGCCACAGGTACTGGTGAAGATCGCCCCCGACCTGGCGAACGAAGCGCTGCCCGCCCTGGTGGAAACCTGCATCGCCCACGGCGTCGCCGGCCTGATCGTCTCCAACACCACGCTCGCCCGGCCGCGCACGCTGCGCAGCGCCCAGCGCGGCGAAGCCGGCGGCCTCTCCGGCGCCCCGCTGTTCGAGCGCTCGACCGAGATGCTCCGCCGCGTTCACCGCCTGGCGGATGGCCGACTGACGCTGATCGGCGTCGGTGGCGTCGCCTCGGGCGCGCAGGCACTGGCGAAGATCAAGGCCGGCGCCAGCCTGGTGCAGCTCTACAGCGCCTTCGCCTATGAAGGGCCGGCGCTGATCCCGCGCATCAAGCGCGACCTGGCGGCCTTGCTGAAGCGCGGCGGCTACAAATCTGTGGCCGATGCCGTTGGCGTCGACGCCTGAGGAACCGAAGCATGGACATTCTCGACGGCATCGCCGGCCTGGCCGACCGCTACGACGGCTACGTGCTCGACCTGTGGGGCGTGGTGCATGACGGCAAGCGGCCCTACGCCCCGGTGCCCGACGCCCTGGCGCAGCTGAAGGCGCGCGGCAAGCGCATCGTCTTCCTGACCAATGCGCCGCGGCGGTCCTGGTTCATCCAGGGCATGCTGGACCGCATGGGCCTGGACCGCGCGCTGTACGACGGCATCATGTCCTCCGGCGAGGCCACCTGGATGCTGCTGCATGCGCGCCAACACCCCTGGTTCGCCAAGCTGGGCCGCCGCGCCTTCCATATCGGGCCGGAGCGCGACCTCTCGGTGGCCGAGGACGGCGTGGCGGAGTTGGTCGCCACCCCCGCCGAGGCAGACTTCCTGCTCAATACCGGCCCCGACCCCGACCGCGGCTCCCACAGCGCCGACCGCTACCTGCCGGCGCTGGAGGAATGCGCGCGCCACAAGCTGCCGATGGTCTGCGTCAATCCGGACCGCGCGGTGATGGTGGGCGGCGAGAAGCTGATCTGCGCCGGTGCCCTGGCCGACCTGTACCGGCCGCTGCACGACGACATCTTCGAGGTCGGCAAGCCCGACCCCACCATCTACGAACCGGTCATGCACCTGCTGGGCCTGGCCGACCGGCGCCGCGTGCTGGCCATCGGCGACACGCCGCACACCGACCTGGCCGGCGCCGACGCGGCGGGCATGGATTCGCTCTGGGCGCTGACCGGCCTGGCGGAGGCGGCGCACGGCCCGAACCCGGACCCGGCCCGGCTGGCGGCCGAGGCTGCGCATGAGGGCGTGCGCCCGCTGGCCGCGGTACGCGGGTTGCGCTGGTAGCCGGCCCGTGCCGGTGACCAGGCCGCCCATCTGGCTGCTGGTGGCGATGACGGGGCTCGGCCCCTTCACCATGCAGATCCTGATGCCCTGCCTGCCGGCGCTGGCCACGGCGCTGGCCGTCTCCTACGCCACCGCGCAGCTGACGCTCTCGATCTACCTGATCGGCGTCGCCTTCGGCCAGTTGCTCTACGGCCCGCTGTCGGACCGCTTCGGCCGCAAGCCGCTGCTCTCGCTGGGCCTGGTGTTCTACCTGTTCGGCAGCGCGCTGGCGGCGGTCTCCCCCTGGGCCTGGCTGCTGGTGGTGGCGCGGGTGATGCAGGCGCTGGGCGGCTGCGCCGGCCTGGTGCTGGGCCGCGCCATGATCCGCGACGCCTGGTCGCGCGAGCAATCCGCCAGCGTCATGGGCATCGTCTCCACCGCCATGTCGGTGGCGCCGATGGTCGCCCCGGTGCTGGGCAGCGTGCTGGAGGAATGGTTCGGCTGGCGCGCCACCATGGCGGCCTGCCTCGCCTTCGGCCTGCCGCTGCTGCTGGCGGTGCGCTGGCGCCTGCCGGAGACGCTGGCGCAGCGCGCCGACATGCCGGGGCTGGAGGGCTTCATCCGTGCCCACGTCGCCTTGCTGCGGGTGCCGGCCTTCCGCGGCTATTGCGGCATCACCGCCTGCACCACGTCGATCTTCTTCGCCTTCGCCGCCGGGGCGCCGCTGGTGGTGGTGCAGGGCATGGGCCACGCCGCCACCAGCTTCGCCATGGCGCTGATGTTCATTTCCGTCGCCTGGAGCGCCGGCGCCTTCACCACCGCGCGGCTGGCCAGCCGCCAGGGCACCATGCGGCTGCTGCACTGGGGCGTCGGCATCGGCACCGGCGGCGCGGGGCTGGCGGTGCTGTTCATGCTGCTGCTGCCGGCGCACATCGTGCTGTTCTTCCTGCCGATGGTCATCGTCGCCTTCGGCAACGGCATCACCCAGCCCAACGCCATCGCCGCCGCGGTCAGCGTGCGCCCGATGCTGGCCGGCACCGCTTCCGGCCTGGTCGGCTCGGCGCAGATGGCGGCGGGTGCGCTGATGACGGTGGTGGCCGGCAGCCTGGAAGACGGCAGCGGCGTGGCCACCGCCGGCTGCATGCTGGTGCCGGCCATCGGTACCCAGCTAGCGCTGGCCTATGCGCGGCGCGCGGCGCTGTAGGTGGAGGCGGCTGATCCACGCCGCCGCTGATCCGGCCAGCGAGGACCAAAGGCTAAACCGTCAGCGCCTCGGCCGCGCCGTTCAGCGCCTCGGCGAATTCGGGCAGTTGCGCGGCGATGCTGGCGAAGGCCAGCCGGGCGATGGTGCGGTAGCCGATATCGGAGAAATGCACCCCGTCATCGGCGCGGAAGCGCCGCTCGGTCTGGCCTGGCCCCGGCAGGCTCGGGCGGAAATGTCCGGTCGGGTCGCTGGTGGCGTCCCAGCTCGGCACCCATAGCGCGCCGGCATTGCGCGCCGCGGCTTCCTGGATCTCGTTCAGCTTGCGGGCGGCGCCGGCAAACGCGCTGTCGCGCATGTTGGGCAGGCCGATCCAGGCCACGGTCACGCCGCGGTCGCGCGCGTCGCGCGTCATCAGGGAGACCTTGGCGCCATAGGCCTCGGCAAAGGCCGGCGTGCCGAACTGATAGCGGGCATGGGCGCCGCGATCGACCAGGGGGCGGAAGTCGTTGGCGCCGATCCAGGCCAGCATCAGGTCGGGCTGGTTGCGCGCCACGTTGTCGCGCGCCACCTGCACCCAGTCCCATTCGTCCGAACGGGTAAGCCCGGTGCCGTGGCGGGTGCCGTTGACCACGTGCAGCGCCGGGCGGCGGCGCAGTTGCGGCTGCGTGAACAGATAC
>CAIMOR010000219.1 GCA_903843125.1 uncultured Rhodospirillales bacterium
ATGCGGGCGTCGTGCCGCGCTGGCAACCAGCGGGGCTGGCCGGGGACGTGGGCACGAGGCTCGGCCGCCGGGGCAAGCAGCCGCAGGGGGGGGATGCGGCCGGAAGGGCGCTGCCGGTTCGCGCCGGCCGGCTCAGGCCCGGCCGGCTCAGGCCCGGGCGGCTCAGGCCCGGGCGTCGGCGGCTGGGGCCATCGTGCGGCGCCGGCCGCTGAAGCGCGGCAGGCAGCGCAGCAGGAACACCGCCAGGCCCACCACCAGCACCCAGGGCGCCGGGCGCAGGCCGTAGCCGATATCGAGGTTGGCGGCGGCCACGCGCCAGGGGTCGATGCCGGTCATCAGCGCGTACCAGGCGAATTCCAGCGCCGCCGTGGCCAGCCCGGCGCCCAGCGCCAGCCCCAGCATGGCCAGGCGCCCGGGCGCGCTGCCCTTGGGCGCCACCAGACGGTAGCCCAGCAGCCACAGGAACAGGCCGAAGGTCAGCGTCGCCTCGGTCACGTCCGCCTTGGTCTGCAGCATGAAGTGGAACAGCGCGACCACGCCGATGGCGTAGACGGTGCGGTGCAGCCGCTGCCAGGCGCGACCGCCCATGCGACGCACCGCGGCATCGAAGGAGGTGGCGCCCAGCGCCGCCAGGCCAAGCAGCGCGGCGAACCCGATGGTCAGGTAGAAGCGCTTGATGATCTCGGCGAAGACGGTGGCCAGGTTGAACTGGTGGTCGGCGACGAACAGCATGACATGCAGCAGCGCATAGAGCAGCGCGGCGACGCCGACCATGCGGCGGACCAGCAGGATGCGCGCCTGGCGCAGCAGCTGCCGCGCCGGGGTGACCAGCAGCGAGAGCACCAGCACCCGCACCGCCCAATTGCCGGAGAAGTGGATGGCGGCGTCCAGCCGGCGCGGGCCCAGCCCGTCCGACAGCCAGAGCCAGGCGAGCCACAGCGCGGGGACGAACAGGGCGGCGAAGACCGCGGCCTTGAACGGCGAGACGGCGCCGGAGCGGTCGGTCCAGGGCATCGGCCAGGGCATGGGGGGCGGGTCTTCCGGGCAGGTTCGGGGCAGGGTAGGCCGAAGCGGCGTTGCGTTACATGGGGGCGCCGGCGCCATGCTTCAGGGCTGGACTCGGGCGGCGGGTTCCACTATACGCCCGCCTCCGCCGCTGCGGCCCTGGGTGAAACCGGGGCCGTTGGCGTTTGGAAGGAACGCGGGAGGCCGGGCAACCGGCCGCATGCACCGCGGGCCTCTGCACCCTTTCAGAGGACTGGTCATGGCGAAGAAAATCGTCGGCTACATCAAGCTGCAGATCCCCGCCGGCAAGGCGAACCCGTCGCCGCCGGTCGGCCCGGCACTGGGTCAGCGCGGCCTGAACATCATGCAGTTCGTCAAGGAATTCAACGCGGCGACGCAGCAGATGGAGCCGGGCACGCCGACGCCGGTGGTGATCACCGCGTTCAGCGACCGTACCTTCGCCTTCGTCACCAAGACGCCCCCGAACACCTACTTCCTGAAGAAGGCCGCCGGGATCACCAAGGGCACGACCACGCCGGGCAAGGGCCCGGCCGTCGGCCGCGTGACCAAGAGCCAGCTGCGCGAGATCGCCGCGACCAAGATGAAGCACATGAACGCCAACGACGTGGAGGCCGCGGTCAGCATGCTCGCCGGTTCGGCCCGCTCGATGGGCATCACCGTGGTGGAGGGCTGAGCCATGGCGAAGCAGGGCAAGCGGCTGAAGGCGATCTACGCCGGCCTCGACATCGACAAGAGCTATGCGCTGGTCGACGCCATCGCGCAGGTGAAGGCCAACGCCAAGGCGAAGTTCGACGAGACCGTCGAGATCAGCATGAACCTGGGTATCGACCCGCGCCACGCCGACCAGATGGTGCGCGGCGTGGTCGGGCTGCCGAACGGCACCGGCAAGACCGTGCGCATTGGTGTGTTCGCCCGCGGGGCGAAGGCTGAGGAGGCGCTGGCCGCCGGCGCCGATGTGGTCGGCTCGGACGACCTGGCCGCCGCGGTGCAGGAAGGCAAGATCGACTTCGACCGCTGCATCGCCACGCCGGACATGATGGGCCTGGTCGGGCGTCTGGGTAAGATCCTCGGCCCGCGCGGCCTGATGCCGAACCCGCGCCTGGGCACCGTGACCATGGACGTCAAGGGCGCGGTGACCGCGGCCAAGGCCGGCCAGGTGGAGTTCCGCGCCGAGAAGGCCGGCATCGTCCACGCCGGCATCGGCAAGGCGAGCTTCGATGCCGAGAAGCTGCTGGAGAACGCGAAGGCGTTCATCGACGCGATCCAGCGGGCCAAGCCGACCGGCGCCAAGGGCACCTACGTGAAGAAGGTGGCGCTGGGCTCCTCGATGGGGCCGGGGCTGAAGGTTGATACCGGCTCGCTCAGCGGGTCGTAGCCCGCTCGCGGGTCATCGAGATTCGCGCCGGTTCGCCGGCGTGCGCAGGGTGGGGGCAACCCCGCCCGAACCTGTCCAAAACCGCTCGCATCCATTGCGGGTTTGATGGCCCTCGGGCCGCCAGCGGTAGACGGGGCGCCAATGGTCTTCGCACTGCCCGGGGCTGCGGTCTCGGGCGGTGGCTGGCTTGGCATCCTTCAGGGACAGGCGATGGGATGAGGCGGTCGCGTGCGTAGGGCCGCGCCATCCCCGAGTGCATTGGCCTGGTCCATCCCGGACCTGGCCTTCGACGGAGACGTGAATTGGACCGCCAACAAAAGCGCGACTTCATCGCCTCCCTCAGCGAGATCTTCGCCGATACCTCCTTCGTGCTCGTCGCCCAGAACAAGGGCCTGACGGTTGCGGACGTGAGCGAGCTTCGGCGCCGGATGCGAGCTGCGGGGGCGACCTACAAGGTTGCGAAGAACCGGCTGGCCATCCGCGCCCTCGACGGCACCCGTTTCGACAGCATCTCGCCCCTGCTGAAGGGCCCGACCGCGCTTGCGTGGTCCCGGGACCCGGTGGCGGTGGCGAAGACCGCGGTCGATTTCGCCAAGACGAACGACAAGTTCGTGATCCTGGGCGGCGCGCTCGGCAAGCAGAACCTCAATCCCGATGGGATCAAGGCGCTGGCCGAACTGCCTTCCCTGGATACGCTGCGTGCTGGCCTGCTGGGGATGATCCAAACCCCCGCGACCCGCATTGCCGGGATCCTGCAGGTTCCTGGTTCGCAGCTGGCTCGGGTGCTTTCCGCCTTCGCCAAGAAGGACGACGAGGCCGCGGCGGCCTAGCCGCCCCGACAACCACCCTGAACAGGCCCCGGGCATCCCGCCCAGGGGCCAGCAATTCCTGGCCTGCCGGGCCGGGGTTGCAAATGTCAAGCCAAGCCATTAGATCGAAGGACACACACAATGGCCGAACTCGCGAAACTGGTTGAAGAGCTTTCCAGCCTGACCGTTTTGGAAGCCGCCGAGCTTTCCAAGATGCTGGAAGAGAAGTGGGGCGTTTCCGCCGCGGCGCCGGTCGCGGTGGCGGCGATGCCTGCTGGCGGCGGTGCGGCCGCGGCCCCGGTTGAGGAGCAGACGGAATTCACCGTTACGCTGACCGGCGCCGGCGACAAGAAGATCAACGTGATCAAGGAAGTCCGTGGCGTTCGCCCGGACCTCGGCCTGAAGGAAGCCAAGGACCTCGTCGAAGGCGCTCCGCAGAACATCAAGGAAAACGTCTCCAAGCAGGAAGCCGCCGACATCAAGGCGAAGCTCGAAGCGGCCGGCGCGACCATCACCGTCAAATAGGACGGCTTTCGCCGGGCTGGGCGGCCAAGGTTGCCTGAGCCCGGCTGAGATAAAGATGTGGGGGGAATTGGCGATCGTCCGTCGATTCCCCCTTTTCTTTTGCGAGCAGAACGACTAGCTACGCGGTCCGCTCAATTCTAAACGACGACAACGCGCATCCGCAGGGGTGTGCGTTCGCTATTCGCCCCGAG
>CAIMOR010000220.1 GCA_903843125.1 uncultured Rhodospirillales bacterium
GCGCGGCGGCGGCGCGGCGCAACTGGGTCAGCACCAGCGTGGCGTCGGCCTGCGGCGCAATGGCCAGCGCCTGGCGCATCTCGGCCTGGGCGACCAGCAGCTTGGACAGCAGGGCCGGGTTCACCGAGGGGGCGACGCGCGGGTTGTTTTGCACCTCGCTGGTCAGGAACTCCAACTGGGCGGCGGCCAGCGCCGCCTCGGCCGGGCGGCCCTGGTATTGGCTGGTGTCACCGAGCGTCTGCGGCGCGTAGATCGCGGCGCCGCGCACGTTGTCGCCGGCGCCGCCGAGGTAGTTGCCGACGGGATCGGCGCTGCAGGCGGCCAGCGCCAGCGCAAGGGCGCCGAGCGGCAGGAGCTTGGTGAGCATGGGGGCCTCCGTGAACCTTGCGGGAGCAAGCGCCAGCGGCGCCGCCTGGGCAAGCCACGAAGCGTATCACGCCCTTGCCCTTCGGGTTGGCCCCTGCCACACAACGCCGCCCACAATGCGCCAGCCATGACCGACGACCTGCCCAACGAAACCCTGCCCGCCGGCCTGCTGCCTGCGGGCCTTGTCGACCTGCTGCCCCCCGAGGCCGAGCGCGAGGCTGCGCTGGTCGAGGCGTTGCTGGCCGGCTTCGGCGCCCATGGCTATGAGCGGGTCAAGCCGCCATTGCTGGAGTTCGAGGACAGCCTGCTGGCTGGCTCCGGCGCCGCGGTGGCGGGCGATACCTTCCGGCTGATGGACCCGGTGAGCCAGCGGATGATGGGGCTGCGCGCCGATACCACGCCGCAGGTGGCGCGGATCGCGGCTTCCCGGCTGGGGCTGCAGAAGCGGCCCCTCAGGCTGTGCTACGCGGTGGAGGCGCTGCGGGTGCGCGGGACGCAGCTGGCGCCCGCGCGGCAGTTGCCGCAGGCCGGGGTGGAGTTGATCGGCAGCGACAGCGCCGCCGCCGATGCCGAGGTGGCCGTGGTGGCGGTGCAGGCATTGGCCGCCGTGGGCGTGCGGGACGTCTCCCTGGACATCACGCTGCCGACGCTGGCGCCGGCGCTGTTCGAGGCCGCCGGGCTGGAGCCGGGGCTGCGGCTGCGGCTCGGCCGCGCGCTCGATCGGAAGGATGCGGCCGTGGTGGCGACGCTGTCGGCCGAGGCCGGGCCGCTCGCTGTCTCCCTGCCGTCGCTGTTGCAGGCGGCCGGCCCGGCCGAGGGCGCGCTGGCCGCGCTGCGCGCCGCGACGCTGCCGCCGGCAGCGCAGGCCATCGCCGACAATGCCGCGGCGGTGATCGCCGCCATTCGCGCGCTGGCGCCGGATCTGCGCATCACGCTGGACCCGGTGGAGTTCCGCGGCCTGCGCTACCACGTGGGCGTCGCCTTCACGCTGTATGGCCCCGGCAATGCCGGGGAGATGGCCAAGGGCGGGCGCTACCTGGCCGGCGAGGAACCGGCGACCGGCATGACCCTGTACCCCGACGCGGTGCTGCGTGCGGCGCCGCCGCCTGTGGCGCGCCCGCGGGTGTTCGTGCCGGTGGGTGGCGCCGCCGCCGGCGCCGCGCTGCGGGCGCAGGGCTTCGCCACGGTGGCGGCGCTGTCCTCGGCCGATACCGCGGACGGGCTGCGCTGCACGCATATTCTCCAGGACGGCGCCGCGGTGCCGATCGAACGCAGGGATTGAAGCGATGGCCAATGTGGCAGTCATCGGCGCGCAATGGGGCGACGAGGGCAAGGGCAAGGTGGTGGACTGGCTGGCCAGCCGCGCCGAGATCGTCGTGCGGTTCCAGGGCGGCCACAATGCCGGGCATACGCTGGTGGTGGGCGACCAGACCTACAAGCTGAGCCTGCTGCCCTCCGGCGTGGTGCGCGGCAAGCTGGGCATCATCGGCAATGGCGTGGTGCTGGACCCGGAGGCGCTGCTGGCCGAGATCGCCAAGGTCGGCGCCCAGGGGCTGAAGGTGACGCCGGAGAACCTGCGCATTGCCGAGAACGTGCCGCTGATTTTGCCGCTGCACCCGGCGCTGGACCAGGCGCGGGAAGCTGCGCGCGGTGGCGACAAGATCGGCACGACGGGGCGCGGGATCGGGCCGGCCTATGAGGACAAGGTGGGTCGTCGCAGCATTCGCCTGTGCGACCTGGCCGAGCCGGAGACGCTGAGCGCCAAGCTGGACGAGCTGCTGCTGCACCACAACGCGCTGTTCCGGGGGTTGGGGGCGCCGCAGTTCCAGAAGCAGCCGCTGCTGGACCGGCTGCTGGAGCTGGCGCCGCTGCTGCTGCCGTTCAGCGAGGCGGTGTGGGAACGGTTGGACCAGGCCCGCAGCGACGGCAAGCGCGTGCTGTTCGAGGGCGCCCAGGCGGTGATGCTGGACGTCGACCACGGTACCTACCCCTACGTGACCAGCAGCAACACCGTGGCGGGCAATGCCGCGGCGGGGGCAGGCGTGGGGCCGGACACCATCGGCATGGTGCTGGGGATTGCCAAGGCCTACTCCACCCGCGTCGGCAGCGGGCCGTTCCCGAGCGAGTTGTTCGACGATGTCGGCAAGGGGCTGGGCGACCGTGGCTTCGAGTACGGCACCGTGACCGGCCGGCGCCGCCGCTGCGGCTGGTTCGATGCCTGCATGGTGCGCCAGGCGGTCAAGGTCGGCGGCATCAACGGCCTGGCACTGACCAAGCTGGACGTGCTGGACGGCATGGCCGAGCTGAAGATCAACACCGGCTACCGGATCGGGGGCCAGCTGTTCAAGCGGCTGCCGGCGGCCATGCGGGCGCAGGCGGCGGCCGAGCCGGTCTACGAGGTGCTGGAGGGCTGGCCGGGCAGCACGCGCGGCGCCCGCAGCTATGCCGACCTGCCGGCCCAGGCGGTGAAGTACGTGCGCCGGATCGAGGAACTCGTCGAGGCGCCGGTGGTGCTGCTGAGCACCAGCCCGGAGCGCGACGACACCATCACCCTGCGCGACCCCTTCGCGGGCTGACGGCGGTGGAGCGCTGGTATCCGGCGAAGATCGCCGCCGGAACGCACGAGCACACCAGCCAAGTGCTGGACCTCAAGCTGACCGGCGCGCGTGGCCTGCTGTTGGAGCAGGTGTTCGCCGGGGTGGACCGGGCGGCGCTGCGGATTGCCGAGTTCGGCATCTGGCAGGGCGCCAGCTCGGCCGAACTGGCGAACTTCCTGGGTGGGCAGGGCGAGCTGCACCTGTTCGACTTCGAGGACAACGTGCAGCGGGTGAAGGCGCAGCTGAACGCCGCCGGGTACGACAACGTCCTGGCCTGGGGCTGCAGCTACCGCCACCTCGACAGCTACAATTGGCCGCTGCGCAAGCTGCTGCAGGCACAGCCGGAACTGCGGTTCGACTATGTCTACCTGGATGGGGCGCATACCTGGGCGGTGGACGCGCTGACCTTCTTCCTGTGCGATGCCATGCTGAATGTCGGCGGCTGCATCGAGTTCGATGACTATGAATGGCAGCTGCGGGGCTCCTCGCTGGACCCGTCGCGGGTGCCGGCGATCGGGGAGCAATACACCGACGAGCAGATCGACGATTGCCAGGTGAAGGCGATCGTGGACCTGCTGGTGCGGCGGAAAGGCACCTATCGGGAACTCCGCAAGAACCGTGTATTCCAGAAAATGGTGCCGTAATCGCTGCGGGAGAGTAACTCTTCCTAAATCGAGAGGCCGTATCGATAGTGCGTCACAAGGACGCGCTCACATGAACAACCATGTACGCTTCGTTACGGCTCTCGGCGCCCTGCTGGCACTGGCCGGCTGCGCCACCGGGTCCGGCTACAGCCAGGCCGGGGATGGCCGGGTGCAGATCGCCGGGCCGCTGGACAGCATTGCGCGCGCGCCGCGGGTGCGGACGTCCAGGGGCTGCGATTTCCCGGCGCTGGACAACGCGCTGCTGGCCAGCCAGCTGATGGACGCGACCATGGGCGGCCCGCCGGCGGCGGCAACCGTGTTCGAATGCCATCGGAGCGCGTCGCGCGACTGAGACCTTCGGTCCGGTTTCTCGACCGCTGGCGTCAGGCGGCGCTGCCACGGGCGCCGCGGGCCAGCTGCCGGCTTGCCGGGTTGGCGCCGCGGTGCGGTCCAGATCCGCATCGGGTTGTCCCTGGCGCATCCACCTGATGCGGCGCGCGCGATCCCTTCGTTCGCACGGAATGCACGGACGCGGAGGCCGAATGTCCCGCATCGCCGGCGGCCCGGCTTCGCCCGCGAAACTTACTGGCCCGGGAAGGCTTGCGGCTGCCCGCCTGCCACCGCAAGTTCCGCGCTGACAACCAGTGCAGGGAATGTGGGCATGGCGGAGTTCGGGCGGTTCGGCAGCGGCCAGTCGGTGAAGCGGATCGAGGACCGGGCGCTGCTCTCTGGCGTCGGCAAGTTCACCGACGACTTCGACCTGCCGGGCCAGGCGCACCTGGTGTTCCTGCGCTCCCCGCATGCCCATGCCCGGCTGGTGAGCGTGGACGTGGCGCCGGCGCTGGCCATGCCCGGTGTGCTGGCGGTGCTGACCGGCGACCAGTTGGCAGCGGCGGGGGTGAAGGAGTTCGTGACCGCGCTGCCCTTCAAGCGGCCGGATGGCTCGCCGCTGGCGGCGCCGACGCGGGCGGTGCTGGCGCGCGGGGTGGTGCGCTTCGTCGGTGAGCCGGTGGCGGCGATCATCGCCGAGAGCGTGGCGGTCGCGCGCGATGCCGCCGAGCTGGTGGACGTGGAATACGCGGAACTGCCTTCGGTGACCGGGCTGCAGGCCGCGGCGGCCGAGGGCGCGCCGCAGGTCTGGCCGGCGGCCACCGGCAACGTGGTGGCGCAGACCGCCTATGGCGATACGGCGGCGGCGGAGGCCGCCTTCGCCGGCGCCGCGCATGTGGTGGCGCTGGACGTGGTGAACCAGCGGCTGGCCCCGGCTTCCATGGAGCCGCGGGTGGTGCTGGCGACCTTCGCCGAAGGGCGATTCACCGTGCGGCTGAGCAGCCAGATGCCTTCCAGCGCGCGGGACTCGCTGGCCAAGGAAGTGCTGGGCATTCCGCCGGAACAGGTGCGCGTGCTGGTTGGCGATGTCGGCGGCGGCTTCGGCATGAAGACCGGGCTGTACCCCGAGGATGCGGTGGTGGCCTATGCGGCGCGCCAGGTCGGGCGGCCCGTGAAGTGGGCGGGCACGCGGCTGGACGATTTCCTGAGTGCGACGCATGGGCGCGATACCGAAAGCCGCGCCGAGATGGCGCTGGATGCCCAGGGCAAGGTATTGGCGCTGCGGGTGCGGACGCTGGCCAACATGGGCGCCTATCCGCGGCCGGCCAGCGTGGCGATCCAGCTGCTGATCGGCCCCTGGGTCAGCACCAGCGTCTACGATATCGGCTGCGTCGACTTCCGCTTCACCGCGCTGCTGACGCATACCTCCACCACGGCGCCGTATCGCGGCGCGGGGCGGCCGGAGGCGATCTTCCTGGTGGAGCGGCTGATGGATACGGCGGCGCGGAAGCTGGGCCTGGACCCAGCTGAACTGCGCCGGCGCAACCTGATCTCGCCGAGCCAGATGCCTTACAAGAACGCCATGGGCCAGACCTATGACAGCGGCGCCTTCGAGAGCCTGCTGGACCAGGGCATGGCGCTGGCGGACTGGAGCGGCTTCGAGGCCCGGGCGGCAGCCAGCAAGGCGCGGGGCAAGCTGCGCGGGCGCGGCATGGCCAGCTTCCTGGAGTGGACCGGCGGCAACGTGTTCGAGGAGCGCGTGACCGTGGCGGTGAAGGGAGAAGGCGAGATCGAGGTCTATGCCACCACCCAGGCGATGGGCCAGGGCATCGCCACCAGCTACGCCCAGCTGGCGGTGGACGTCTTCGGCGTGCCGATCGAGCAGATCAAGGTGGTGCTGGGGGACAGCGACCGCGGCTCGGGCTTCGGCAGCGCGGGTTCGCGCAGCCTGTTCACGGCTGGCAGCGCCATCAAGGTGGCATCGGAACGCACGGTGGACGCGGCCAAGGACCTGGCCGCCGATGTGCTGGAAGCCGCCGCCGTGGACCTGGAATACCAGGCCGGCGTCATCCGCGTGGCCGGCACCGACAAGCAGGTGGGGCTGTACGACCTGGCGGCGAAGCAGCCGGAAGGCCGCATCTTCATGGACATCAGCCATAGCGTTTCCGGGCCGACCTGGCCGAATGGCTGCCACGTCTGCGAGGTGGAGATCGACCCGGAGACCGGGGAGGTGGCGGTGGCGTTCTATTCCTCGGCCAACGATGCCGGGCGGGTGGTGAACCCGATGGTGGTGGAAGGCCAGATCGTCGGCGGCGCGGCGCAGGGCCTGGGCCAGGCGTTGATGGAGCAGGTGGTCTACGACCCCGAGAATGGCCAGCCGCTGACCGCCAGCTTCATGGACTACGCCATGCCGCGCGCCGACATGGTGACGGACTACCGAACCACGTTGGACCAGGGCATTCCGTGCAAGACCAACCCGCTGGGCGTCAAGGGCGTGGGCGAGCTCGGCACCATCGGCGCGACGCCGGCGCTGGTGAACGCGGTGGCGGATGCGCTGGCCCGCGCCGGCCACGCCGCGGCGGCCGATGCGGCGCAGATGCCGCTGACGCCGCCGCGCGTCTGGGCGCTGCTGCACGGGTAGAGCGTCGTGGCGCCGGCCAGGCTGGCGCGGTTCCTGCATGACGCTGACGCATCCCCGCCGATGGCGCGGGGGATGCGGGGGTTGCATGCAGCGGTTTCGCCTGGTTCTTGCCGTGTTGCTGCTCGCGGTCGCCGCGCTGCCGGTGCGGGCGGAGGAAGCCTGGCCGCAACGGCCGCTGCGCCTGGTGGTGCCCTATCCGCCCGGCGGCGTGACGGATGGCTTCGGCCGGCTGGCGGCGGAATGGCTGGCGCAGCGGCTGGGCCAGCCGGTGGTGGTGGAGAACCGCAGCGGCGCCTCGGGCGCGCTGGCCATCGAGTACGTCATGGCCAGCCGGCCCGATGGCTATACCGTGCTGGTCTCCAGCAACTCGCAGCTGGTGTTCCAGCAGGTCGCCGGGCACCCGAGCTACGAGCCGCTGCGCGACCTGGCGCCGATCTCCATCATGGGACGGAACCCGGCCGTGCTGGCGGTGCGGGCCGACCTGGGCGTGGCGACGCTGGCGGAGTTCGTCGCGCTGCTGCGCCAGCACCCTGGCCAGTACGATTACAGCTCGGCCGGGGCGGGTGGGGCCAGCCACCTGGCGATGGTGCTGTTCACCCAGGTAACCGGCACCAGCATGCAGCACGTCCCGTATCGCGGCGGCGTGCCGGCGATGCAGGACCTGCTGGCCGGCGTGGTGGCGGCGCATGCGGCGGCGCCGTCTGACGCGCTGCCGCATGCCAGTGGCGGGCGCATCCGGCTGCTGGCGGTGACCGGTGACAGGCGGCTGCCGGCGGCGCCCGAGGTGCCGACCACGGCGGAACTCGGCTATCCGCAACTGACCTTGTACATGTGGAACTCGCTGCTGGCGCCGCTGGGCACGCCGGCGCCGGTGCTGGCGCGGCTGGAGCGGGAAATCCGCGCCGCCTGCGGTGACACGACATTCCAGGCCGGATTGGCGCGGCTGGGGGCGGAGCCGGTCTGCGGCAGCAGCGCCGACATGGCGGCGACGCTGCGCACGGAAACGCCGATGTGGCGCGAGGTGGTGCGGACCGCCGGGCTGACCTTCGACTGAGCTGCGTTGCCCTGGCGGGACCCTACCCTTGCCGCCCTGGCGGGCGGGACAGGCCGAGGTTCTCGCGCAGCGTGGTGCCCTCATAGGCGGTGCGGAACAGGCCGCGGCGCTGCAACTCCGGCACCACCTGGTCGACGAAGGCGTCGAACTGGCCGGGGAACCAGGGCGGCAGGATGTTGAAGCCATCGGCCGCGCCGGTGGTGAACCATTCCTCCAGGATGTCGGCGATCCGCATCGGCGAGCCGGTGATGACCCAATGGCCGCGCGCCGCGGCGATCAGGTTGTACAGGTCGCGCAGCGTCATCTCCTCCCGCCGGGCCGCGGCCAGCAGGGTGCGGGAGAAGGCGTGCGACATGTCGGTGGGCGGGAAGTCTGGCACCGGGGCGTCTAGCGGCAGGCCGGAGACGTCGTGGCCGATGCGGGCGGAAACCAGGGTCAGCGCGTTGCTGGCGTCCAGGTGGCCCTGCAGTTCGGCCAGCAGGTCGCGGGCTTCCTGGTCGGTGCGGCCGATGAAGGGCATGACGCCGGGCAGCACGTGGCATTGCGCTTCGGTGCGGCCGTATTTCGGCAGCAGTCCCTTGAAGGCGGCGTAGTGCTGCCGCGCCTCGGCCAGGTCCTGGACCACGGCGAAGACCACTTCCGCGGTGCGCGCGGCGAAGGCCTGGCCGGCTTCCGAGGCGCCGGCCTGGATGATGACCGGGTGGCCGGAGGGCGAGCGCGACATGCTGAGCGGCCCGACCACCTGGAAGTAGCGGCCCTTGTGGTTCAGCGGCTGCACCTTGGCGGGGTCGACGAAGACACCGGTGGCGGGGTCGCGCACCACGGCGTCGTCCTGCCAGCAGTCCCACAGGCCCTTGACGACATCGACGAACTCCTCGGCGATCTCGTAGCGCTTGTCGTGCTCGGGGTGTTCGGTACGGCTGAAATTGGCGGCCGAGCCGGCGTTGGAACTGGTGACGATGTTCCAGGCGGCGCGGCCCTGGCTGATGTTGTCCAGCGAGGCGAAGCCGCGCGCCACCGTATAGGGGTCCGAATAGGTGGTGGAGATGGTGGCGCCGAGCCCGACATGGCGCGTGGTGGCGCTGAGCGCGGCCATGGCGATCATCGGCTCGGTCCGGGTGACGAAGGAGGGGTGGTCGCCCCGTACCTTGGTGGCCAGCCCATCCGAGATGAACAGCAGGTCGAACAGCCCGCGTTCGGCGGTGGCGGCGATGTTCTGCAGCACCGCCAGGCTTTCGTTGCTGGCGCTGGCGCCGGGCATGCGCCAGCCGGCGATGTGGTTGCCGGTGCCTTGGACGAAGACGGCCAGGCGCATGCGACGTGGTTGGGCCATCGGCGACGTTCCCCTTGCGTGCGCAGCCTAGGCCCAGCGGGGCCGGCGGCTCAATGCCTGCGCGCCGCGCAGCGCGGGCTCACTCTTCCTGCGCCTTGGCCTGGTGGGCCAGCGCGGCCCAACGCGGCACCTCGGTGCGGACCAAGGCGGCGAAGGGCGCGGCTTCCATGGCGACATATTGCGTGCTGGTGCGGGCGAAGCGGGCGGCGACGGCAGGGTCGCCGCGGCGCGCCACCAGGGCGCGCTCCATCCGGGCGACCATCCCGGGCGGCAGCCCGGCGGGGCCGAATACGCCGTTCCAGGTCTCCACCGCGAAGCCGGGCAGTGTCTCGGCGATGGTCGGGACATCCGGCAGTTCGGCCAGGCGGCTGCTGCCGCTGACGCCGATCAGGCGCACCTCCGGGCTGTTGGCGAAGGCGACGATGTCGGACGGGTTGGAGAACAGCACGGGCACGCGGCCGGAGACGACCTCGGCCATGGCAGCCGGGCCGCCGCGGAACGGCACGTGCGTCGCCGTGACCCCGGCGCGGGAGAGGAACAGCTCCATGCCCAGATGCTGCGTGCTGCCGATGCCGCCGGAGCCGTAGAGCAGGGCGCCGCCCTCGGCGCGGGTTCGTTCGACGAGCTGCGCGATGCTGGTGATCTCCAGGCCGCGGCTGACCGCCATGATCAGCGGATTGGTGGCGACCAGGCTGACCGGGGTGAGGTCCGCCACCGTGTCCACCGGCGGGTGGCGGCGCATCACGCCAGGGGCGATGGCGATGTTCGCGACCGAGGCGAACAGCAGCGTGTAGCCATCCGGCGCGGCACGGGCGACGGCCTCCATGGCGATGTAGCCGCCGGCACCGCCGCGGTTGTCCACCACGAATTGCTGGCCGAGGGCTTCGCTGAGCAGCTCGGCGGTCAGCCGGGCGAGAGTGTCCGTGTTGCCGCCGGCGGGGTAGGTGACGATCAGGCGTACCGGGCGTTCCGGCCAGGCCGCGGCGGCGGGCGGCGCGGGGGCCAGCAGCGCCAGGGCCAGGGAGAGCAGCAGCAGGGGAAGGTGCGCCATGGTCCCGGCTTGCCATGCGGTGGCGGCGGGCGGCAAGGCCCGGCTGACTGCAATCGGGCGGGGTGGGACCAGGGATGCGCGCGGCTGCGGCAGCCGCCGGCGGGTTGCCCAGCGCGGCGGCAGCGGCTTTGCGTTGACCCTGCCGTTGCAGGCGGGTTAGTGGCGTCCCGTCGCCGCAAGAGCGCCAACGGAGGAAACACCCGCATGAACGCTCCTGTCCTTCGGCGGCGCGCCGCCGTGGGTGCCGCGCTGCTGCCCTTCGGCGCCGCCCGCGCCGCGCTGCCGGAGCGGCCGCTGCGGGTGATGCTGGGCTTCCCGCCCGGCAGTGGCCCGGACGTGCTGGCGCGGCTGCTGGCCGACGGGCTGAAGGATGTGCTGCCGGCCGGGGTGGTGGTGGACAACCGCCCCGGTGCGGGCGGCCTGATCGCCGCGCAGGAAGTAGCCAAGGCGGCGCCGACGGATGGCACCACGATGCTGCTGGGCGATGTCGCCCAGCTGGCGATGGCGCCGAGCACCTATGCCCGCCTGGCCTACGACCCGGCGACGGATTTTGCCGCCGTGGCCGAGGTGGCTTCGGTGGACTTCGCCTTCGTGGTGCCCGAGAGCGTGCCGGCCACCGACCTGGCGGGCTACATCGCCTGGGGCAAGGCGCGGCCGCAGCTGTACATGGGCACGTTCGGCGCCGGCACGCCCGGGCATTTCGGCGCGGCCATGCTGGGCAATGCCGCCGGGCTGAAGGTGGAGCCGGTGCATTTCCGCGCCACCGGGGATGCGATGACGGCGATCTTGACCGGCGCGGTGCAGGGCATGTTCGGCAGCATCGCGGTGGTGCTGCCGCAGGTGCGTGCCGGCAAGCTGAAGGCGCTGGCGGTGACCGGGCCGGAGCGTGCCGCGGCGATGCCGCAGGTGCCGACCATGGCCGAGCTGGGCCACGCCGCGCTGGGCATCAGTGCCTGGTTCGGCCTGGTGGCACCGGCCGCGGCGCCGCCGGCGGTGCTGCGGGCGGTGGAGGCGGAGGTGCTGCGCGCCATGGCAACCCCGGCCCTGGCCGCGCGGTTGGTGGAGGCGGGTTTCCGCGTCTCGCCCCAGGGCAGCGCCGGCTTTGCCGCACTGATGCGGGCGGAGCGGCTGCGCTGGGCGGAGGTGGTGCGCGAAACCGGGTTCCGCGCGATCGAGTAGTGGGGGCTCAGTCCAGCACCAGGTCGGGGTAGCCCTTGGCGGCGACGTCGTCGCACCAGGCCCGGTAGGCCGGGGCGCTGCCGGCGTAGCGGGCGATGCTGCGGGTCTGCTTGCCTTCCACGTTGCTGTTCACGCCGGTCATCCATGAGTCGACCTCGAAGGTCAGCAGGCCCTCGGCGCAGGCGATGACGTGCTCGGTCCATGTGCGCATCGCCTCGGGCCTGGCCTCGGCGAAGGTTTGGCCATGCGCCTGCATGTGGCGCAGCAGGCCGCTGACCCATTCGACATTGTATTCGATGCTGCGCGGGATGTTGCCGAGCGCGGTGTGCGGCCCCAGCAGCATGAACATGTTGGGGAAGTCCTGCACCAGCATGCCGACGAAGGTCTGCGCGCCGCCGGCCCATTTCTGCTTCAGCGCCAGGCCGTCGCGGCCGCGGATGTCGATGCGGTCGAAGGCGCCGGTCAGCGCGTCGAAGCCGGTGGCGTAGATGATGATGTCGAAGGCGTAGTCGGCTTCGCTGGTGGTGATGCCGGTCGGCGTGATGCGCTGGATCGGCGTGGCCTTGCTGTCGACCAGCGTGACGTTGGGCTGGTTGTAGACCTCGTAGTAATGCGTTTCCTGCGGCACGCGGCGGGTACCGAAGCCGTGGTCCTTCGGGATCAGCATGTCCGCGATGCGCGGGTCCTTCACCCGTTGGCGGATCTTGCGGGCGACGAACTCCGAGATTTCCTTGTTCGCGGCGCGGTCGGTCAGCGTGTCCTTGAAATTGCCGACCCAGATGGCGAAGCCGGGGGTGGCATAGAGCTGTTCGTAGAAGGCCTCGCGTTCCTCGGGCGTGACCTCGAAGGTGCCGCGGGGGTCGGCGGTGTGCAGGAAGCAGGCGAAGGTCTCGGCGCAGCGCTTGAACAGCTCGTCGTAGCCGGCCTTGATCCGCACCTGCTCCTCGGGCGTGATCGGGCGGTTGTGCAGCGGGGTGCACCAGTTGGGGGTGCGCTGGAACACCGTGAGGTGGCCGGCGGTCTTGGCCACCTCCTGGATGGTCTGCACGCCGGTCGCGCCGGTGCCGATGACGGCGACGCGCTTGCCGGCGAAGTCCACGGGCTCATGCGGCCATTTCGCGGTGTGGAAGGCCTGGCCGCGGAAGCTGTCCACGCCCTCGATCCGGGGCAGGGTGGGCGCCGAGAGCGCGCCGATGGCGGTGATGAGGTAGCGGCTGGTGTGGCGGCTGCCATCTGCCAGCGTGACCAGCCAGCTGCGGCTGGCTTCCTGGTAGTGCGCGGCGGCGACCGGGCTGCGGAATTGGATGTCGCGGCGGAGGTCGTGGCGGTCCGCCACGTGGTTCAGGTAGCGCAGGGTCTCCGGCTGCGGCGCGAAATGCTCCGACCACTCCCATTCCTGCAGTAGCTCCTCGTCGAAGGAAAAGCCGTAGGAATAGCTTTCGGAATCGAAGCGGGCGCCGGGGTAGCGGTTCCAGTACCAGGTGCCGCCAACCCCGGTGCCGGCCTCGAACACGCGGGCGCTGAGGCCGAGTTCGCGCAGGCGGATCAACTGGTACATGCCGGACATGCCGGCGCCGATGACGATGGCGTCGTAGTCCAGCGTCGTCGTGGCGGCCGCCGGTTCCGTGGTGGCGAGGCTCATGGCTTTGGTTCCTCCGTTGGGTCGATGCGCGCCGGCGCCTCAGGGGCGGGATGGCAGCGTCCGCATCAAGTGCTGCTCCAGGCCGTCCAGGTAGTGGCTCATGGTGGCGGCGGCGGCATCGGCGTCGCCGGCCTTCAGCTGGTCGATGAGTTGGCGGCGGGTTTCCAGCACGCGGTCGTGCGGCTGGCGGCCGGCGAGTTCGACGAACTGGCGCAGCACCTCGCTCAGCGCGGCGACGATGGCGCAGAGGATGTGGTTGCCGGTGGCCTCGGCCAGCAGGCGGTTGAACTCGATGGCGGTCCA
>CAIMOR010000221.1 GCA_903843125.1 uncultured Rhodospirillales bacterium
GCCTCGATGTACTGGGCCTGCACGGTGGCGGGGTCGAGGCCGTAGAACCGCACCTCATGCGGCGAGATGCCACGGCCGACGCCCATCTCCAGCCGGCCGCCGGACATGTGGTCCAGCATGCAGATCTCCTCGAACAGGCGGAGCGGGTGGTACAGCGGCAGGGTGTAGACCAGCGGGCCGAACCGCAGCCGCTTGGTGCGCTGGGCCAGCGCGGCCAGGAACACGCTGGGCGAGGACGCCGCGCCGAGCGGCGTGCTGTGATGCTCGGCCTGGTGGTAGGCGTGGAAGCCGGCGCGGTCGTAGATCTCGCCCAGCATCAGCCGGTGCTCGAAATCCTCGCGCAGGGTGCCGGGGCCGCGGTCCAGGTGGTCGAAGACGCCGAAGCGCATGGCTCGTTTCCCTTGGGGTTCGCCCGCATGGCGCGGACACCGTTGCCCGAAGGGTAGCGCGCCCGGCGCGGCCGGCAATAGCCGGGCCGCCTGCGCGCCCGGGGACGCCCGCTGTCGCCAGGCATCGCTGCCGCGCGGCCGGCAGGGATCAGGCCGCCGCCTGCCGCCGGGCCGCCAGCTGGGCCAGCACCGCGGCCGGCAGCGGCTCGCGCCAGGCCAGGTGCAGCTCGCCCGGCGGATGCGCGACCACGCGGGCCGGGAAGCGGCCATAGCCGGGCAGCTCGATGGTGGCCTCGCCAACCGGCGGGACCTCGCCGATGAAGGCGGCGCCGCCGGCGGAGATGTCGCTGACCCGGCCTTCGCTGCGGCCGGCGGGGTGCAGCACGGTGGCCGGCAGGTCGACCTCCAGGCGTTCGTCGCCGCGGCGGTCCACCGCGCGGGTGCGGGTGCGCATCAGCTCCACCAGGCGGCCCTTCAGCGCCGCCACCTCGCGCGAGACGTGCTCGCCGGCCTGGCGCAGGCTGGCCGAGGCGGTGCCGTTGCGGCCGGCGACCTGGGCCACCTCGCCGATGCGGGTGGAGACGCCGCGCGCCGCCTGCGCCGCCTCGGCCACCGAATGGGCGATGCTGCCGGTGGCGCTGCTCTGGCGTTCGGTGGCGCCGGCGACGCTGGCGGCAACCTCATCCAGCGCGGTGACCGCGGCGCCGATATCGGCGATGGCGCCGACCGCTTCCTTCGCCGTGCCGTCGATGGCGGCGATGCGGCGGCCGATCTCCTCGGTGCTGCGGGCGGTCTGGCCGGCCAGCGCCTTCACCTCGCTGGCGACCACGGCGAAGCCCTTGCCCGCTTCACCCGCACGGGCGGCCTCGATCGTCGCGTTCAAGGCCAGCAGGTTGGTGCGCTGGGCGATGTCGGCGATGAGGCGCGTCACCTCGCCGATCTCGCCGACCGAGGCGGCCAGCACGTCGAAGGTACGGCGCGCGGCCTCGGTCTTGGCCACGGCGTCGCGCGTGGCGTTGCCGGCGCGGACCATCTCACGCGCGATCTGGCTGATCTGCTCGGGCAGGGCGGTGGCCTCGTCGGCGACGGCATTGGCGGCGGCCAGGCTGCGCTCGGCCTCGTCGGCCACGCCGCGGGTCAGTGCCAGGGTCTCGGCGGACAGCGCCTCCATCTGGCGGCACTGGTCGAACAGGCCCTGCATGTGCTGGCCGACATTCTCCACCAGCCGGGTGCTCTCGGCCTCCAGCAGGTCGACCATCTCGCGCTCGCCGTCGTCGCGTGCCGCGACCGCCTTGCTGGCCAGGGCGTCGCGTTCCTGCTGCAGCGCGCGGTTGGCCAGGGCAGCGGCCTGGAAGTGCAGCGTGGCGCGCAGCAGTTCCGCCACTTCCGGCGCGCCGCGCGGGGCCGGCACCGGGGCGTCCAGCTCGCCGGCGGCCAGCCGGCGCAGCGCCTCGATGGCGCCACGCAGCGGCTGCGTCACCGCCCGCCGCAGCGACCACGGCGACAGCGCCGCCACCAGCAGCACCAGCCCGGCGCCGCCGGCCAGCAGCAGCATCAGCTGGCGGCGCTCGGCGGCCTCGCGGGCCAGGGCGGCATCGGCCGCCTCCCCCACCACGCGGCCGGCCTGCAGCACGGATTGCAGCGCGCCGGTGGCCGCGGTGAACCAGGCGGTGCCGTCCATCGGCCAGGCGCTGCCGGCGCTGGCGGCGGCCATCACCGGGCCACGCGCCGCGGTCTCGAAGCGGTGCAGATAGCCTTCGCGCGCCGCCTCGACCGCCGCGACCACGGCGGGCGGGGCGTCGGCCAATACCGCCTCCACCCGCGCCCAGGCGCCTTCCACCCGGCCGCGCACGCCACCCAGCGCCACCAGCTGCAGGCCAGCCGGCGGGTGGCCGGCCAGGATCATGCCGTTCAGCAGGCCGCGTTCCTGGCCGGCGTATTCGGCCAACTCGGCCAGTGCGTCGCGCAGCGCCACCATGGCCCGCGCCGGCGGGGTGGCGTCGCCCACCGTCTCCACCGCGCGGCGCAGCGCCATCAGCGCCTCGATCCGCGCCGAGGTAGCGGCGAACCACGGCGCCGGGGCGGGGCTGGCGTCGCCACCGGCATCGGCGGCGCTTCGCAGCGCCTGCACCCGCTCGGCCGCGCGCTCGGCCTGCGTCAGGGCCGCGGCCACCGCCGGCTGGCGCGGCGCCA
>CAIMOR010000222.1 GCA_903843125.1 uncultured Rhodospirillales bacterium
ATCCTGTATCGCTCATCGGATTGGGCAATCCAGCGTTGGGATAGCAACTGATGAAGGTGTCTTCTGCAACCTTGGCTAGCTCTTGAATGTAGGGTCGCATCAAAGTTGCACCCAATGCACAGTTCAGTCCTACGGCCAAAGGTCTTGCGTGTCTAACACTGTGCCAAAAGGCCGTCACCGTTTGTCCACTCAATATTTAGAGATGCAAGAAGTCAAAAAATATTCGTAACTCCACCACCTGCTATGCAGGTCTGGAGCTTCAGCTTAAGGTATTCTGCCGCCCAACCAGCGGGAGGCCCTGCCCATGCACTTCGTCCTGTTCGGCGACGACCACGCCGACCCCGCGGCCCCGGCGCGGCGAATCGCCACCCGGCCGCGCCACATCGAAAACCTCATCACCTGGGCCACGGCGGGCAAGCTGATCCTCTCCGGCCCACGCATGCCAGACGACGCGACCACCACCGGCAGCCTGCAATTCTTCGATGTCGCCGACCGCGCCGAGATGGACGCCTACCTGGCCGTCGAGCCCTTCGCCACCGAAGGCGTCTGGGCACAGATAAAAATCCTGCCCTTCCGCGTGGCGACGCTACCCTACCCAGCCCCGCCGGCACCGGGCGAGGCACCCATCATCACCTGGGCCATCATCGCCATGGACGGCATAGATGCCGGCGCCGAAGCTCGCCGCCAGGCCGCCCGCCCGGCACATCTGGCCGGGCTGCAGCCGTTGCTGGCAGCCAGCCGCATTCGCCTCGGCGGCGCCATCCTGGATGCACCGGAGGGCCGCATGATCGGCTCCATCATGGCGGTCACCGCGCTGGACGAAGCCGCCGCCCGCGCCCTGGCAGAGGACGATCCCTACGCCCGCGAGGGCGTCTGGCAGTCCTTCCGGGTGGAACGCTGGCGGATCGGCCCGCAGCCCTACAAAAAGCTGCCCGGCCAACCCTGAGGCGCGCTCAGCGCAGCCCGAAGGCCATGCCCACAACCCAGCTGACGCCGGCGATGACCAAGGCGCCCCAGAACGCGCTGGCAAACCCGTCCACCGCCATGCCCGGCACGAAATTCGCGGTCAGCATCAGCATCAGCGCGTTGATCACCAGCAGGAACAGGCCCAGCGTCAGGAAGGTCAGCGGCAGCGTCAGCAGCGTGAACACCGGCTTCACCAGCGCATTGACCAGGCCGAAGACGATCGCGGCGAAGATCAGGTTCAGCCCCTGGTCCGGCACGGTGATGCCGCTGACAACGCGCGTCGCCGCCCACAGCGCGAAGGCGGTGACCAGGACGTGGATGATGAAACCCATACTCGCTCTCCCTGACGGGGCACCCCGCCTGCGCCGCAAGGCTGCCAGATGAGCGCGACACGTTCCACCCCCGACGCTCGCGTCGCGCCCGCCGCCCCTCCGGGCACCCCGCCGGCGGCCCCGCCGACGCCGCGAGGCCGCACGACCGCCCGGGCCACGCTGCTCGGCACCGTGGCGCTGGTGCTCTGGGCCTTCCTGGCGCCGCTGGCCCGGCTGGCCCAAGCAGGCGCGGCGCCGCTGCCGCCCCTGCTGCTGACCGGCCTCGGCTTCGCCGTCGGCGGCGGCCTGGCGCTGGCGCTGGTCGCGGCACGCGGGCGGCTCGGCCTGCTGCGCCAGCCGGCGCTGGCCTGGCTGCATGGCGTCGGCGGCCTGGCCGGCTTCCACGCGCTGTACTTCGCCAGCCTGGCCCTGGCGCCGCCGGTGGAGGCCAACCTGCTGAACTATCTCTGGCCGCTGCTGATCGTGCTGCTCTCGGCCCCGATCCTCGGCCTGCCCCTTGGCCCCTGGCGGTTGGCGGGCGTGGCCATGGGTGGCGCCGGCGCGGCGCTGCTGCTCGGCGCCGGCGCCGCTTTCCCGGCCTCGGCCGCGCTCGGCTTCGGCTGTGCGCTGCTCTCGGCGCTGACCTGGGCGCTGTATTCGGTGCTGTCGCGTCGCATGGCGGCGGTGCCCACCGAGGCCGTCGCCGGCTTCTGCCTGGCCTCCGCCGCGCTGGCGCTGGGTGCGCACCTGGCCTTCGAGGCCCCGGCCAGCAGCCTCACCGCCGCACAGGCCGGCGCGGTGCTGCTGCTCGGTCTCGGCCCGATGGGCGCCGCCTTCTTCCTGTGGGATATCGGCATGAAGCGGGGCGACCCGCGGCTGCTCGGCACGCTGGCCTATGCCACGCCGGTCGCCTCCACGCTGCTGCTGGCCGCCAGCGGAGAGGGCGTGTTGGGCTGGCGGGCGCTGGCCGCCGCGGCGCTGGTCGCGGGCGGTGGGCTGGTGGCCAGCCGGGCCAGAACCTAGCCCGGCTCCCACCCCTCCGGCGCCATCTCGAACCCGCCGAACTCGAAGGCCGGGCTCACGGTACACCCCACCAGCACCCAGTCCCCCAGCGGCGCCGCCGCCTGCCACCAGCCCAGCGGCACCAGCGCGAAGGTCACCTCCCCGGCGCCGAGATCCGGCCCCAGCCGCACCTCCTGCACCACGCCGTCCGGCCCGGCCAGGCGCAGCGCCAGCGCCGCCCCGGCATACCAATGCCAGGCCTCCGCCGCGTCCACCCGATGCCAATGGCTGCTCTCGCCGGCCGCCAGCAGGTAATGAATCGCCGTGCCGGCGCCGCGCCCGCCACCCGGCGGCGCGTCCCGCCACAGCTCGCGGTAATGCCCGCCCTCGGGGTGCGGCTGCAGCCCCAGCGCGGCGATCACCGCGCCGGCCGGCTGCGCCGCATCCCGCAGGTTCACGCCCAACGGGCGCTCACGCCACCGGCATGGTCTGCGCCAGCGGCGGCAGCTTCAGCACCCGCTCGTACCAGGCGGCCAGCTTCGGCGCCGCGCCGCGCCACGGCTCGTTGGCGTAGCGGAAGTCCAGGTAACCCAGCGCGCAGGCGATGGTGATCTCGCCGATCGTGGTCAGCTCGCCCAGCGTCTCCGCCTCGCTCTCCAGCGCCGCGATCGCCTTGTCCACCTTGCCCCGCTGCTGCGCGATGTAGGCCACGCGGCCCTCATCCTGCGGCAGCGCAATCTCGCGCCGGCGCGGCTGCGAGGCGTCCAGGATGCCGTCGCCCAGCGCCTGCTGGCGCAGCGCGGTCCAGCGCGCCGGACCCACGGGCGGGAACAGCTTCGGCGCATCGCCGATGCTGTCGAGGTATTCGCAGATCACCGGGCTGTCGAACAGCGACATGCCGTCATCCGTCACCAGCGTCGGGATCTTGTTCAGCGCATTGTAAGGCGTCAGCTCCGGCGAGGCGCTGCCGATCTCCCAGCCCTCGAACGTAACGCCGCGCTTGATCGCGCAGGCCACGGCCTTGCGCACATAGGGGCTGGCGCCCGATTTCGTCAGTTTCATGGACAATCCCTCTGGTTGATCCCCGGGGCAGCGTAACCCCACCAGGCTCACTTGGGCAGCAGGGTCAGCGTCGATTCCGCCACGGCCGCCACCGCCGCCGCACCATAGGCCAGCGGGAAGGTCTCGCCGGCCAGCCACATCGGGTAGAGGTCGGCGTAGTGCGGGCTGCGCGGGTCGCCCGATTGCCCCGGCAGGTTGCTGGCCCGCGCCCGCTCCCAGTCGCCCGGTTCCACCACCATGCGGAAGCTGGCCCCGCCGGTGGCCTGCGGCCGCGCCGCGCTCTGCCACCAGCGCGCCATCAGCGTGGCGCCATCGCCGCCGCTGCGGCCGCCCAGCACATGGGCTTCCGGCAGCAGCGCCCCCAGCACGTGGCGCAGGTCCACCCGATGCAGGTCGCCCCAGCGCCGACCCTCCGCCGGCAACGCCCGCCAGCGCGCCGCCGCGCCCGCCAGCGCCTGGCCCACCAGCGCCAGGCGGGCTTCGCCCAGCCTGGGGTCCTCGCCGGTCACCAGCGCCAGCATCACCTGCGGGTGCAGCGCCGGCAGCGTGGCGCGCAGCGGCGCCGGCACCATCGCCAACCGCACCGCCTCGGCCAGCCCGGACCACCAGAAGGCGAAGATCGCCGCGGCTTCGCTGTCGGCGGTCATCCGCCCATCCCAGGCCCGCAGCAGCGCGGCTTCGGCCGGCAGGTTCGGCAGCGCAGCCAGCACCGGCAGCAGCGCCCGGGCGCGCAGGCTCAGCACGTCCTGCTGCAGGGCCAGCGCCGCGGCGTGGTCGTGCGGCACCTGCACCGCCAGCACCTCGCTCATCCGCCGATACCGATCATCCGGAATCCACTCCCAGCTGGTCCGCCGCGCCGCCGGCCAGGCGTTCGGGAAGGGCATCTGGTTGCCGCTGGCGATCCAGCCGCGCGGCGGGTTGAACTCCCCGACCATCTCCTCGACCGGCAAAAATCCGTCCCAGTCGAAGCCGCCCGCCGCCGGTACCGGCAGCAGCCCGTCATGCCCGCGGCGCCTTGGCATGCGCCCGCCGGTCTGCCAGCCGATGTTGCCCTCGACATCGGCATAGAAGTAGTTGCTGCCCCAGGAGACGTAGCGCAGCGCCGCCTGGTGCTCCGCCCAGTTCCGCGCCAGCGTCACGCCGATGTATTCCAGCGCGGTCGAGGGCCCCGACTGCAACTGCGCGCTGCGCAGCACCAGCGCCCGATGCGCCGCCTGGTCCTGGAAGATCACCGGCCCCAGCGCGGTCCCCGCCACCGTCACCTCGGCCGCCGCGGCGTCCCGCACCGGTATCCGCTCCGTCACCCGCGTGATGGGCGCCCAGCCGCCGGGCACCCGGTACGCGGTTCCGGCTTCGTCCAGTTCCAGCAGAACCAGGTCTTCCTGGTCCATCTGGAAGTCGGTGCGGCCGCGGGCCACCCGGTCGTTATGGCCGCCCTGCGTCCCCGGCCGGAACACCCAGCCGCTGCCGATGGCATCCAGCCCCGGCGCCTTCAGATGCACGATGAACTGCGGCCCCGGCACCGAAACCGGCAGATGCGGGTCCGTCGCCAGCAAGGCCCGGCCCGAACCGCTCCGCCCCGGCGCCACCACCCAGGCGTTGCTGCCCTGGCGCGAATCGAGATCATCGACCTCCCCCAGCGCCACCGCCGTTCCGGCCGCGCCCAGCGCACCTGCCCGCCGGCTGCGCGGCCAGGGCGAAGGCCCGCCGTAGCGGTCCAGCACCGCCAGCATCTCCGGGCGCAGCGCGCAGGGGTCCAGCCCGGCCGGCAGCACCAGCGGATGCGGTGGCTCCAGCTTCTGCGCCAGCCCGTCCAGCTCCAGCGCCCCGGCGCAGGCCAGCACGGCGCGCCGCATCTCGCCGCGCACATTGGGCGGCCCGCTGCGCCGCATCTGCATCAGGTCGTCGGCCGCCCAGGCTTCCGGCAGCATGTCCATGGCCGCGAACTCGGGCGGCAGCAGCGCCGGGTTGGCCAGCACCTCCGCCACGCGCGCATTCACCCCGGCCACCCAGGCCCGCGCCAGCGGCACCGCCGGCGGGTACTGCACCGCCCATTCCGCCGCCAGGTCGCCGCGGAACAGCAGCGTGCGCGCGGCCACGTCCAGCGGCAGGAAGTCCGGCCCGAAGGCCACCGCCATGCGCCCGAGCATCCGCCGCCGCGCGATGTCCATCTGCCACAGCCGGTTGCTCGCCGCGGCGTAGCCCTGGCCGAAGAAGGCATCCGCCTGGCTCTGCGCGCCGATGTGCGGCACGCCCCAGCGATCCGTCGTGATCTCAACCGGCGCGCCCAGCCCGTCGACGCGTACCGTCTCGGCCAGGGCAGGCCCGGCGAACAGCCCCAGCAACAACAAAGCCCAACGCATCGCCGCCCCGCCCGCTTCCTGCCGGCAGGCTACACCGCGGCGTCAGGGGCGCAACGGGCCGCCTGGCCTCAGCGGAAGCTGTCCTTGGCGCTGCGGATCTCCGCCAGCCGGGCCACGCTGCCAGCGCGCAGGAAGGGGTTCGACGCCAGTTCCTCGGCCATCGTCGTCGGCACCGTCGGCCGGCCGGCGGCGCGCTGCACCTTGGCTTCCGCGGTGCGGGCCAGCAGCGCGGTGTTGTGCGGCTCCACCGTCACCGCGAAGCGGGCATTGCTCTCGGTATATTCATGGCCGCAGCACACCAGCGTCTCGCCCGGCAGCGCCGCCAGCTTGCGCAGGCTGTCGAACATCTCGGCCGCCGTGCCTTCCAGCAGCCGCCCACAGCCCAGGCTGAACAGCGTATCGCCGCACAGCAGCACCCGCGCGGTGGGGAAATGGAACGCGATATGCCCCCGCGTATGGCCGGGCGTGTCGATCACCACCGCCTCGGAGCCGCCCAGCGCCACCTTGTCGCCCTCGGCCAGGGAGACATCCAGCTTCGGCAGCCGCCGCGCATCCGCCGTGGCGCCGACCAGCTTCGCGCCGTACTTGGCCCGCAGCGCCTCGGCCCCGGCGATGTGGTCGCCGTGGTGGTGGGTCAGCAGCACCAGGTCCAGCCGGCCGCCATTGGCCTCCACGGCGGCGATGGCCGGGCCGGCCTCCCCGGGGTCGCAGATCGCCACCGCGCCGGTCGCCGCGTCCTTCAGCAGCCAGATATAGTTGTCGGACAGCGCCGCAATCGGCTCAACCGAAAGTGCCATATGCTGAAATCTCCAGTCCCTTGCCCCGCATCATAGCGAATTCCGGCGAGGCCATCCAACCGCGCGCCGAACTGTCCTATATTCCGGGCATGAGCCACGAGGTCCACGGCCTGGGCGACTTCTATTCCTCGCCAGCGGGGCAGGTTGCCGCGCGCCTGCTGCGCCGCCGGCTGCGCGCCATGTGGCCCAGCGCCCGGGGCCAGGCGGTGCTTGGCCTGGGCTATGCCAGCCCCTACCTGCGGCTGTGGCGGGAGGACAGCACCCGCTGCGTCTGCCTGGTGCCCAGCCACCTGCGGCCCTGGCGCTGGCCGCGCAAGGCGCCCAGCCGCACCGCCATTGCCGAGGAGGACAGCCTGCCCTTCCCGGACCTCAGCTTCGACCGCGTGCTGCTGGTGCACGGCCTGGAAGCCGCCGAGAACGCCCGCCGCCTGCTGCGCGAGGCCTGGCGCGTGCTGAAGGATGACGGCCGCCTGCTGGTGGTGGTGCCGAATCGGCTCGGCCTGTGGGCGCACCGCGAGACCACCCCCTTCGGCCATGGCCAGCCCTATTCCGCCGGCCAGCTGGAAGCCCTGCTGCGCCGGCAGATGTTCCGGGTGGAACGGCGCGACGGCGCGCTGTTCATCCCGCCCTTCCGCAACCGGCTACTGCTGCGCGGCGCCGGGGCATGGGAACGGCTGGGCCAGGCCGTAGCGCCCCGATTCGCCGGGCTGACGCTGGTGGAGGCGCAGAAGGACATGTTCGCGGGGCTGCCGGTTGAGGTGGCCAAGGCGCGCCGGCGCCGGGTGGTGGTGGCGGAGAGCGGGGCGTAGCGCCGCGGAATTCCTTGCCATCGCCGCATGTTCTTTGTATGTTCTCAATTTTCGCGCGGGTCCGCCGGTTTGCACCGCGGCCCCGGCGTGCCGCTCCGAAGCAACCCTGCGGGCATCCACCCGCGCCGCCTCGCGGCCCCCCTGGCGTTCCCCCGGCGATTTGTCCGAACCAGGCATTCCCGTCCAACCAGCAGCGGCCCATAGCCTGCCGGCCCACCGCCGCCGCCGACGCGCCGCGGACCACCCCATGCCGCCACCCCGGCGATTTGTCCGAACCAGGCGTTCCCGTCCAACCGGCAGCGGCCCATAGCCTGCCGGCCCGGCGCCGCTGCCGACGCGCCGCGGACCACCCCTTGCCGCCACCCCGGCGATTTGTCCGAAACAGGCGCACCCTGCCGCTCCTGCCGACCACCCATGCCCCGACCCGCGGCGTTTGTCCGAAAGCCCCCCTGTACCTGTTTGTCTGCGGTCAATGATGCATCATGGCCGCGTCGGGCCGGCTGGTTGAGAGCAGCCTTTCGCCCCCTGTGCCCTCGAGCACCTGGGGGGGACGCGCGCCTCAACGGGTCGCCCGCGTTGCATGCCCAGTGGGGAGTCGCGCCTGGGCGGTTCACCGCCCCGAGCGCCAGTACAGGGAATGGCAAAGCAATGCGGCGGCTCGGCGACAGTGCAAGGAGGTGGCCATGGATACCGAGCCGCTCGTCTTTGTCGGCGTCGACTGGGCGAGCACCGAACATCAGGTTTGCCTGACCCGCACCGGCGATCCGGTGCAGCGCACCTTCGCCCACGACGCCGACGGGATCGGCGCCATGGTCGACTGGTTGTGCGCCCAGGCCGGCCAACCCAGCCAGATCGCGGTCGGCATCGAGACCCCACACGGACCGGTGGTCGAGGCGCTGATGGATCGTGGCGTCGCCGTGTTCGCCATCAACCCCAAGCAGCTCGACCGCTTCCGCGACCGCTTCTCGCCGGCGGGCGCGAAGGACGATCGGCGTGATGCCCTCGTGCTGGCCTCGTCGTTGCGCACCGACCGCCACTGCTTTCGGCGCGTCGAGGCGCTGGACCCGCTGGTCGTCGAGTTGCGTGAATGGTCGCGCATGGCGGCCGAACTCAAGGACGAACGCATCCGCCTCGCCAACCGCGTCCGTCAGCAGCTCTGGCGCTATTACCCGCAAGCACTTGATCTTGCTGACGACATTGGCAGCGACTGGATACTGACACTGTGGTCCAAGGCGCCGACCCCGGCAGATGCCCGCCGCCTTACGGAGAAGCAGGTTGGCCGCATCCTGGCCGCTCACCGCATCCGACGTATCACCGCGGCCGACGCGCTCGCAATCCTGCAGCGGCCGGCGCTGACGGTCGCGCCCGGCACCGTTGAGGCCGCCCGCGCCCATATCGCTACCACAGCCGAGCGCCTCCGCCTGGTCAACCGACAGATCAAGGACGTTACCCACCGCCTCGACGCCCTGGTCGAGCAACTGGCTGGCCCGGAGCCCGAGCAGCGGCAGGCAGCCGAGCAGCGTGACGCGGCGATCCTGCGCTCCCTGCCGGGAGTGGGAAGGATCGTCCTCGCCACACTGCTCGCGGAGGCCCACCAGGCCATCCAGGCCCGAGACTACAACGCCTTGCGCACGCTCACGGGGGTGGCGCCCGTCACCAAGCGCAGCGGCAAGTCGCGCCGGGTCGAAATGCGCCAAGCCTGCTCCAACAGGCTGCGAACCGCCGTCTACCATTGGGCGCGGGTCGCTACCCAGCACGACGCCCGCAGCAAAAACCGATACGCTGCCCTGCGCGCCCGCGGTCACTCCCACGGCCGCGCCCTGCGAACCGTCGCCGATCGGCTGCTCGGCATCGCATGCGTCATGCTCAAAAAGCGCTCCTCCTACGACCCCCAGCACGAGGCTGCTCGTGCACCACAAACCGCTTGATCATTGGTGGGGAGTCCCCCCCCTTTGCGGCGCTGGTTGCCGATGATGCGCTCTGCGCTGGCATGTGATGCCGGAGGTGGAGTTGGACGGGGAGAGTGGGTTGGATGGAAGCGACGCTGCCGCGCATTCTCGGCCGCTCCGGCCTGGCCAAGGCGTTCCGCTATTCGCTGGCGAATTGGCGTGCGCTAACCACGGTGCTGCGCGATGGCCGCGCCTGCCTCTCGAACAACGCGGCCGAGCGACGGATGCGGCCGCTGGCCCTGGGGAGAAAGAACTATCTGTTCGCGGGCTCGCTGGCAGGCGGCCGGCAAGCGGCGATCATCTACACCCTGATCGGCACCGCGGAGCTGAACGGCTGCGACCCCGAGGCGTATCTGCGCACGCTGCTGGAGCGTATCGCCGCGCACCCGATCAACGGACTGGAGGAGTTGGCGCCATGGCGGCTGCGCCCCTGATGGCCTCGGCGGTGCGGCTGCGCATCACGCTGAAGGGCAGCAAGCCCGCGATCTGGCGCGAGGTGCTGGTGCCGGCGAGCATGACGATGCAGACGCTGCACCAGACCATCCAGGCGGCGATGGGCTGGAGCAACAGCCACCTGTTCGAGTTCGACACCGGCGATGACCGCCTCAGCGAGCCCGACCCGGAGTTCGACGAGTTCGGCGTGACGCCGGCGCGCAGCGTGAAGCTGGCCACGCTGCTGCGGCGTGGTGTGCGGCGGTTCACCTACCTCTATGATTTCGGCGACCACTGGGAGCATCTGGTCGAGGTGAAGCGCGAGATCCCGCTGCTGCCAGGCGAGGAAGTCCCGATCCTGCTCGCCGGCGCGCGCCGCTGCCCACCCGAGGATGTCGGCAGCCTGGACGGGTTCGCAGACTTCCTGGTGGCGATGGCGGATCCGAAGCATCCCGAGCACGAGGAGACGATGACCTGGTACGGCGGGCCGTTCGATCCAGACGATATCGACGAGCGCCGGATCAACGAGCGTCTGGCCGTCATTGCTCGGCGGCGGCAGCGCGGCGTAGTCAGGCGCCGGAGTTGAGGCGCGGGCTGGTCAAGGCAGAAGGCCGCAGTCGTCGGTGGACGCTTACCGGCAAGGTCCGCTCGACCGAGTTGGCGACGCTGCTGCCCTGGACCTGGCGTGACGCCAAGCGCGCCGCCCTGGCCGCATGAGCCGCCGGCCGCGCATTCCGGCCCTGCCGCTCGATGACCTCAAGGACTGGCTCGCCGCCCAGCCCGACATCGCCCGCCGCAACTGGACCGTCTCCGCGATCGACGGCTTCTGCACGGCGCTGATCGTCGGGCCCGAGCGCACCGGCGCCGAGGCCTGGCTGCGTGTGATCTTTGCCCCCAGCCTGCCGACCACGCCGATGGGCCTCGGCGCCGTGCAGGCCGTACTGCAGCACCATGACGCCATCAGTCATATGCTGCGCCTCGACCGCGGTCGGCGCTGGACGCCGCTCTACATGCAAACCGACGACGGCACCGTGCTGGCGCAGCCCTGGGCCGCGGGCTTCATGTTCGCGGTGAAGCGTTGGCCGGACACCTAGCGCCCGATGTTCGAGCGCGGCGACCAGACGGCGCTGATGCTGCCGATCCTCGCCTGTGCCGAGGTCGAGGAGGTGGAGAAGTTGCTCGCCGGCCAGCCCGTGGAAATACGAGAGCACATCGGCCGCGCCTACCACCACATCCCGGAAGCGGTCTGCGCCATTCGGGACTACTCGCGAGCCCAGCGCGCGTCAGGATCGGCAGCGCGCTGACGACGGTACCCCGTCAAGCCGCCAAAGCAGGTGGGGTCCAGACACCGGTTACAGCCCAACGCAAGCGGCATCGTACGATCGTGCTTACGCCGCGGTTTACACCGGTTGGTTCGCGCTATGAGCCCGTCACATTAAGCGTCCGGGCTCGCGACCCGAGCGAAACGCCGGATGACGGCCGTTTTCAGGCGTCTGTTTACACGACCCACAGAGGTTCGTTCTAGACCCGCATCGGCATCAGCACATACAGCGCCTCGGGCTTCGCGGCATCCCGCACCACGGTGGGGGCGCTGCCATCGGCGAACTCGAACTGCACGGTGTCGATGATCTGGTCGGTGATGTCGTTCAGGTAGCGGGCCTGGAAGCCGATCTCCAAGGGGGTGTTGTCGTAGCTCACCACCTCGCCATCCAGTTCCTCCTGCGCCTGGCCCTGTTCCGGGCTGGCGGCGGAGAGCACCAGCAGGTTGCGGTCCAGGCTCAGTTTTACGGGTTTGCTGCGCTCGCTGGAGATGGCGGCGACGCGGCCGACCGCTTCGGCGAACTCCTTCTTGTGGACCTTCAGGATCTTGTCGTTGCCGCGCGGAATCACCCGCTCATATTCCGGGAAGGTGCCGTCGATCAGCTTGCTGGTCAGCGAGACCGGGCCGATGCCGAAGCGCACCTTGGTGTCGGACAGCCGCACCTCGATCTCGTCCTGGGTTTCCTCGGCCAGCTTGCGCAACTCGTTGATGGTCTTGCGCGGCACGATCACGCCAGGCATGCCGGCGGCGCCATCGGGCAACGGCTCCTCGACACGGGCCAGCCGATGGCCATCGGTCGCCACCGCGCGCAGCACCTTCACGCCCTCGCTTTCCGTCGCGTGCAGGTAGATGCCGTTCAGGTAGTAGCGGGTCTCTTCCGTGCTGATGGCGAAGCGGGTGCGGTCGATCAAATCCCGCAGTTGGCCGGCGGGCAGCATGAACTTCGTCGGCAGCTTGCCCTCGGTCATGGAGGGAAAGTCCTCCACCGGCAGCACCGAGAGGCTGGTGTTGAAGCGGCCGGCGCGCAGGCTCAGCGGCGCGTCGCCGCCGGCATGGTCCAGTTCCACCTTGGCGCCGTCCGGCAGCTTGCGGACAATCTCGTACAGCGTCGCCGCCGGGGCGGTGGTGCGGCCCTCGCGGCTGATCTGCACGCCGGGGACTTCCTCGACCACGGCGATTTCCATGTCGGTCGCGGTCAGCTTCAGCACGCCGCCCTTGGCCTCCAGCAGCACGTTGGCGAGGATGGGGATGGTGTTGCGCCGCTCCACCACGCTCTGCACATGCGCGAGCGCCTTGAGCAGGATCGCCCTTTCAACGGTGAACTTCATGGCAACCACGCTCCCCTTCCGGTGGCCCGCCGGGACGGGCCAGCCGATTCGACTGGGTGAAGGTAAGGTTTTCCGCGGCCGTCACCAAGCCCGGCGTGGGTTATCCCCAAGGCTTGGCCTCGGTTTACCCCGCCAGCGGCGGCAGGGTGGTGACGGTGCCACCGGAAAGCGCGGTCCAGCCGGTCATGTCGACCACGAACATGCGCGGCGGCTCCACCAGGCGGTGGCGAGCCTCATGCCCCTCCAGGGTCCACTCGAGGTAGCCGGGGCGGGGAAAACGGCCGAGGCGCTGCTGCCAACGGCGCACATCCACCATGGCCGTGGCCGGCGCCCAGACGATGTCGATGCCCTCCCACGCCAACTGCCGGTAGACATGCAGGTGGCCACAGGCGATGACCTTGACGCCGCCCTGGCGGCAGGCGTGCAGCAGCCGCAGCCGCGCCGCATGCGGCACGCAGGCGGTGGTGGGGCTGGGGTCGTCGGGGTCGCCGTCGAACGGCGGCATGTGCATGAACAGCATCACCGGGCGGCCGCCGCGGCGGGCCAACGCCTCGGCCAGGAACTCGTCCTGCTCGGCTTCCTCGGACAGGTCGCTGGCCAGCAGGGAGGTGTCGATGCCGACCAGGCGCCAGTCGCCGGCGTCATGCAGCCACCAGTTGGGGCCGACATGGTCGCGCCAGGCCTGGATGCGGGCCTCGGTGACCGGCTGGTTCAGCCGGGAGAAGGCCGGCGCCTCGCCGGTGTCGTGGTTGCCGGGAATGGCGCGCCAGGGCAGCCCAAGGGCGCGCAACTGGGCGGCGCCGTATTCGATGTCGTCGGGCACGGCCGGGCCGTTGAAGGCGATGTCGCCGCTGTGCACCAGCAGGTCCGGCGGGGTGTCGCGCATGGCGTGGCGGAAGGCCAGCCAGTTATGGGCGAAGTAGCCATGCGTCGGCGAAAGATGCGTATCGCTGACCTGGACCAGCCGCAGCGCCATGGCGCGGCTCAGGTTTCCAGCATCTTGCGCAGCAGGGCCACATCCTCGGCGAAGGCGACGTCGGCGGCCATCAGCTCGGCGATGCGGGAAACGGCGTGCATCACGGTGGTGTGGTCGCGGTTGCCGAAGCGGCGGCCGATCTCCGGCAGGCTGCGCTGGGTCAGCTGCTTGGCCAGGTACATCGCCACCTGGCGTGGCCGCGCCACGGCACGGGCGCGGCGCGGGCTGGCCATGTCGGTCAGGCGGATATTGTAGTGCTCCGCCACCTTCTTCTGGATTTCCTCGATGCTGATGCGCTTGTCGTGCGCGCGCAGCATGTCGGCCAGCACTTCCTGCACGCTTTCCAGCGTGACATTGCGGCCGAACAGGTTGGCGTGGGCGATCAGCCGGTTCAGGGCGCCTTCGAGTTCGCGCACGTTGCTGGTGATCTTGTGGGCCAGCAGCTCCAGCACCCGCGGCGGCACCGTGACGCCGGAGGCATGCGCCTTGGCTTCGACGATGGAGAGGCGGAGCTCATACGTGGTGGCATGCAGGTCGGCGACCATGCCCCAGCCGAGCCGCGTGCGCAGCCGGTCCTCGATGCCGTTCAGGTCGCTGGGCGACTTGTCGGAGCTGACGACGATCTGCTTGCCGCTGTCGACCAAGGCATTGAAGGTGTGGAAGAACTCTTCCTGCGTGTTGTCCTTGCCGATCAGGAATTGCAGGTCGTCGATCATCAGCACGTCGACCGAACGCAGGCTTTCCTTGAACTCCATGGTGGACTGGCTGCGCAGCGCGGCGATGAAGCGATACATGAACTTCTCGGCGCTCATGTAGGCCACCGAGGCGTTCTCGCGCTCCCGCAGCGCCCAGGCGATGGAATGCATCAGGTGGGTCTTGCCCAGGCCGACGCCGCCATACAGGAACAGCGGGTTGAAGCCGGCGCTGTTGGGCTTTTCCGCCACGCGCCGGGCGCAGGCATGGGCGAATTCGTTCGGCTTGCCGACGACGAAGGTGTCGAAGGTGAAGCGCGGCTCCAGCGGCGCGATCCAATCGCCGGCGCGGTCCAGCTTCTCGCTGGCGGCGCTGGCCATGGGGCGCAGCGCCGGGCGCGGCGTCAGGCCCTCGGCCAGGCCGGTCTCCACATGGGTCGGGCTGGGTTCGGTCAGGCCGGCGCTGCCGCCGGCGGCGACGCGGATGTCGACCCGACGGATGGCCGGACTCTCGGCCTGCCACAACGCCTTCAACCGGTCGCCATAATGGCCGCGCACCCAGTCGCGCAGGAAACGGGTGGGCAGCAGGACGATGGCCTCGTCGCCCTCGACCCCGGCCAGCGTCATCTGGCGCAGCCAGGTGCGGTATTCGACCTCGCCGACTTCCTCGCGCATGCGGCCGCGGATGCGGGCCCAGCACGAAGCCAGTTGTGCGGTGCCTTGCTTGCTGGCCGTTGGGGGGAACGACGAGCCGGGTTCCTTGTCCATTCCCTCACACCTGCACGTGTTGTGGCCGCAGCCGAACGAATGCCTGGACCGCCGCCCAGCCTGCCGGCCCGGCTGCCGGCACTCTCCGGCTTGGGGGGAGAGAGCGCTGACCAACCGTCGCTGCCGTCGCGGACGTTACCTTACATTTCACCGTTCGGCAAATCGCGACTTTCGATTTTGCTCGGTTGAGAAAGTAACGTCAGAATGTAAATTGGATCGACCGGCGGAAAGCCGGTCGTCAAACGTCAGACCATTTCGAAGAATGTCTTACGCGCGCGCGGGAATACTGGCCCAAGGCCAATCACCCGCCCGACCGTCGCCGTACCGCATTCACGCGGTGGCGCTGGCGCCGATATCCTTGATGCGCGACGACAGGCGCGACAGCTTGCGGGCGACCGAGTTGCGGTGCAGCACGCCCTTGGTGGCGGCGCGCTGCAGTTCAGGCTGTGCGGCCTTGAACGCTTCCTGCGCTACCGACTTGTCGCCCTCGGCGATGGCTTGTTCGACCTTGCGCAGGAACGTACGCACCCGCGAACGCCGGGCCCGGTTACGGACGGTGCGCTTCTCATTCTGGCGGATGCGCTTGCGCGCGGACGCGGTGTTCGCCATGGCGTTGTGACTTCAGTCCAGCAAGAGGATCAACAGGGTATCGCCGCGGGCATATCCGGGCCGCGGCGGGAGGAGCGCTTCTAGCCTCGGGCGGATGGTGGCGTCAAGGATGCCGCACCAGCCGCCCGCCGGCCTCAGCGATTGCGGAAGTTGGCCTTCCGCTTCTCGGCGAAGGCGGCCATGCCTTCCTTCTGGTCCTCGGTGGCGAAAAGCGAGAGGAACAGCCGGCGTTCGGTCTTCACGCCCTCGGTCAGCGTGGTCTCGAACGCGGCATTCACCGCGTCCTTGCCGATGGCGACCGCGGTGGCGGACAGCGTGGCGATCTTCTCGCCGATCTTCACCGCCTCGGCCACCAGCTCGGCCGCCGGCACCACGCGGGCCACCAGGTTGGCGCGTTCGGCCGCCTCGGCGCCCATCATGCTGCCGGTCAGCACCATCTCCATGGCCTTGGACTTGCCGATGGCGCGCGTCAGCCGCTGGCTGCCGCCGGCGCCGGGGATGACGCCGAGGTTGATCTCCGGCTGGCCGAACTTCGCGGTGTCGGCGGCCAGGATCATGTCGCACATCATGGCCAGTTCGCAGCCGCCGCCGAGCGCGAAGCCGGCGACCGCCGCGATGGTCGGCTTCTTCACCCGCAGCACGGTTTCCCACGGCGCGATGAAGTCGCTGATGAACACGGCCGGGAAGGTTCGCGCCTGCATTTCCTTGATGTCGGCGCCGGCGGCGAAGGCCTTCTCGCTGCCGGTCAGCACGATGGCGGCGATGGCGGGGTCGGCGTCGTAGGCCAGCAGCGCCTCGCCCAGTTCGCGCATCAGCTGGTCGCACAGCGCGTTCAGCGCCTTGGGGCGGTTCAGCGTGATCAGCGCCACCGGGCCGCGGGTTTCCGTCAGGATCATCTCGTAGGCCATGTGCGTCCCCTTTGGTTCTGCGGTTGGCTTAACTTAACGCTGGTGCCGCGGGCAATAGAAGCTGGCGCGGCCAGACTGCACGATGCGCTGGATGCCCTTGCACGTCGGCTCGCCGGGGCAGGTGTCGCAGGGCAGGCCCTCGCGGTCGTAAACCTTGAAGCGCTCCTGGAAGAAGCCGATGCCGCCATCGGCCTGGACGTAGTCGCGCAGGCTGGAGCCGCCGGCCTCGATGCTTTCGGTCAGCACCGCCTTGATCGCGGGCACCAGCCTCAGGCAGCGGGCACCGGCCACGCTGTAGGCCTCGCGCCGGGGGCTGATGCCGGCGCGATGCAGCGCCTCGCTCACGTAGATGTTGCCGAGCCCGGCAACCACCTTCTGGTCCAGCAGCGCGGCCTTGATGGAGGTGTGCTTGCCGGCCAGGGCATCGCTCAGCACGTCCGGGGTGAAGGCGTCGTCCAGCGGTTCGGGGCCAAGGCCGGCCAGCAGCTTGTGGCGGTCCTCGGCGGCCGTCGCCACCAGGTCGACGCTGCCGAAGCGGCGCGGGTCGACGAAGCCGACATGGGTACCGGCCTCGGTCTGCATGGCGAAATGTTCATGCGCGATCGGCTCGTTCGGCCGGTCCTGGGCGCGGCGGGCGACCATGCGCCCGGACATGCCGAGGTGGATCAGCAGGCTGTCGCCGCCCTCCAGCCGCATCAGCATGTACTTGGCGCGGCGGCGGAATCCCAGCACCTGGGCGCCGGTGAGCCGCGTCACCAAGCCATCCGGAAAGGGCCAGCGCATGTCCGGCCGGGCGATGCTGGCGGCAACGATGCGCTGGCCGTCCAGCACCTTCGCCAGGCCGCGCATCACGGTCTCCACTTCCGGCAATTCGGGCATCATTTCCCCCAGGCTGATCGGGTGCTAGCCTGCGCGCCATGCAGGAAGAAGTCGATTTCGGCTACCGCCAGGTGGCCCGCGAGGACAAGGCCGGGCTGGTGAAGCAGGTCTTCGCCAGCGTCGCGCCGCGCTACGACCTGATGAACGACCTGATGTCGCTGGGCCTGCACCGGGCCTGGAAGCGGGCCTTCGTCGCCGCCATCGGCTGTTCGCCGCGGGAGACGCTGCTGGACCTGGCGGGCGGCACCGGGGATATCAGCTTCGCCGCTCTGGCCAGGGGCGCCGGGCGGGTGCTGCTGACCGACATCAATCCGGCCATGCTGGCGGTGGCACAGAACCGCGCGTTGGAACGCGGCCTGGTGGAGGGGCTGAGCTTCCTCTGCGTCGACGCGGAGCACATCCCGTTGCCCGACCGCAGCGTGGAGAAGGTCTCCATCGCCTTCGGGCTGCGCAACTGCACCGACAAGCCGGCGGTGCTGCGGGAAGCGCGCCGCGTGCTGAAGCCGGGTGGCCGCTTCCACTGCCTGGAGTTCTCTCGCGTGGAGGTGGCGCCGCTGGCGCCGGTATACGACGCCTGGAGCTTCAAGGTGCTGCCGGTGCTGGGCAGCCGGGTGGCCGGCGACGCCGACAGCTATCAGTACCTGGCCGAGAGCATCCGCATGTTCCCCGACCAGGAGGCCTTGGCCGAGTTGATGCGCGCGGCCGGCCTGGAACGGGTAAGGTACCAGAGCCTGAGCGGCGGGATCGTGGCGATCCATTCCGGCTGGCGGCTGTAGCGATGCTGACCACGCGGCTGAGCGGCCTGGCCGACCTGGCCGGCACGCCGACCCTGGCGAGCATCCAGCAGGTGCCGGTGGACCTGGATGAGCGCTCCTTCCTGTTTCCGGCCGGCAAGCCGTTGACGCGGCTGGTTTTCTGCCCGGCCGGGCGCGTCATCCAGGTGGATGCGGTGTTCGCCTTCAATGCCAGCCGCGCGGCACCCCGGCTGTTCACGCTGGAACTCGAGGACGCCAGGCTGCTGGCGCGGACCATCGTTGATGCGGTGTTCCAGGCTCGCACCCAGCACGCCATCACCGAGACCATGCGCGTGGCGGTTGAGGTGCTGAGCAATGGCTACCGGCTGCATGTCGGTGAGTTGGACGGCGGCATCGACCTCTATTTCGGCACCGCCAGCGTCTGGCGGCTGTGCCAGGGGATGCTGCGCGCGGTGGATGCGCTCTCGCCCGTCGAAACCAACTGAGTTGGCGTCAGCACCATCGCCACGCGGCAGCATCGGCAGCATTGCCTTCCCTGCCGGAGGCTCGCCAGCGACATCCGGGCCGGCTGATCCATGCCCCCGATGACGGGAGGCGCCAGCGCATCCCCATCGCTCAAAGGCTGCCCAGGTGGGTCGCCTTGAAGCCCGCGCCGTATTTCAGGCCATACCCGAGCGCCCGGTCGAACCCGATATGCGCCAGCCAGATGCACGCATAAGGCAGCAGGTTGGGTGCCAGCCAGGCCGCCAGAACCCCCAGGGCCAACGGCAAGGCGGTGATGTGCAGCGCATTGTAGGCCATGGCGCCTGGCCGGGGTCCCGCGAGATAGCCGAGCATCCCGAGGTC
>CAIMOR010000223.1 GCA_903843125.1 uncultured Rhodospirillales bacterium
ATGCGGCTGGCGGTGCTGGCGCTGCCGATGCTGCTGACTTGGGCGCTGTGGCAGCCGCATGCGGCGGCGGCGGGCGGGGTGTTCGGGTTCAAGCCCTTCGGCCAATGGGCCTGGGGCATGGCGGGGCAGACCCTGGCCAGCATCGGCACGGTGATGCTGCGGAAGGTGTTCTTCTCGGCGCTGCTGCTGGCCATGCTGGGGCTGGCCGGGCTGGAGCTGGCCGGGTTGGGGCTGGCCGGGTTGGGGCTGGCCGGGCTGGCGCCGTGGCGCGGGCGGGGCACGCCGGCGGCCCGGCTGGCGCTGCTGGCGGCGCCGCTGCTGGCGGGGTGGCCGTGCTTCCTGTTCGTCACCTACATGGGCGGCAGCTTCGCGCCCGACGAGGTGGCCCGGGCGGCCAGCTTCTGGCGCTACGGCACGCAGCTGGGCGGGGTGATGATGGCCGGGGTGGCGCTGCTGTTGCTGGCGCAGCCGGTGCCGGGCCGGCTGCGGCCCTGGGTGGCAAGGCGCTGGGCGCTGCCGGCGGCCGGCGCGGTGCTGCTGCTGTTGCCGCTGGCCGGGTTCCGGCTGCTGTGGCCGAACCCGCGGGAGCCGGCGCCGCCGTTGCGCCGGACGCTGGCGGCGCTGCGGCCGGCGGTGCCGCAGGGCGGCGTGGTGGCGGTGGTGGACCCCGCCGGCAATGGCTTCGGCGCCGTGGTGACGGATTTCGCGCTGCAGGGCCGGGCGCGGGTGGTGCTGCCGGCGCGCGGCTTCGGCAGCGTGGTGCTGGACGAGGCCACGTTGCGGGCGCGGCTGGCCGAGGACCAGGCCGGGCAGGTGCTGCTGCTTTCGGCCGATGCGGCGACGCAGGCGGCATTGGGCACGGCGCCGCTGCCGGCGGGCGGCTGGCGGCTGCTGCGGCGGGAGGGGGGCGCCTGGGTGGCGCAGGCGGCCGGGCGGTTGGGCCAGGGGCCGGAGTAGAGCGGCGGCGCCGGGGATGTCATGCCGAGCGCAGGACGTTCCGAATTGCGGGCCGCGCCTTGCGGGCCGTGCCGCCGCTCGTGCGGCGTGGGCAAGGGCCGCGGCGGCGGCCCGCCCGGCGATCGAGGGGCGCGAAGGTGCAACCTCGTGCGTTGGTAGCGGTGGCAGCCGCCTCCCGCGCGGTTCCGCCGGCGGCGGCGGGCGGGTGCCGCATGCGGGCCGCGGCGTGCCGCCCGGTGGTGGCCTCCGGGCGGCGTTCGGTTCAGCCGGCGTAGCCCTCGATCAGCGAGACGTCGCCATCGGCGGCTTTCTGGCGCAGTGCGATCAGCGGGGCGTATTCGGGTGAGAAGTAGAAGGCCTTCAGCGCGGCCATGTCGGCGAATTCCAGCACGACGACGCGGTTGAAGGCGGCGCCTTCCACCGCCTCGGCGGCGCCGCCGCGGACCAGGTAGCGGCCGCCGAAGCGCGCGATCAGCGGCGCGACCTGGCGGCCGTATTCGGCGTAGGCCACAGGGTCCTTCATGGTGATGTTGCCGACGAGGTAGGCGGGCATCACAGGGCCTCCTGCGGTTCACCGAGGGCGGGGTTCATGCCCACCTTGCCGAGCGCGGCCCAGCCGCGTTCGTATTGCGGCGGGGCGCTGATCGACTCGGTGCGGCCGAGCGCGGCGGCGGCGCGCAGCGGCCAGTAGGGGTCGCGCAGCAGCACGCGGGCCAGCAGGATCAGGTCCGCCTTGGCGGTCTCGATGATCTCCTGCGCCTGGGCCGGTTCGGTGATGAGGCCGACGGCGGCCACGGGCAGGCCGGCGCCCTGCTTCACCGCGACGGCGCCAGGCACCTGGTAGCCCGGGCCGAGCGCGATCTTCTGGCGCGCGTCCAGGCCGCCCGAGGAGACGTCGATGATGTCGGCGCCGGCGGCCTTGAGGAGCTGGCAGAGCTCGACGCTTTCGCCGGTGGTCCAGCCGCCCTCGACCCAGTCGGTGTGGGAGATGCGGACGCTGAGCGGCATGGCCTCCGGCAGCGCGGCGCGGACCGCCCTGGCGCATTCCAGCACCAGGCGGGTGCGGCCGGCGAAGTCGCCGCCCCAGGCGTCGTTGCGCTGGTTGCTGAGCGGCGAGAGGAACTGGTGCAGCAGGTAGCCATGCGCGGCGTGAAGCTCGACCAGCTCATAGCCGGCGGCGACCGCGCGCTTGGCCCCGGCGGCGAAGGCGGCGATGGTGGCGGCGATGTCGGCCTCGCTCATGGCGGCGGGGGTGGCGTAGTCGCCGAACGGGGTGGCGCTGGGGGCCAGGGCGGTCCAGCCGGCCGCGGCCGGGGCGTGGACCCAGCCGGGGCCGCGGCTGGCCTTGCGCCCGGCATGGGCCAGCTGCACCGCCGGCACCGAGCCGGCGTGGCGGATGGCGGCGGCCAGCCGGGCATGCGGGCCGATGTGCTGGGCGCCCCAGATGCCGACATCGCCGGGCGCGATGCGACCTTCGGGCGTGACGGCGCTGGCTTCCACCATGGTGAGGCCGGCGCCACCCATGGCGCGGGGCACCAGGTGGACCAGGTGCCATTCGGTGGGCTTGCCGTCGCCATCGCAGCAGTACTGGCACATCGGGGAGACGCCGATGCGGTTCTTCAGGGTCAGGCCGCGCAGGGTCAGCGGGTCGAACAGGTGGGTCACTCAGGCGCTCCGGAGTTGGTTGCGGCCATGGTGGCAGGTGGCGGCAGCGGCGTCACCGGGGTGGCGATGCGAGGGCGCGTCAGGACGTGGGCAGCGCCAGCGGCGGCAGATCGGTGGCCGGCAGGGGCAGGGGCTGGGGCTGCGGCTGGGGCGCCCAGGGGCCGAGGCGGCCCAGCCGGTTCTCGAACACGCCGAACCAGGTGGCGCTGCCGGGTGGGCCGGGCAGCAGCAGGCCGCCGGGGTCGGTGGGGTAGCGGGTGCGGGCGACCGTGTCGGCCACGTTGCCGCCGATGGCTTCGGCGCCGGCCGGCGTGACGGCCACCACCAGGTCGCAATGCATCGGGCGGAAGGCGCCGTTGTCGGCGGCGCGCTGGCGCCAATCGGTGATCGGGCTGCGGCTGCGGTCGGCGCAGACCAGGTCGCCGGGTTGCGGCGCGTAGGCGGTGGGGGAGTGGGGGTAGAACGGCGCCTCGGCCGGGAAGTCCGCGGCGTCCTTCAGCATGTGGTCGATGTAGAAGCTGTGCGCGGCGGTGGGGCGGAATTCGCGCGTATCCACGCCGGCGCGCTGCATGACGTAGCTGATGAAGGCGGCGGACCAGGCCTGGGCGCGCCAGAGCCGGGCGCCCTCGGGCCGGCCGGCCAGGGCGGCGGCGTAGAGCCGGCGGTTGGCGGCGATGGTGCCGTCCTCGTCCGGGGCGGCCAGCCAATAGGCCAGGACGCGGGGGAAATTGGCCAGGTCGGCCTCGGCGCTGCTGGCCGGGGCGGGGTCGCCGGGCTGGCGGTCCAGTGCGCCCCATTCGCGCCATTCGGCCTCGGCGATGCCGAGAATGCGGTCGCGGACGCTGGGCGGGTAGGGCAGCGGCGGGGCCAGGGCGACCACCGGCGGCGGCGTGGCGCAGGCGGCCAGCAGGGCGAGCAGGCCGAAGGGGAGCAGCAGCCGGGGGAGGCGCGGGTGGGCGGGGAAGCGCATGCGGCTGGTGTAGCGCAGCGGCGCCAGCCGGGCCATGCTGTCGCCAGCGCCTGGCCGGCCCGCTGGGCCGCGGCGCAGGACACAAGCAGGCCGCTGCACCAGCGCCGTGGAGGGATGCCGCCATGACCGAACCGACCTCATCGAAGATGGGCCGGCTGTTCCATCAGTCCGAGATGTTCCAGGTGGAGAGTTTCGATGGCCGGCGCCGGGTGAAGGCCGACCGCACGGTGAGCCGCGCGACCATCACCGAGCCGGCGCGGGAGATACCGGTGCATGCCGAATGCGACGTGCTGGTGCTGGGCGGCGGCCCGGCCGGCACGGCGGCGGCGGTGGCGGCGGGGCGGCTCGGGGCCAAGGTGATGCTGATGGAGCGGCACAACCACCTGGGCGGGCTGGCCACCGGCGGCCTGGTGCTGTGGATCGACCGGATGACCGACTGGGAGGGCAAGCTGGTGATCCGCGGCTTCGCCGAGGAGTTCCTCGGCCGGCTGCCGCCCGGGAGCGTGGCGGGGCCGCCGCGGGAAGCCTGGGGTTCGCGCGACGCGGCGACGGCGGCGTGGTGGCAACTGCGGACGGCGGCCTATCATGGCACCGTGACGTGGAGCCCGACCTGCGACCCCGAGCAGATGAAGTTCGTGGCGCAGGAAATGGTGCTGGAGGCCGGCGCCGAGCTGCTGTTCCACTGCTGGGGTGCCATGCCGGTGATGGAGGGTGGGGCCGTCCGCGGCGTGGTGTTCGAGAGCAAGGCGGGCAGGCGCGCGGTGCTGGCCAGGGTGGTGGTGGATGCCACCGGGGATGGCGACATCTTCGCCCGCGCCGGGGCGCGCTGGCATGGCGACATCAACGCCGACGACATCCACCATTGCAGCAACACGTCCTTCATGTTCGCGGGCTGCGACATGCCAGCCTTCCTGAAATGGCGGGGCGAGAAGCCCGACGAGCTGGCGGCGTTCATCCAGGCCGGCAAGGCGAAGTACGGGCTGTTCGAGCGCGCCTTCGTCAGTTGGCGGGACGACGTGGCGCTGTTCATGGGGCCGCGCATGGTCGGCTTCAACGCGCTGGACCCGGACGACCAGAGCGAGGTGGAGATCCGCAGCCATCGGCTGATGATGCAGCACCTGGAGCACTACAAGGCGCAGGCACCGGGGTTTGCCGGGGCCTACCCGATCTTGTCCGCGCCGCAGCTGGGGGTGCGGCATACCCGGCGGCTGGCGGGCGTTTCCGCGGTGCTGCGGGAGAGCTGGGACGGCCGGGTGATGGCCGACGAGATTGCGGTGACGCCCTCGCCGGGGCCGAAATTCCCGAATATCTCGGTGCCCTATGGCGCGCTGGTGCCGGAGGCGCTGGACGGGCTGCTGGCGCCGGGGCGGCACGTGAGTTGCGACCCGACCAGCCACAGCTTCATGCGGGAGATTCCGCAATGCTGGCTGACCGGGCAGGCCGCCGGCGTGGCGGCGGCGCTGGCGGTGCAGGCGGGCGTGGAGCCGCGGGCGGTGGCGGTGCGCGCCGTGCAGCAGGCGCTGGTACGGCAGGGCGCGTATCTCAGCCAGGCGGCGCTGGTGGCGGCGGCGGAGTGACCCCGAGGGGCGCGGTTGGGGGCGCGACCCGGGGCGCGATCGGGCGCCGGTTGCCGCGGCGCCCGGTGGCCGCCGGCCGGCGCTACTGCACCGCGTAGTCGCGCAGTTGGGCGGTGCCGACGCCGCCGATGTAGAGGCCGGCGCCGCCGGTGGCCAGGTTCTCCGGCACCTGCATCGAGACCATCTCGGCGCCGTTCACGCTGACCGCCATGGTGTTGCCGCCGCTGACGCGGACCAGCAGCTCGTTCCAATCGCCGGCGCGGATGGTGGAGGTGGCGCTGGAGACCGGCACGCTGAGGCCATTGGCGTTGCGCCTGGCCACCCGCAGCGTGTTGCCGGCCAGCACCACCGCCAGGAAGCCGGAGCCGTCGGGCTGGGCGCCGAGCAGCAGGCCGGCGCCGGTCACGCGGTCCTGCAGCAGGGGGATGCCGCTGAGCACCCGCAGCCGCAGCGTATAGTCCGGGCCTGGCGCGGGCTGGTGCCAGATGTTGTAGCCGGGCTGGGTGTTCTGCAGCACGCTGGCGCCATCCGGCCCGACGCTGACCCGCAGGCGGGAGGTCTCGCCCGGCGTCAGCGCGGCCGAGAGCGAGCCCATGGCCGGCAGGCCCGGCGGCGCCTGCACGTCGCCACCGGTGGTGGCGGAACCGGTCGGCGGGAACTCCTTGGCGCCGAGGTCCGGCGCCACCAGCAGGAGCAGCAGGAACAGCAGGCGGGCGAGGCTGCGGTGCGGCATGGCGGGGCTCCCTGGCCGAAGGCGGGAACCTCACCGCACCCGGCGCGCGCCGGCACGGCACAACTGCGTCATGGCGGCGACCCGGGCTGTACCTTGCAAGGTTTTCACATAGTATACCTTGTCACTCACCTTTGAGTGATTGTACACAGTATCCGTTCAGGCGGTGCCTTGGACGTCTCCTCCCAGTGGTTCTCCGTCGCAGCCTGGGGCTGGGCTGAGGACCACAACTTGGGCCGCCGGGGTCACCCCTGGCGGCCCGTTTTTTTGCGCGTGAGGGGCGATGCAGGCCGGCCGGTGATGCCCGTGGGCTAAATCTGTTGCGCCGCTGGATTGGGCAGACCTAACCTGCCGACTGTTCAGCACAAAGCGCAGCGAGGCCTGTAATGTCCTTCCATCGACGCTTTTTTTCGGTCGCTGTCGTCTGCTTGGTTGCCGGGATGCTGACGGGCTGTTTGCCACCCACTGCCGAGGGTCCCACCTTCGCCGAGATGCGGCCTGATGCGTCTGCTCCGGCGGAAGGGATGGGCAGGATCTATATCTACCGTGCATTGCAGGGCCGCGGCTTGATCGCGGATGTCAGGCTAAACGGCGCGGTCATTGGCCAAGGTATGACCAATGGCTTCTTCTTCGTGGATCGGCCACCGGCTACCTATACGATCAGCGCGTCGGACGAGGACCGTTACGACCTTCGCCTGCCGCTGGCAGCGGGTGACATCCGCTATGTCCAGCTGGTGCCGCAGTTCGGCATTCTGCAATGGAAGCTGCAGCCGCAGCTGGTCACCGAGAGCAAAGGGCAAAACGATATCGGGGTTCGCCGATACACCGGGCCGCAGCAGCCCTGAAGCAACCCTCGGCCCGGCCGCCGCAGCGTAACCTTCAGACCCGCCGGAAGCGGGGCGCGCCATCGGCGCCTGGTTCGGCCAGCA
>CAIMOR010000224.1 GCA_903843125.1 uncultured Rhodospirillales bacterium
AGCGACACGAGCGTCGCCTTGCCGGCGGCGGCATCCTTGCCGGTGGCCTTGCCGGTTTCCTCGGCCGTTGCGGTCGCATCCAGCAGATCATCGGCAATCTGGAAGGCGGCACCGAGGTCTCGGCCATAGGACAGCAGCGCGTGGCGCTGCGAGAGGTTCGCCTTGCCCAGCACGGCGCCGGCCTCGGCGGAAAACTCGATGAGCTTACCGGTTTTTAACGTCTGCAACCGCCCGATCGCCGCCTCGTCCTGCGGGGACCTGCCCTGCTCGGCCATCATGTCGAGCATCTGGCCGCCGCACATGCCGCGCGGGCCGGCGGCCCTGGACAGCATCCGCACCAGCTCGATCCGCACCGCGGGGTCGGGGTGGGTATCCTCCTCGGCCAGCACGGTGAAAGCGTGGCACTGCAGGCTGTCCCCGGCCAATATCGCGGTGGCCTCGTCGAAGGCCTTGTGGTTGGTCGGCTTGCCGCGGCGCAGGTCGTCGTCGTCCATGGCCGGCAGGTCGTCATGGATCAGGCTGTAGGCGTGCACCATCTCGATGGCGCAGGCCACCCGCAGCGCGGCATTGCGGGAGACGCCGAACTGCCGGGCGCCTTCCAGCACCAGGAAGCCGCGCAGCCGCTTGCCGCCGCCGATGACGGAGTAGCGCATCGACTCGAACAGCCGGGCCTCGGCGCCCTCGGGCACCGGCAGCAGCACATCCAGCGCCTGGTCGATCTCGGCTGCGGCCTGGGTCATGGCCTGCGACAGCGAAGTGGGGTGGTCCAGTGTAACGGTGCTCATCCTGTCCTACTCGACATCGCGCAGGGTCATGGCGCCCGAAGCGGGGGCGGTGACGATGGCCTGCACCTTGGCTTCAGCCTCGGCCAACAGCTTTTCGCAGCGTTGGCGGAGCGCCACCCCCCGCTCATAGCTCTCGATCGCGGTGGCCAGGTTGCCCTGCCCACCTTCCAGGGACCTGACGATCCGCTCAAGTTCCTCCAGCGCCGCCTCGAAGGTCAGCGTTTCAACCCCGGAACCGGTCGGCGTGGCCTGGTGGCCAACGGCCTGCGGCATGGAATTCCCCCTGGAGGCAAAGCGGATGGCACAAGTCTGAAGGGGAAGTATACGCCCTCGGGCCGCTTGGCAAAGCATCGACGAGGGGGGCTTGCTACCGAAAAGACACAGGCGTTTCCGAAACGCCACAGTTGAGACGGGTCGGCGACGGTCACGCCCGCATCAACGCACGGACATGCGCGGCGGTTGAAAGCGCCAGCGCCTCCAGGTCGTAGCCGCCCTCCAGCAGGCTGACGACCTTGCCGCCGCAATGCCGCTCCGCCACCGCGCAGAGCTGCTCGGTGATCCAGCCGAAGTCGGCTTCCCGCACCCGGAGCTGGGCCAGGGGGTCGCGCGCATGGGCATCGAACCCGGCGGAGACGATGACCAGGCCGGGGGCGAAGGCGTCGAGCGCCGGGATGATCTCGGTCTGCCAGGCCTCGCGGAAGGCGGCGCCATCGGCGCCCGGGGGCAGCGGCGCGTTGACCACGTTGCCGATGCCGCGCTCGTACCTGTCCCCGGTGCCGGGGTAGAGCGGGAACTGGTGGGTGCTGCCGTAGAAGATGCTGGCGTCTTCCTTGACGCAGGCCTGGGTGCCGTTGCCGTGGTGGACGTCGAAATCCAGGATCGCCACCCGGGCGACGCCGTGCGCCTGCTGGGCATGGCGGGCGGCGATGACGGCGTTGGCGAACAGGCAGAACCCCATGGGGGTGCCGGGTTCGGCGTGGTGGCCGGGCGGGCGCACGGCGCAGAAGGCGCGGCGGACCTCGGCGCGGCACACCGCATCCACGGCAGCCACCCCGGCGCCCGCGGCGCGCAGGGCGGCCTCGGCGCTGCCGTGGCTCATCACCGTGTCGCCGTCCAGCGCCAGGGTTTCCCCCTCCGGCGGGCGGACGGCGAGGATGGCGTCCACGTAGTGCCGGGGGTGGACGCGGGTCAGTTGTTCCACCGTGGCCTGAGGGGCTTCATCGCGGATCAGGTCCGCGAACTCCTCCTGGTCCAGGGCCTTGAGCACGGCGCGCAGGCGGTCCGGGCTTTCGGGGTGGTAGTCCCCGGGTTCGTGCAGCAGGCAGGCGCGGTGGGTCAGCAGCAGCGTGCTCATGGCGTCGCCCGCTTGCGGAGGCGGTAGCGGTAGACGCTGCCTTCCTGCGTGCTGGCCAGCAGCTGGTGGCCGGTTTCGGTGCAGAAGGCCGCGAAATCCGCCGGGCTGGCGGGGTCTGTCGCGAGGACCGTCAGCTCCGCGCCGGGGGGCAGGCTGCGGAGGGCCTTGTTGGCCTTCAGCACGGGCAGCGGGCAGCTGAGGCCTTGGACGTCGAGCAGGGTGTCGGGCATCGGCCGAGTCCAGCACCCCCGCGGGGCTTGGGCAAGGGTTGGCTGCATGGCAGGCTGGCGGCCATGATTCGATTTGGCGTGGACCTGGGCGGGACCAAGACCGAGATCGTGGCGCTGGACGCAGCGGGGCGGGTGCTGCTGCGGAGGCGGGCGGCGACTCCGGCGGCGTACCAGGGCGTGGTGCGGCTGGTGGCCGGGCTGGTGGCGGCGGCCGAGGCCGAGCTGGGGGGGGCCGGGACCGTTGGGGTGGGGATTCCCGGCAGTGTTTCGCCGACCACGGGGCTGGTGCGGGGGGCGAATTCCACCTGGCTGAATGGCGGGCGGCTGGATGCGGACCTGGCGGCGGCGCTGGGGCGGCCGGTGCGGCTTTCCAATGATGCCAATTGCCTGGCGATGAGCGAGGCGGCCGATGGCGCGGGGGCCGGGTATGGCTGCGTGTTCGCGGTGATCTTGGGCACCGGGGTTGGCGCGGGCATTGTCCGCGACGGGCGGATTGTGGAGGGGCGGAACCGGGTGGCGGGGGAATGGGGGCACAACCCGCTGCCCTGGATGACGGCCGAGGAGTTTCCCGGGCCGGCGTGCTGGTGCGGCAAGCGCGGGTGCATCGAGACCTTTCTGTGTGGGCCGGCCTTGGCGGCCGAGGCGGATGGGCCGGGGGCCAGGGATGCCAGCGGGTTGGCTGGGCGGGCGGATGCGGCGGCGGTGGGGGCCTTGGCGCGGCATGCCGACAGGTTGGCGCGGGCCTTGGCGCATGTGGTGAACCTGCTGGACCCCGATTGCATCGTGCTGGGGGGCGGGCTTTCCAACCTGGAGGGGTTGTACCAGGTGGTGCCGGGGTTGCTGGCGCGCTGGGTGTTTGCCGATGCGGTGAACACGCCGGTGCTGCGGGCCGCGCATGGCGACAGCTCCGGCGTGTTCGGGGCGGCGCGGTTGTGGGACTGAGGGCCGGCTTTCATGGCGGGGCGAGGCAGGCGGGGACGTAGCGGCGGCCGCCGACCAGGAAATGGAAGCTGCGGGCGGCCTTGAGGACGGTGGTGTCCGCCCATTTTCCGGCCGCGAACCAGTCCATGACGCGCTGGCGGACGATGGGGAGGAGCGTATCGGACAAATCCGGGTCGGGCAGCATCCAGTGCGGGCCTTTCAGGGCCGAGAGCAGGCCGAGGCGGCGGGCCAGGCGGATGGCGTAGAGGCCGACGATGCGGGTGGCGCGGCGCCAGGCGCGGCAGATCCAGTGGGTGAGGCCGCGGAGTGCGGGCGGGCAGGACTTGAGGGCGACGGCCTTCAATAGCTCCGCCCAGGTGCCCTTGTGGACCCAGCGGCGGAACTGGCGATGCGCGGTGGCCCAGGGACCCATGTGCGGCGGCAGGTTCTTCCAGGGGCCGTCGTGGCAGGCGACCCAGAAGATGGCGTCGAGCCGGGCGCGGATATCGAAGATGGGGCGGCCGCTGCCCTTGTGGACGAAGTAGGGCCAGAGGGCGACGAGTTCCTCGTCCGAGAGGGGTTGCCAGGGGCGCGGGGCGGTGAGGCCGGGGCGGCGGAGATTGGCCGGGTTGAAGGCCGGGAGGGTGGACCAGTGCGGGCGGGCGGCGGCTTCGGTGGGGGACATGCGTGGGGGGCCGGAGGGGGTGGGGGTGTGGAACATATAGGGAACTATGGCGGATTGGAAGGAGTTTCGTTTTGGCCCTGTCCAGACTCGCCACGGCAACGCCATGCTCGCGGACATGGCGACCGAGCACCTGATCCCCGCGGATATCCACGAGCGCTACCTGGTGAAGGAATGGCGCAACGCGACGGGCGTGCTGACAACCGCCTGCCCGGCACAGTGGGAGGAGATTCTGGAGGTGCTGCGCGGCTTCACCCTGCTGCGGTCCGAAGTTGTGGTCGGCGGCGGCAATCGGTCGCTGATCTCGCGGCGGATCGACGGCGCCTTCTACGCCAGGGGCTGGGTGGAAAAGGACTTCAGGACAGCGATCACCATTGACCAGCAGACCTTCGACAGCCCCACCCATGCGGTGGATTGCTTCAAGGACGGCGTGGCGCTGGAAGTGGAGTGGAACAACAAGGATCCGTTCTTTGACCGCGACCTGAACAATTTTCGATTGTTGTTCGACCTTCGCGCCATTCAGGTAGGCGTGATTATTACCCGGGCCTGGGAGTTGCAGCGGACTTTCATAAGACTGGGGAAGGGCGGCTCATACGGCAAGGCAACGACGCACCATCAGAAGCTCTGGCCCAAGCTGGATGGCGGCGGGGGCGGCGGCTGCCCGGTGCTGACCTTCGCCATCCGGCCCGAGTTGTTCGTGGATGATGGCGACGAGGCGCTTGCGGCGCTGCAAGCGAAACAGGCCGCGCAGAAAATGAAGGGCGCGACTGCCGAGGAAGGCGAGGACTGATTATTCGGCCGCGTCGGCCAAGGCCCGCTCCGACGCCGAGTTGTGGGCATAGGTGGGCCAGGACGGGGCGTAGTCGGCCGAAGCTTCATTGCCCCAGGTGGTCCAGTTGGGGCGGACGCCTCGCCCGAAGAGTTCCATCCTGGGGCCGGGACTGCAGGACTCGATTAGGTCGTACATTTCATCCGGCTTGCGGGAATGCTCGCGCTTGCGGGTGCCGAGGTAGTTCACCTGGGTACGACCGGGCGGTAGAGTGCGGGCGTTCTTGCCGCGGACACCGAACAGCACGAGTTCAGTGACGTTGCGGAAGTAGAAGCCGACGCCGCGACCGTCGCTGCCGCCATCCTTGCGGAGTTTGTGCCAAACGATGTTGGATTTGTAGTTAAAGCCCCAGGCGCGCATCACCTCCAGCCCCTCCGGCAACAGGGCGTTGGGGACCCATAGGTAAAGATGGGCAGTCGGCGCGGCGATCTGCTCGACCGGCAGGCCGGCGATTTCCGGCAGGGTCATGGTGCCGTAGCGGCTCAGGCGCTTGTGCTCGGGCGCCATCTTGCCGGTGCGGTTGATGAACTGCCAGGGTGGATCGGCCAGGATGCAGGCGAAGCGCTTGCCGTTGGCCGCCGCCAGGAGTTCCGCTGAAGCTGTGGTGGGGGTGGTCACGCGAATCGCTCTCCGGCCGCCGGGCAGCAGTCTAGCAGGGCGAGCCTGAACGTAAAGCGAACGCTAGGCGACCAGGAACGGCGCCACTTCCCCCCTGAGCACCACCGAATCCACGCTATCCAGCGCGCGGAAGCCCATCGCATCCCGCGTTTCCACCGCGCCGCTGCCCAACTGCGGCAGCAGGGCCACGTTCTCCAGGCCCAGGTAGCCCGGGAAGACGCGCGGTTCGCCGTCGTATACGTCCAGGCCAGCGGCCAGCACCTGGCCGGACTGCAGCGCCGCCACCAGCGCCGCGTCGTCCACCGTGGTGCCGCGGCCGGTGTTGACCACAATGGCGCCGCGCTTCAGCAGGCCGAGCCGTTCCGCGTTCAGCCAGTGGCGCGTCGCCGCGCCGCCGGGGATGTGCATGCTCAGCACGTCGATGGCGGCCAGGAAGCTGGCATCCTCGGCGTGGAAGGTGGCGCCGGCTTCCTCGGCCGGGCTGAGGCGCGAGCGGTTGCGGTAGTGGATTTCCATGCTGAAGCCGCGCGCCATCTTCGCCAGTTCCCGCCCGATGCGGCCCATGCCGAGGATGCCGAGCGTCTTGCCTTCCAGCGTCACGCCCATCAG
>CAIMOR010000225.1 GCA_903843125.1 uncultured Rhodospirillales bacterium
GGTGGCGCTGCTGCTGGGCGGCCCGGTGAAGCAGGCCGGCGCCGGGTTGGACCCGGCGCTGGTGACCGGCCTGGCGCAGGCGGCGCGGGCCATGGGCGGCAGCGTGATGGCAACCACCAGCCGGCGCACCGGGGCCGCGGCCGGGGCGGCGCTGGCGGGGGCGTTGGCGGGCACGCCGCACCGGCTGTTCGCCTGGGGCCAGGGTGGCGCCAACCCGTATGCCGGCTTCCTGGCCTGGGCCGACGCGGTGGTGGTGACCGGCGACTCGGTCTCGATGATCGCGGAGGCCCTGGCGACGGCGGCCCCGGTGTTCATCGCCGAGGTGCCGGCCGGGCGGCGCCAGGGGCTGCTGTGGCAGAGCCTGTATGCCGCCGGCCAGGCAAGGCCGCTCGGCGCCGGGTTGTTCAGCCGCGCAACGCTGAACGAGACCGGGCGCGTGGCGGCCGAGATCCGCGCCCGGGGGCTGCTGGGCCGGGGCTGAGGGCCGCCCGGCACCTCAGGCCTTCTTGAGGAACTCGGTGCGCAGCACCAGCCCCTTCACCTTCTCGGCGTTGCACTCGATCAGGTCGTCATCGTCGGTCAGGCGGATGTTCTTGACCACGGTGCCGCGCTTCAGCGTCACGCTGGTGCCCTTCACCTTCAGGTCCTTGATGAGCATGACGCTGTCGCCATCGGCGAGGGCGGTGCCGTTGCTGTCGCGGGCGGGCATGGCGGTGGTTCCTGAACGGGGCGGCCGGTCCGGGCGCCGGGGGGAGGGGCGGGCGCTGACGTGGCGGCGCGGATGCAGCGCCGGCGCCGCCGCTGCGTTGGGACCGCCATGCCCTATCTCGCCGTGTTCGCGCTGCTGGTCGGCGCCCTGAATGCCCTGCAGGCCGGCGCCAATGCCGCGCTGGACAAGGCGCTGCAGCAGACCGTGGTTGCCGGGCTGGTGATCTCCGCCATGGGTACGCTGACCATCCTGGGGGCCGCCTGGTGGCTGGGGCTGACGCCGCGCCTGGCCGTGGCCCGTGCGGCGGAGGCGCCATGGTGGGCCTGGCTGGGCGGGCTGGCCGGCGGCGGCTACGTGCTGGCGACGCTGCTGCTGCCGCAGAAGCTGGGCGCCGGGCTGTTCACCGCGCTGACGGTGACCGCGGCGGTGCTGGCTTCCCTGCTGCTGGACCACTTCGCGTTGCTGGGCTTCGAGCAGCGCAGCCTGGGGCTGGGGCGGGCGGCGGGTGGGCTGCTGATGGTTGCCGGCCTGGTGCTGCTGGCGAAGTTCTAGGCCGCTTCGCAGCGCCACGTGGCGCCAGGCCGACGCGCGGCGGCCGGGCGGTCGCGCGGGTGTGGCCAGCAGCGCGCTCAGGGCCGCGCGCCGCCCGTGGCCGGGGCCGGGAACAGGCCGGCCAGGTTGGCGCGGATGCGGTCCAGCACCGGGCGGGACGGGTCCGGCAGCGGGAAGGCCTGGCCGGTGATGGCCTCGTAGACGCTGATGTAGATGCGCGCGGCTTCGAGGTTCACCTCGGGCGGGATCGGCGGCAGCTCGTCCTTGTAGGGGTCGCAGCGGGCAACGACCCAGGAGCGCACGAAGTCCTTGTCGAAGCTTTCCGGCGGTTGGGCGGCGGCGAAGCGGTCCGCGTAACTGGCGGCGAACCAGTAGCGGCTGCTGTCCGGGGTATGGATTTCGTCCGCCAGCACGACGCGGCCCTCGGTGTCGAAGCCGAATTCGTACTTGGTATCGACCAGGATCAGGCCGCGTTCGGCCGCGATCTGGCGGCCGCGGGCGAACAGGGAAAGCGCCAGGGCGCTGACCTCCTCCCATTGTGCCGCGGTCAGCAGGTTCTGCGCCACGATCTGCTCGGGGGTGAGTTCCTCGTCATGGCCGGCGTCGAAGGCCTTGGAGGTGGGGGTCAGGATGGTCCGCGGCAGCTTCTCGTTCGGGCGCATGCCGTCCGGGAAGCGGTGGCCGTACATCTCCCGCCGGCCGGCCCGGTACATCGACAGGATGGAGGTGCCGGTGGTGCCGGCCAGGTAGTCCCGCACCACCACCTCCACCGGCAGGATGCGCAGGCCCTGGCAGACCAGCACGTTGGGGTCCGGGTAGGCCAGCACATGGTTGCGGCAGAGGTCGCCCGTGCGGTCGAACCAGAAGCGGGCGATCTGGGTCAGCACCTGGCCCTTCAGCGGCACGGTGGTGACCTGGCGGTCGAAGGCGCTGAGGCGGTCGGTCGCGATGATGATCCGGCGGCCATCCGGCAGGTCATAGTTTTCCCGCACCTTGCCCCGGTAGTGGTTGGGCAGTTCCGGGATGGCGGCGTCCTTGAGGACGTAGCCGGCATAGGGGGCGAGTTGTTCGATGCTGGGCATGGGGTGGTTTAGGCTTCGTCGCAACCTCTTCGCTAGGGTAGAAGCGCAACACTGTCCGGTAATGGCACGAAGTGACACAATCAGGCTCACGGACAGCCTGCGGAGGGACCGATGGCGAGACCTTGGACAAGAACCGAAGCCTTCGCGCATTTCGGGGCAAAGCTGACGAATGTTCGTTGGAGTTGGTCAGCCCGTACGCCTGGCGGGGATCAAGTTGTTCTTGCGCTGTGGAGTGATCGATTTTCGCGCAAAGCGACTCCTATGACCTATCAGGACTATAAGAAAACGCCCAACCAGGAATGGATCAATCGCCCCGGTAACCACGAACGGCTCGAAAATCTGCTGTGGGCACGCGATCATTGCCACGGTCTGTTCCGAGTTGTGATGGTTGTGCCCAAGGATGCGGAGTCTGATCCTCGGGAAATCGCCGAATGCTTTCCGACCAACCGAGTGATGAAAATCATTGATTTGGACGAGTTGACCGGCGAGTTCAGCGCCGTGTTGGATCATCTGGAGGGGCCGTCCCCCGGTTGAGCCTCGCGCCTGCCTGCGCCATGGTGCGCGCCCCGCCGGAGGAGACCTGCCCATGAGCGCCCGCAAGAAATACCGCATAGCCGTCATCCCCGGCGATGGCATTGGCCAGGAGACCACGCCGGAAGGGCTGCGGGTGATCGACGCCGCCGCCCGTCGCTTCGGCTTCGACCTGGAATTGGTGAATTACGACTGGTCCTGCGAGGTCTATTCCAAGACCGGCAAGATGATGCCGGATGACGGCCTGGACCAGTTGAAGCAGTCCGACAGCGTGTTCCTCGGCGCGGTCGGCTGGCCGGGCGTGCCGGACCATGTCTCGCTCTGGGGCCTGCTGATCCCGATCCGCCGCGGCTTCGACCAGTATGTGAACCTGCGGCCCTGCAAGCTGCTGCCCGGCGCCACCACGCCGCTGGCCAATCGCGGGCCGAAGGACATCGATTTCTACGTGGTGCGCGAGAATACCGAGGGCGAGTATTCCAGCGTCGGCGGCCGGATGTTCCCGGGGACCGACCGCGAATTCGTCAGCCAGCAGAGCATCCTGACGCGCATCGGCACCGACCGGGTGATGAAGTACGCCTTCGAGCTGGCGATGACCCGGCCGCGGAAGAAGGTGACCAGCGCCACCAAGTCCAACGGCATCACCTTCACCATGCCCTATTGGGATGAGCGCTTCGCCGAGATGGCCAAGCACTATCCGCAGGTGACGACGGACCAGTTCCACATCGACATCCTGTGCGCCCACTTCGTACAGCACCCCGACTGGTTCGATGTTGTCGTTGGCAGCAACCTGTTCGGCGATATCCTGAGCGACCTGGGGCCGGCGGTGGCGGGCAGCATCGGCATTGCGGCCAGCGCCAACATCAACCCCGAGAAGGTGTTCCCGAGCATGTTCGAGCCGGTGCATGGCTCGGCGCCGGATATCGCCGGCAAGTGGATCGCCAACCCGATCGGGCAGATCTGGTCGGGTGCGATGATGCTGGAGCATCTGGGCGAGAAGGCCGCCGCGGACGCGATCGTGGCCACGATCGAGAAGCTGCTGAGCGAGGGCGGCCCGCGCACCCGGGACATGGGCGGCCAGGCCGGCACGGTGGATGTCGGCAAGGCGATTGCCGAGGCGGTCGGGCGCTTCTGAGCCGATCCGGCGGTGGGGACGGGCGGCCGCTTCGCGGCCGGCCGGAAACCGCCTGCAGCGCTTGCCCTGGGGCGGGGCGCTGGCTAAAGTAAGTGGCACTTGCGAGTTATTCTCAACTGACTCGCAGCCAGGGGATACCGATGGCCCGCGACCTGAACCACATCACCCGCCGTTGCGAACGCGCCGTGGTGACCGCCTATCGGGCCCTGCGGGAAACCGGCGCCGACGACATGAACGCCTTCCGCAGCTGTGCCGACCTGTATCGCTTCCATCACCCCGAAGCCTCCGAGAACGAGGCGCATCGGTTGGTAGCGGAGTGGATCGACCACCATGTGGTGCAGGGCGCCGACGGCCCGACCGATGGCTGCTCCTGCGACTGATGATCAGCGCACGAAGCTTCATCTTCGTGCCCCTCAGTCGCCGGGCGGGCCGCTTCCGCGGCCCTTGGCTACGCCGCTTAAGCGGCGGCCGCCATCCGGTGGCTCGGCCCGCAGGTCGAAGGCCGCAAGTTGGAACTTTGTCCGCTTGGTAGGAGGTCCCGTCCGATCGCTGGAAGGCCGCAGGCCTGGAGGCGTGAATCGGCCGGGCAAGACTCCCGATCGCTGGAAGGCCGCAGGCCTGGAGGCGTGAATCGGCCGGGCA
>CAIMOR010000226.1 GCA_903843125.1 uncultured Rhodospirillales bacterium
CACGATCTGCGCGAAGGCGGTCTCGTGTCCCTGGCCATGGCTGAAAGTGCCCACCGTCACCACCGCGGTGCCATCCGACTCCATCTTCACCTTGGCCCACTCGTTCGGCTGCCCGCCGCTGGCCTCGATGAAGTAGCCCAGCCCAATCCCGCGCAGCTTGCCAGCCGCCTTGGCCGCCGCGCGCCGGGCCGGAAAGCCGCCCCAATCCGCCAGCTTCAACGCCATGTCCTGCGTCTCGGTGAAGTTGCCGCTGTCGATCGGGTTGTTCGCCACGTTGGTGTAGGGCAACTGGTCCGGGCGAATGTGGTTCAGCGCGCGGATCGCCTCCCGCGCCATGCCCAGCTTCAGCGCCGCCTGGTCGTACAGCCGCTCCAGCACATAGGCGGTCTCCGGCCGCCCGGCGCCCCTGTAGGCATCGGTCGGGCAGGTATTGGTGAAGACGCACTTCACCTGCACGTTCAGCGCCTGGATGTCATAGACCGTGCCGTTGATCCGCCCACCCGCCGCAGTGGCGATCCGCGGCCCGAAATCCTGCAGATACGCCCCCATGTTGGCCACGGTGCGGATGCGCACCCCCAGCGTGCGCCCGCTCGCATCCAGCGCCATTTCGGCGCGCGTAACGTGGTCGCGCCCATGCGGGTCGCTGACAAAAGTCTCGCTCCGCCCGGCCAGCCACTTCACTGGCCGCCCCGCGTGCCTCGCCGCCCACAGCACCATGGCGGACTCGCAAAAAGTCTTGCCGCGCAGGCCGAAGCCACCGCCGACATCCAGGCTGACGACGCGCAGCTTTTCCTTGGGTATCCGGAAGATCAGCTTGGCCAGGCTGTCCTGCACGCGCATCACGCCCTGGGTCGGGCTGTGCAGCGTGTAGCTCGCGGTCGCCGCGTCGTATTCGCCCAGCGCCACCCGCGGTTCCATCGGGTTGCCGACCACGCGGTTGTTCACCAGTTCCACGCTGACCACGTGCGCGGCACCGAGGAAGGCCGCGTCGGCCCGCTCCTCCCGCCCGCTGTCCCAATGCACGCTGATGTTGCTGCCATGCTCGGTCCAGATCACCGGGGCGCCAGGTTCGGCGGCGGCGGCGGTGTCGGTCACGCTCGGCAGTTCGTCGTAGTCCACCTCGATCAGCTCGGCCGCGTCCTGCGCCTGGGCGCGGGTTTCCGCCACCACCAGCGCCACGGGGTCGCCGACGAAGCGGACGAAGTCGGTCTGCAATATCTTCCGCGGCGGGCAGTACAGCGTGGTGCCACCCTTGCCCGGAATATCCACCTGCACCGGGAACAGGCCGATCCCATCGGCATCGGCATCAGCGCCGGTCAGCACCAGCACCACGCCGGGCGCGGTCCTGGCGGCGGCCGTATCGATCCGGGTTATCCGCGCATTGGCGTAGGGGCTGCGCAGAATGAACATCTGCGCCATGCCGGGGCGGCTCAGGTCGTCCGTATAGGTGCCGCGCCCGGTCAGCAGCCGCACGTCTTCCTTGCGGCGCACCGGCTGGCCAATGCCGAATTTGTCCATCTTGCGTCACCCCGGGTTTTCGCCGGGCAGGAAAGCCGCCCCGCCCGGGAATGTCGAGAGGGGGGCTGGCCAAGCCGGCGAAACCACCGCATCTAAGCGTCCGGTCGTCGCCGGTGGCATCACCGGCGACGTGAATCGGCCGCTGAAACAAGCCCCAGCAACAAGGGAAACGCCCATGGTCGGCCTGCGCTTCGACCTGCGCGACACACCGCCGGAAGCCCCGGCGCTGCGCGCTGAACTCCGCGCCTTCCTGGCCGAGGCCGGGCGCCATTGGTCGCCCCGGGTGCGCGCCTATTCCTGGATGGCATTCGACCGCGATTTCTCGCGGGAAGTCGGCAAGCGCGGCTGGATCGGCATGACCTGGCCGGCCACCTATGGCGGCGGCGAGCGCAGCTTCCTGGAACGCTACGTGACACTCGAAGAAATGCTGGCCGTCGGCGCCCCGGTCGGCGCCCACTGGATCGGCGACCGCCAATCCGGCCCCCTGATCCTGCGCCTGGGCACCGAGGAACAACGCCGCGAGTTCATCCCTCGCATCGTCAGCGGCGAACTCGCCTTCGCGATCGGCCTAAGCGAACCCGACAGCGGCAGCGACCTGGCCAGCCTGCGCACCCGCGCCGAGAAGGTCCCCGGCGGCTACCGCCTCAACGGCCGCAAGGTCTGGACCACCAACGCGCACAAATGCGACTTCGCCATCACCCTGCTGCGCACCAGCCCGGCGCCCGACCCCAAGCTGAAGCACCAGGGCCTGACGCAACTGCTGGTGGACCTGCGGGCCAGCGGCATCGAGATCCGTCCGATCCTGGACCTGGCCGGCGAGGAAGGCTTCAACGAGATCACTTTTGATAATGTCTTCGTCCCCGACAGCCTGCTGATCGGCACCGAGGGCAAGGGCTGGGAGCAGGCCACCTCCGAGCTCGCCTTCGAGCGCAGCGGCCCGGAACGCTATCTCTCCAGCCTGCCGCTGCTGACCGCTGCCATGGACAGCCTGGTCGAGGAACCCGCGGCGCCTGAAGCCATCGGCCGCATGCTCGCCCGCGCCTCCACGCTGCGGCAGATGTCGCTCTCGGTGGCCGGCATGCTGCAGGATGGCGAGGCGCCGGCGCGCGAGGCGGCGCTGGTGAAGGACGTGGGCAACGACTTCGAGCAGGCGCTGCCCGACCGCATCCGCGCACTCTACAGCGGCCCGATGCCGGAGGATGTGGCGGCAATGCAGACCACCATGAACATGGTCGCCCGCAGCTATTCGCTGCGCGGCGGCACGCGGGAAATCCTGCGCGGGATCATCGCCCGCCAACTGGGGCTGCGCTGACCATGGGCGAGATGCGCGACATTCTGCTGGAACAGGTGGAACGCCTGCTGGCCGACCAGTCCGGCCCCGAGACTCTGCGCGCGGTGGAAGCCGGCGTGTGGCCGGCGGCGCTGTGGGCCGAGGTGGAGGCGCTGGGCCTGCCGTTGGCGATGGCGCCCGAGGAAGCCGGCGGCGTGGCGCTGGGCTGGGACGACGCGGTGGCGGTGTGGGTCGCGCTCGGCCGGGCCGGCGCCCCGGTGCCGCTGGCCGAGAGCATGGCCGCCGCCGCCTTCGCCGCCGCGCCGGGCTTCCTCGCCCTGGCGCAGCCGGACGGCACGGCGCTGTGGGGCCGGGCCGCCGCCCAGGTGCTGGCCGGCGACGGCAGGCTGCACCGCGCCGCCTTCACCCCCGGCAAGGCGCAACCTTCCAACGAACCCTGGGACCGGGCCGCGCTGCCGGGCGGCGAGGCGACGCTGCTGGCGGGCGCCCTGGTCAATGCCGCCAAGATGGCCGGCGGGCTGGAAGCCGTGCTGGCGCTGAGCGTGGACTACGCCAACGTGCGGAAGCAATTCGGCAAGCCCATCGGGCAGTTCCAGGCCGTCTCGCAGCAGCTTTCGCAGGCCGCCGGCGAGGTCGCCGCCGCCGGTGTCGCGGTGGCCAATGCCGGCCGCGCCGTCGCGCGGCGCGGGCTGGCGGGCGCCGCGTTCGAGATCGCCGCCGCCAAGGTCATCACCGGGGAGGCGGTCGCGCTGGTGGCTGCCGTGGCGCACCAGGTGCATGCCGCCATCGGCTTCACCCAGGATTACCACCTGCACTTCACCACGCGTCGGCTGTGGGCCTGGCGCGATGCCTTCGGCAATGAGCGGCACTGGGCGCAGCGGATCGGCCATGCGGCGCTGGCGCGTGGTGGCGCGCAGGCCTGGCCGGACCTGGCGGCGAGGGAAGACGCATGATCAAGACCGCGCCCCTTGCCCGTCCCCTGGTCCGCGACCTCGAAGCCTCGCAGATCCGCGAAGTCTCGGTCGCCGGCGCCGGCATCGATGGCGTGCTGCCGCTCTGGTTCGGCGAGCCGGATATCGTCACGCCGCAGTTCATCCGTGACGCCGCCGCGCGGTCCCTGATGGAAGGCGAGACCTTCTACAACAGCAACCTCGGCATTGCGCCGTTGCGGGAGGCGATCCAGCGCTACCACGCCCGCAACGGCCGGCGCACCGGCATCGACCGGCTCTGCGTCACCGCCAGCGGGGTGAACGCGCTGATGCTGTGCTGCCAGGCGGTGCTGGACCCCGGGGACCGCGTGGCCGTGCTGGCGCCGGTCTGGCCGAACATCGCCGCCATTCCGGCGCTGCTGGGCGCCAGCGTGGAGCGTGTGCCGCTGCATCTGGCCCAAGGGCTGTGGCGGCTGGACATGGACCGGCTGCTCGGCGCCATCAAGCCGGGCCTGAAGCTGCTGATCCTGAACTCCCCGGCCAACCCCACCGGCGCCTGCCTGTCCGGCCAGGAACTCCGGCTGATCCTGGAGGCCTGCCGCGCCACCGGCACCTGGATCTTGGCCGACGAGGTCTATGAGCGGATCTACTTCGAAGGTCCGGTCGCGCCTTCGATCCTGGATATCGCCGAGCCCGAGGACCGCGTGCTGGCGGTGAACAGCTTCTCCAAGTCCTGGGCCATGACCGGCTGGCGCCTCGGCTGGATCGTCGCGCCGCCGGGCGTGGTGGACGGCCTGGCCAAGCTTTCGGAGTACAACACCAGCTGCACGCCGGTGTTCACTCAGCGCGCCGGCATCGCGGCGCTGGAGGGCGGCGACGGCTTCATCGCCGAGCAGCAGGCCCGCTACCGCGACCTGCGCGACATGGCCGCGGCCGCGTTGAACGCGGTACCCGGGGTGACCTGCCCGGTGCCGGCAGGGGCGATGTACAGCTTCTTCAAGGTGGCTGGTGTCAAGGACAGCCTGGCCGAGGCCAAGCGCATGCTGGTGCAGGCCAAGGTCGGCATCGCACCCGGCAGTGCCTTCGGCCCGGAGGGCGAGGGCCATTTCCGGCTATGCTTCGCGCAGCAGAAGGCCACGTTGGAGGCGGCGCTGGACCGCATCTGCGCCCATCTCCGGCGGGGTTAGCCGCGCGGCTGCAGCAGGCGGTCGAGCAGGCCCAGCGTCTCGTCCTGCATGCGGGAGGCCAGGGCCACGAGCTGCTCGGCGGTGCGCACCCCTTCGGTGCCGGCTTCGCTGAGCAGGTCCAGCATGGCCTGGGCCTGCCCGGCCGGCGCCTGGGCGGCGGCCAGCAGGTGCGCCGCCTGGGTCATGCGCCCCAGCGTCAGGCGCGTGGCCCTCGCCTGCTGCGCCACGGCCGCGTCCAGCCAGCCGAAGGCAAGGCGGTTGGCGGCCACCAGCAGCTCCAGCCCCTGCCGCTGGGCGGCGAGCGGGTCGGCCAGTCGCGGCGGCGGTACCAGGGGTTGCAGGTGGTTTGGTCGGCTGGCGTCGCGCGGCACCGGGCTGCTCCAGTAAAAGGCATCGAGGCAGCAATGAAAGCAACGAACCCGCGGCAACGCCAGACTGAACTATCGGTAACGCCTGGGTGAATATTGATTGGCCCTTCGCCCATTGGTTGATAAGCTCGGCCCGTGTTGAAGGCGCCCAATCTCGTCACCCGGCTGTTCCTGCTCGTCGGCATCTCGCTGGCGCCGGCGGTGCTGTTGCTTGCGGCTTCCGAGGTGGAACTGCGCGCCCAGCGCACGGCGGCGGCGCACGACCAGGCCTTGCGGCTGGCGCGGGATGCGTCCGCCCGGCTGGGGCGATTCGTCGAGGGCCTGCGCGAGGCGCTGGTGGTGCTGAGCGAGGCGCCGCCGGTCCGCTCCCTGGAGCATGACGCATGCACCAGCATGCTGGTGCCGCTGCGCAGCCGGTTCTCGGACCAGATCCTGCTCGGCGCCGTGCGGCCGAATGGCTGGCTCTACTGCACCACGGCCGGGACACCGGACAACCGCATCTACGATGGCGACCGCAGCTTCTTCAAGCTGGCGATGGACAGCAACGACTTCATCGTCAGCGAATGGGAGGTTGCCGCCTCCATCATGCGCGGGGGCACGATCCATTTCGGCCTGCCGATCCGCGGCGGCAACGGTCAGCCCATCGGTGCCGTCGGTGCCGCCATCGGCGTCGGCTACGTTGCCGACCTGCTGCGGCCGATCGGCCTGCCGGCCGGCGCTGACCTGACCGTGGTGGACCGCAACAACCACGTGCTGCTGCGGCTTTCGGACCTGGAGCAGGACCCGCTGAAGCTCGGCGAGGTGGCGCCGGACTGGCTGTTGACCCAGCTGCCGCCGTTCCCGCCGCCGCCAGGCCAGCGGGACGATGTCGATACCGGCGCCAGGGTGGTCGAGGCGCGGGGGCTGGACGGGACGCAGCGGTTGTTCGGCATAGGCCCGTATGTGCCGGGCGCCGCCGGCGCGCTGCGCGTGGCGGTCTCGCTGGACGCACATGCCGCGTTGGCGCCGGTCGATGCCGCGGGCCGGCGGGGTTCGGAGCTGATCGTCGCCGGCATGGCGTTGGCCTTTGCGGCGGCTTTCTTCGGCGCCCGGCGCTTCGTTCTGCGGCCGTTGGCCACGCTGCTCGACGGCGCGGAGCGCTGGGGCGCCGGGCAATACGACCTGCGCGTGGCGCCCTCGCTGATCGGCTCGACACCGGAGCTGCACCGCCTGGCGGGGGCGCTGGACCGGATGGCGGAAGCCGCGGAGGGCCGCGACCGCGCCGCCGCCGCCCTGGCGGAGGAACGCGCCCGCCTGGGCCTGGCACTGGAAGCCGGCGGCATGGCCGCGTGGGAGTTGGACCAGGCGACCGGCGTCGTCGTGCGCTCGCCGCGGCATGATGCGCTGTTCGGCTACCCGACCCCGCGCGAGACCTGGGATTGGCGCCAATTCCTGCACCATGTGGTGCCGGAGGACCGTGACCAGGTGAAGCGGGTATTCCGCCGGGCCTTGCGGGGCGCGGCGCCGCTGACGTTGGAGTTCCGTATCCGACGGGCTGGCGATGGCGACATCCGCTGGCTGGAGGCGTTGGGCGCCTTGCACCAAGCGCCGGATGGCGCCGGCAAGTTCCTCGGCGTGCTGTCGGATGTGACGGAGCGGCGCCGCGCCGAGCAGCGGTTGCGACTGGCGGTTGGCGAACTGAACCACCGGGTGAAGAATACGCTGGCCGCGGTGCAGTCCATCGCCTCGCAGACGCTGCGGGCGCCGCCCGGCGGCGACGGCACCATTCCGGCCGAGGCGCGGGCCGCCTTCGAGGCGCGGTTGCTGGCGTTGGCGCGCAGCCACGCCGTGCTGACGCGGGAAGGCTGGCCCGGCGCCGACCTGGGCGAGCTGGTGGCGTTGGCGCTGGCCCCCCATGGCGCCAGCGGCGGCGGCGCGCCGCGGCATGTCGCCTATGGCCCGCCATTGCGGGTGCCGCCGCGCTTTGCCGTGCCGCTGGGCGTGGCGCTGCACGAGCTGGCGACCAATGCGGCCCGGCATGGTGCGTTGAAGGTGCCGACCGGGCGGGTGGAGGTGAGCTGGAAGCTGGAGCCGCCGCTGCGCGACAACCTGCCGCCGACGCTGAAGCTGCGTTGGGTGGAAACCGGTGGGCCGGTGGTCTCCGGGCCGCCGGCGCAGCGTGGCTTCGGCACGCGGCTGCTGGAGCGCGGCCTGGCCCGGGAACTCGGCGGTACCGTGCAGTTGCACTTCCGGCCGGAAGGCGTGGTCTGCGACATCGAGGCGCCGCTGCGCCAGCAGAACTTCACCGCAACGGCAGTGGCCGCCGCCGCGGCGCAGTAGCGCCGGCGACGCTGCGGACGGGTGCGCTCAGGCGCGCAGCCGCGCGCGTTCCGTCGCGCCCCTGGGCGCGCCGAAGCAGCGGTGGCTTCGGCCGCGCGCTATCCGTCGCGCCCATGGCGCGCCGGACCTGCGGTGGCTTCAGCCGCGCGCTATCCAGGGCATCTTGGCCGCGGTGATGGTGATGAACTGGATGTTCGCGTCCAGCGGCAGGTTCGCCATCATCAGCACGCTGCTGCCCACATGCGCCACGTCGAAGGTCGGTTCCACCTTCATCTCGCCGGTCGCCTGCTTCACGCCGCGGGCCATGCGCGCGGTCATCGGCGTCTCGGCGTTGCCGATATCCACCTGGCCGGAGACGATGTCGTACTTGCGGCCGTCCAGCGCCAGGGTCTTGGTCAGGCCGGTGATGGCGTGCTTGGTGCTGGTATAGGCCACGCTGTCCGGCCGCGGCACGTGCGCGCTGATGCTGCCGTTGTTGACGATGCGGCCACCTTGCGGCGACTGTTCCTTCATCATGCGGAAGGCGGCCTGGGCACAGAGGAAGCTGCCGGTGAGGTTGACCTGCACGACGCGGGCCCAGTCCTCGTACTTCAGGTCCTCGATCGGCCCGGCCGGCACGTTGCCGCCGGCGTTGTTGAACAGGAAGTCGAGCCGGCCCCAGGCCGACTTGATCTGCGCGAACAACGCGTTGACGGCGTCGGGGTCACCCACATCGGTCGGCACCGGCATGGCGCGCGGCCCGGCATTGCCGGCAAGGCCCACGGTCTCGGCCAGCGCGTCGGCGCGACGGCCGGCCAGCGCCACGGACCAGCCATCCGCCAACAGGGCCAGCGCGGCGGCACGGCCCACGCCGGAACCGGCGCCGGTGACTACTGCGTACTTCGTCATGCTCTCTCTCCTAACAGCAAACGCCGCCCGGGCTGCACCACCGGAAGGCGTAACTTGCTCGTGCAAAACCTGGGGCTGAAGCGGATTCGCTGCGCCGGGGCGAATGGAGGATGCTTCAGCTATTCGGACCGCGACCCATGCCGACCGGCTGCCAGCGGCGCAAGGCGGTGGTCTGCAACACCGCGGGGTTCACGCAGCTCAGCGGCCAGCGGCCCTGCAATACCAGCGAGAGTTCCAGGCCCACGCGCGCCTTGCGGGCGGCGTCGAAGCGGGCGCTGGCGCTGGCGACATGCGCGGTCAGCGTCACGTTGCCCATGCTCAGCAGCGGGTTGTTGTGGGAAGGCGGCTCGGTCTCCAGCACGTCCAGCGCGGCGTGGGCGATCCAGCCTTCGGACAGCGCCTTGATCAGCGCTTCCTCCTGCACGGTCGGGCCGCGGCCGGTGTTGATGAAGATCGCGGTCGGCTTCATCAGGCGGAAGTGCTTCTCCTTCAGCATGTGATGCACTTCGGGCCGGGCCGGCGCGTGCATGCTGATGAAGTCCGACGTGCTCAGCACCTCGTTCAGCGTCGCGGGTTGCACGCCGAGTTCGCTCATCAGCGTCTCATCGACGAAGGGGTCGTAGGCGATGACGCGGAGCCCGAAGGGCAGGGCGCGTTTGGCTACCGCGCGGGCGACGCGGCCGAAGCTGATCAGGCCAAGCGTCTGGCCCATCAGGCGGGGGAATTGGTAGAGGTGCGGCCGCCCTTCGCGCCAGCGGCCGTCACGCACCATGCGGTCCTGCTCCACCAGGCGGCGGAAGCCGGCCAGCAGCAGCATCATCGCGTGGTCGGCGACTTCCTCGATGAAGGTGTCGGGCACGTTGGTCACGGGAATGCCGGCCGCCGTCGCGGCCTTCACGTCAACGCTGTCGACGCCGACGCTGCCCAGGCTGATGACCTTGCACCTGGTCAGGCTGTCGATGATGCGCTTTGAGACGGGCATGCCCTTGCCGTAGATCGCGTCGGCGTCCCTCGCCTCGGCGATGAAGGCATCCTCGTTCATCGGCGTCTCGACGATCTCGACGTCGAGGCCTTCCAGCGCCTCCATCTCGGGCGCGTAGCCGAGGGCGCCCTGGAAGTTGGGGGTGACGATCTTGAACTTGGGCATGGCTGCTTCCTCTACTTCGGTGCGCGGGCGCGGATGGCGGCTTCGTTGACCTCGACGCCCCAGCCGGGCCCGGTCGGCAGCAGCAGCTCGCCATTCTCGATGACCGGGGGCGGGGTGAACTCGTCGCGCCACGACACGCTGTCGATGTCGATTTCCATGACGCGGAAGTTCGGGATGGCGGCGCAGAAATGCGCCGAGATCATGCTGCAGAGGTTGCCGTAGAAGTTGTGCGGCGCGCAGTTGACCTCGTACACGTCGCACATGCTGGCGATCTTCAGGCTCTCGGCCAGGCCGTTCCAGATGACGTCGACGATGCCGACATCCATGGCGTAGTTTTCCAGGAAGGGCCTGAACTCGCGCCGCCCATGCAGCGTCTCGCAGGAAGCGATAGGGCAGGGCGCCATGCGCTTGATGCTGGCCAGCGCCGGCGCATCATGCGTGTCGATCTCCAGCCAGGTCAGGTCGAACTCCGCGACCGCGGCGGCGACGCGCTGGAAGCCTTCGGTCTTGAAGTGGAAGTTGGTGTCCAGGTGGATGCCCATCTCCGGCCCCACCGCCTCGCGGATGGTGCGCAGGTGACGCTTGAGGTGGTCGAGCGTGCGGTTGTCCCAGTTCAGCTCCGGCCAGCCGGCGTGGCGGCCGAAGCCGGGGGAGAACTGGTACAGCCGACCGTCCTCGCCGGGGATCAGGATATTGGTCTTCAGCGCCTTGAAGCCCAGCGCTTTCACCTCGGCAGCGTGGCGGCCCACCTCGTCCCAGTCATGGCAGGCCGGCACGCCGATATAGGCGCTGTTGCGCACGCGGTAGCTGGCGAAGTGGGACCAGTACACCGGGATGCGCTCCCGCACCGGCCC
>CAIMOR010000227.1 GCA_903843125.1 uncultured Rhodospirillales bacterium
GACCGGCCAGCAGCGGCGCCGCCAGCGTGCCTGCCGCCCGCAGGCCCACCGCGAGCCGGCCGGTCACCCGGTCGGCCCCGGCGGCCAGGAAGGGCGCGGCCAAAGGCGCCAGGTCCAGCGTGCCATCCAAGGTGCCGCCCAGGCTGCCGCCGCTGCCCTCGGGCAGCGCCAGGGTGGCGCGCAGCCGGCCGATTGCCCCGGCCTCCGCGGCCGCCGTCAGCGTCACCGCCCGCCCTGCCAGGCGTGCCTCGGCCCGCAGGCTGGCCAGCGGCAGCGTCGCCAGGCCGGGCTGGGCGGCGTGCAGCCCGGTGGCAGCCAGCTGCGCCGTGGCCACGGGCTGCCCGACCGGTCCGCTGATCCGCGCCGTGCCGTCCAGCCGGCCCTGCAGGCCCAGCCCGGGCGCCACGGCCTCGGCCAGCGCCAGCGGCAGGGCGGCGAGCCGTGCGGTCAGGTCTGACTGCGCCGGTCCCCAGCGGCCGCCCACCTCCAGCCGGCCGCCGCGCCCCGTCGTCAGCGCCAGCGCGCCGATCTCCACGCCGCCGCCGGGCGTTCCGCTGAACCGGGCCGGCGCGGCCAGCCGCACCACCTCCCGCTGCCACCTCGCCTCCAGCGCCGCCAGCACCAGGTGCCAGCCGGCCGTCTCCGTCCCAGTGGTCCCCGTGCCGGCCGCCCCCATGCCGGCCTGGCCGCGCGCGGTCAGCCGCCCCTGCGCCGCCTGCACCGCCAGCGAAAAATCCGCGGCGGCCGAGCTGCCGCGCACCTCGGCCTGGGCGCTGCCGCTGAAGCCCGCCACCGCCAGCCGCGGCGCGTCCAGTTGCACCGCGATGCCCTGCACGTCTCCCTGGGGTTGCAGCTGGGCCTGCAGCGAAAGCCGCCCCGCCAGCCCCGGTTGCCTGGCCAAGGCAGCCATCCGCGCCAGGTCCGGCGCCTCCAGCCGCAGCGTGCCGCTGACCAGCCGCGTCGCCAGGTCGAGGCTGCCGGCAGCCTCCAGTCGGGTGGCGCCAAGCGCCGCCTCGGCCCGGTCCAGCACCAGCGTCGCGCCGTCCGGCCGGGCCCGCAGCGCCAGCGAGACCGGCTGCCCGCCATAGCGCCCGCTGCCGCTGGCCTCGGCATCCGGCCGGGTCAGCGGATGGCTGATCCGCGCCTGTATCGCCAACTCCTCCAGGCGCTGGCCCTGCACCACCAGCTGTCCCGCCTCGGCCTGCAGCGTCAGTGCCGGGTCGTCGCGCGGCCCCTGCGCGGTGCCCACCAGGCTCGCCGCCCCGTCGAACCCCGGCCCGAGCGCGGCCAGCCGCGGCAGTTCCAGCCGCGCCGTCAGGTCCAGCACCGCGCCAGCCAGGCCGGAGGCCTCCAGCCACGCCGCGGCGCCCTGCAACCGCAGCGCCACGCGTTGGTCCGGCAGCGCCAGGTCCAGATGCAGCCGCGGCGCCGGCCCCAGCGCGGCATCGGCCTGGGGGATGCCGGTCGCCAGCCCTTCCGGCGCCACCTCAGCCGCCATGGTGGGCGCCCGCAGCGTGCCGCGGACCTGCGCCGTCGCCGCCAGCGTCGTCCAGTCCAGCCCCGCCGGCAGCAGCGGCCGGAACCGCGCCGCCTCGGCCAGCGCCGCGTTCAGCTGCAGCGCCATCGCCTCGGTGCCCAGGTCGACCGTGCCGCTGGCGCCGAGCCGCCCGAACGCCCCATGCAGGTCCAGCGCCTCCAGCGCCAGCCGCCGGTCCGGCGCCAGCCGCGCGGCAACCTCGAAGCCCAGCGGCGTCGCCAGCTCTGCGACAGCGGCAGGCAGCGACGGTGCCGCCCGCGCCTCGCCGCCCAGCCGCACCCCCAGCGCGCCGTCCGCCGTGGCACTCAGCGTCCCGGTGGCCGCGACGCCGATACCCTCGCCCAGCCCGGCCTGCAACGACAGCGCCGCCCCGCTGGCCGGACCCGCCAAGCGCAGGTGCAGCGCCAACGGCCGGCCGGGCAGGCCTGCGAAGGCCCCGCCGGCGGGGTCCTCGGCGGTGACCTCGGCGTCCAGCTGCTCGCCCGGCGCCAGCGCCAGCCGCAGCACCACCTGGCCCGTCGCGTCCAGCCGCTGGAGCGTGGCGGCGGCGCGCAGGCTGCCGCTCTCGGCATCGGCGTCGCCGTGCAGCGAGAACGCCGCCGGCTGGCC
>CAIMOR010000228.1 GCA_903843125.1 uncultured Rhodospirillales bacterium
CCGCGTCGTCCGGCAACTCGTCGCTGCCGAGGCAGCGGCGCCCTGGCCGACCATCGGCGCAGCCGCGCCACGTCGGGCCTCTTTGCGAGCTGCGCCTGCTGGCGCGACCCTGGACTTGGGCTTCGGCGAGCCGCCCTGGCAGGACCATGCGGCGGGCAGGGCACACGCCCCGACGCGGGCGGCCCGCGCCTGAGCGATCGATCCACCGAGCCGCCAGATCGAGCCATCCACAGCCACCAAAAGACCGCATAAGATACATTATGGAAAATAAGCGGGCTTGTGGATAGGCTGGGGAAAAGCTCGCCGGCGGACGGCCGTCGCCGCAACGGTGCCGCTGCGCATTTCCCGCTACACTCGCCCGGCATGACCCGACGCCTGCATCTCATCACCGGCCTGATCCTGTTCGGCTACCTGCTGGTCCACCTGGCGAACCACGCCTTGCTGGTGGTCTCGATCGGGACCGCGGATGCGATGCTGCGGGCGATCCACCCCTGGCTGACCTCGGCGCCGATCTCCGCCTTGCTGCTGGATGCGCTGGTGCTGCACGTGGTGCTGGCGCTGCTGGCCCTGTGGCGTCGGCGGACGCTGCGCTTCACCGGCTACGAGGCCCTGCAATACGCGCTGGGGTTCTGCCTGCCGCTGCTGCTGCTGCCGCATGTTGCCGGCACACGGATTCAGGACAGCCTGTTCGACGCCGACTGGGGCTACTACCGCAACCTGCTGGCGATGTTCTGGCAGCTCGACTCCTGGCAAGGCATCAGCCAGGCCGCGCTGCTGCTGGCGGGCTGGAGTCATGCCTGCATCGGCCTGCGCTTCTGGCTGCGGCTGAAGCCCTGGTTCGCCACCTGGGCGCCGCTGCTGGCGGTGCTGGCGATCATGCTGCCGCTGCTCGGCCTGGCCGGCATGGTCGCTGCCGGCAACGAGGTTTCGTTGCGCATGGCGTCAGACCCGAGCTACCTGGGCCGTATCCTGGCCGACCGACCTCCGCCGGAAGCGCTGGCCGCCGCTGCCGAAGGCGCCAACCGCATCCGGCTCGGCCTGATGTTGGCGGTGCTGCTGGTGCTGGTCGGCCGCGGCCTGCGCTTCCTGCTGCGGCGCCGCGCCGGCCAGGTCCGCATCGGCTATCCCGACGGCCGCCACGTCTCGGTGCCGCTCGGCTGGACCGTGCTGGAGGCAAGCTGGCTGCTGGGCTATCCGCATGCCTCGGTCTGCGGTGGCCGCGGCCGATGCTCCACCTGCCGCATCCGGGTCAAGGCCAGCGGTGCACTGCCGCCACCGGGGCCGCAGGAGAGCCGCGTCCTCGCCCGCGTCGGCGCGCCGGCCGATATCCGCCTGGCCTGCCAGCTGCGCCCGACCGTCCCGGTGCAGGTGGCGCCGCTGCTGGACGCCGCCCTGCCCGCCAGCGCGCTGCTGCGCTTCCGCGCGCCGCGCCTGATGGGGGAGGAACGCAGCATCGTCATCGCCTTCGTCGACCTGCGGGACTTCACCCGGATGTCCGAGGCCAGGCTGCCCTTCGACGTGGTCCACCTGCTGAACCGCTATTTCCGCGCCATGGGCGAAGCGGTGGAGGAAGCCGGCGGCGTCGTCGACAAGTTCATCGGCGACGGCGTCATGGCGCTGTTCGGCACCGAGGGCCCGCCCGACGAGGCTGCCGCCTGCCGCGCCGCGATGGCGGCCGCCCAGGCCATGTCCCTGAAGCTGACGGCAATGAACCAGGCCATGCAGGATGAACTGGGCGAAGCCCTGCGCATCGGCATCGGCATGCACCTCGGCCCGGTCATCCTCGGCATGCTCGGCCATGGCCGCACGGTCGGCCTGACCGCGATCGGCGACGCGGTGAACACCGCCAGCCGGCTGGAAGCGGCCTGCAAGCAATACGGTGCGGAGCTGGTGGTCAGCGAGGCGGTGCTGGCCACCGCCGGCCTGGACCTGGCCGGGGAGCCGCACCAGCTGGCGGTGCGTGGCCGCCGCGCCGTGCTGCCGATCCGCGCCTTCGCCAACGCGGCGCGGCTTCAGGCGGCCGCCACCTCCAGCACCATGCCGTCGTAGCCGGCCTCGATGCCCGGCGGCAGCATGGCGCCAAGCTGCCGGTAGTCCATCGCCGGCCCCATATGGGTCAGCACCGTCCGCCGTGGCCGCAGCCGCGCCACCCACTCCAGCACCTTGTCCAGGTTGGCGTGGACATTGTGCGGCCGCAGCTGGAAGCAGCCGACCACCCAGGTATCCAGGCCCTGCAGCTGCGGCATGCTTTCCTCGGGGATCAGCACCACGTCGGTGCTGTAGGCGAAGCCACCGACGCGGACGCCGAGCGTGTCCATCACCCCATGGTCCTGGCGAAACACCGTCACCGGCAGGCCCGCGGCCTCGAAGCGCTGGTCGTAGTCCACCCGCCGCGGCTCCAGCGCCGGGCGGAAGAACAGCGGCGGCGTGGCCGGGCGGAAGGCGTAGTCGAAGCGATCCTCCGCCTTCAGCAGCGTGGTCCTGGTGCCGTAGCAGTCCAGCGTATCGCCGATGTTGCGGTTGACCTGGCGCAGGTCGTCGATGCCCATGATGTGGTCGGCATGGGCATGGGTCAGCACCAGCGCGTGGACCTTGCCGATGCGCGCCGCCAGCAATTGCTGGCGCAGGTCCGGCCCGGCATCGATCAGCAGCCGCCGGCCGTCCGGCCCCTCCACCACGCAGCTGGTGCGGCTGCGGCGGTTGCGTGGCTCGGTCGGGTCGCAATCACCCCAGTCGCCCTGGCCCTCGGCGCCGCCGAGCAGCGGCACGCCGCCGGAGCCCCCGGTGCCGAGCAGGGTGACCTTCAGCATCACGCCGCCTTCTGGAACAGCCGGAAGAAATTGGCCGTGGTCAGCGCCTCCACCTCGGCCTGGCCCACCCCCCTCACCTGCGCCAGCACCTTGGCGGTATGGGCGACATAGGCCGGCTCGCATCTTTTCCCGCGCAGCGGTACCGGGGCGAGGTAGGGGCTGTCGGTCTCCACCAGCAGGCGGTCGGCCGGCATGTCGGCCGCGATCTCGCGGATCTCGGGCGACTTCGGGAAGGTCAGGATGCCCGAGAAGCTGAGGTAGCCGCCCATGGCGATGGCCTTCTCGGCCAGTTCGCGCCCGCTGGAAAAGCAGTGCAGCAGGAAGGCAAAGTCGCCGCCGGCGGCGCGCTCCTCGACCAGGATCTGCGCCACATCCTCATCCGCCGCCCGGGCATGGATGGCCAGCGGCAGGCCGGTGACCTGGCAGGCGCGGATATGCCGGCGGAAGTTTTCTGCCTGCGCCGCGCGCGGCGCCTTGTCGTAGAAGTAGTCCAGCCCGGTCTCGCCGATGCCGATGACCTTGGGGTGGTCGGCCAGCGCGACCAGTTGCTCCACCGTGGGCAGTTCCCCCTCCCCGGCGTTGTGCGGGTGGATGCCGACGGTGCCCAGCACGTCCGAGAACCGCTCGGCAATCTGCTTCACGCGGTCTGCCTGGGCATAGCGGGTGCCGATGGTGACCATTCGGCCAACCCCGGCGGCGCGGGCGCGGCCGACGATGTCCTCGATCTCGGCCTCGGTGAAGTAGTCGAGGTGGCAATGGCTGTCGACCAGCATCAGGCGGCCTCGAACTTGCGGAACAGCGGCGCCGGCGGCGGCAGCGCGGTGCCGGCGGGCAGCGGCGTGGCCAGGGCGGCGAAGCTGCGCTGGTCGGCGGGGACGCCCAACTGGTCCAGCATGGCGGCCATGGTGGCGGGCATGAAGGGCTGCAGCACGGTGGCATAGGCACGCATCGCCGTGTGCAGGTGCCGCAGCACGTCGTTCATCCGGGCCAGGTCGGTCTTCTTCAGCGCCCAAGGGGCCTGCACGGTGATGTAGCCATTGGCCTCCCGCACCGCGGCCATCACGGTCTCCAGCGCCAGGTGGAAGGCCTGCTGCTCCAGTTGGGCCTCCACGCCGGCGACCAGCGCGTCCACGCTGGCAAACAGGGCCGCATCGGCTTCGGTCCGCGCCGCCGCCGCCGGCAGCACCCCGCCGCAATTACGCTGGATCAGCGAAAGCGTCCGGTTTGCCAGGTTGCCCAGCGCATCGGCCAACTCGCCGTTCAGCCGCCGCGCCAGCGCCGCCTTGGAAAAATCCCCATCCTGCCCGAACGGCACTTCCCGCAGCAGGAAGTAGCGCACGGGGTCCAGGCCATATTCCTCTACCAGCGCCAGCGGGTCGATCACGTTGCCCAGGCTCTTGCTGATCTTCTGCCCTTCGTTGGTCCACCAGCCATGGGCGAACACTCGCCGGGCCGGCGGCAACCCGGCCGCGATCAGGAAGGCCGGCCAATAGATGGTGTGGAACCGCACGATGTCCTTGCCGACGAAGTGGACATCGGCCGGCCAGAACTTCCATCTTGCCGAAGAATCATCGGGATAGCCGCAGGCGGTGATGTAGTTTGTCAGCGCATCCAGCCACACGTACATCACATGCGCCTCGTCCCCAGGCACCTTCACGCCCCAGGTGAAGGAGGTGCGGGAGATGCTGAGGTCCAGCTTCTGCGGCGTCTCGGCAAAGTCCTTCAAGCCTTGCTGGATGAAGGATTTCACCTCTTTCCGCCGGCTCTCGGGCGCAATGTCGATCCGCTCCGGGTGTCCCTCCGGCAGGTCGTAGCGGCGCAGCAACTCCGGCAGCCACTTGCCCAGGCGGAAGAAGTAGCTGGGCTCCTTCACCCAGGCCACCGGGGCGCCTGATGGCGCGTACTTCACCCCGTCGCGCTCGGTCAGTTCGTCCGGGCCGTAGAAGGCCTCGTCGCGCACGGCGTACCAGCCCTCGTAGGCGCCCAGGTAGATCTCGCCGCGCCCGGCCAACTCGGTCCACAGCGCCTGGCAGGCCGCCTTGTGCCGCGGTTCCGTGGTGCGGATGAAGTCATCGTTGGAGAAGCCCATCGCCACGGCCAGGTCACGGAAGCTCTGGCTCACCTGGTCGGTGAAGGCCTGCGGGTCCATGCCGGCATCCTGCGCCGCCTTCTCCACCTTCTGGCCGTGCTCGTCGGTGCCGGTGAGGAAGAACACCTCATGCCCGGCCAGGCGCTTCCAGCGCGCCAGCACATCGGTCGCGAGGCTGGTATAGGCGTGGCCGATGTGCGGCTTGTCGTTCACGTAGTAGATTGGCGTCGTGTAGTAATACGTTGACATTGCGGCTTTCTTTCAGCGCGCGGAGAGCCAGGAAAGCCCCGTCAGCACGGCCTGCTTGCGGTCCAGGTTCAGCCGTTCCGTCTCATCCGCCAGGCGGCCCAGCCTATCCCACAGCACCGACCACTCGGCAAGCGAACGGGCGGTGACGAAACCCGCGCCCTGCCCGTCCCGCGCCGCCTGCCGCGTCGCCGCCGCCAGGGCGCGCCGTAGCAGCGCGAAGAAGGTCGGCATGGCTCCCGGGTCTCGCCGGCCAGCCACGCGGTCCGCCACCGCCATGGCCTGGCGCGGCTCCAGCGCCGGCAGCGCGCCCAGCACCTTCTCCACCAGGTCCTGCAGCTCCAGGCCCTCGGCTTCCGCCAGGGTCAGCGCCCGGCCTGGCGCACCATCGGCAATGCGGGCCAGCCTGGCGCGCTGGTCGCCATCCAGCTCGGGCAGCCAGCGGCCAAGCAGCCCGGCCATCGCGTCCTCGGCCAGCGGGTGCAGGTCCAGCCGGCGGCAGCGGCTGCGGATGGTGGGCAGCAGGCGGTCCGGCGCGCTGGAGGTCATCAGCAGCACGGTGCGCGGCGGCGGCTCCTCCAGCGTCTTCAGCAATATGTTGGGCACGGTCAGGCTGTCGGCGCGCTCAACCTCGTCGATGACGACGCAGCGCCAGCCGCCCTCGGCCGAGGTGAAGGACAGGAAGCGCACCGCGGCGCGGGCGTCCTCGGCGCGCAGGATCTCCTTCTTGCCCTTGTCGCCGGTATTGGCCTGCATGGTGAACAGGTCCGCATGCGCACCGGCGTTGATGCGGCGGAAGACCGGGTGCTCGGGCGCCAGGTAAAGCGGCGCCTGGCCGCTGACGGGCGGCGGCAGGCCCGCCAACAGCCAGCGGGCGAAGCGGAACGCCAGCGTCGCCTTGCCAACGCCGGGCAGGCCGGCGATCAGCCAGGCATGGTGCAGCCGGCCCGACAGTGCCGCTTGCATCAGCGTGGTCGCGGCGTCGTCGTGGCCGACCAGTTCCGCGTTGGCGCGCGGTTCCGGCGGCAGGCTCACCCGGCGCTGCCCAGGGCGAAGCGCGCACGCACGGTGCGCAGGATGGCCGCCGCCACGCCGGCTTCGGTATCGGTCGCATCCAGCAGCACGCAGCGCTCCGGCTCGGCCGCGGCAATGGCGCGGAAGCCGGCGTGGACCCGGGCATGGAAATCGCTGTCCAGCCGCTCGTAGCGGTTGGCGTCGCCGCGAGCGATGGCCCGGCCCAGGCCGTGCTCCGGCGCAATGTCCAGCACCAGGGTCAGGTCCGGCCGCAGCCCTTCCAGCGCCACCTCGGCCAGCCGGTCCCACACGCTGCGTGCCACACCCTGGCCGAAGCACTGGTAGGCCAGCGTGCTGTCGGCGAAGCGGTCGCAGACCACCCACGTGCCGGCGGCCAGCGCCGGGCGGATCGTCGCCACCACATGTTCCCGCCGCGCCGCGAAGTGCAGCATGCACTCGGCCACGCCGTCCCACTTGGCCACCGCATCGCCCAGCAGCAGGCCGCGAACCGCCTCGGCACCGGGCGAGCCGCCGGGTTCACGGGTAGGCAATACCGGCAGCCCCTCGGCCGCCAAGGCGGCGGCCAGCAACCGCGCCTGGGTGCTCTTGCCGGCGCCCTCGCCGCCTTCCAGCGTTATGAAGCGCCCATTGCCGGGCGACGCGATCTTCTTGCCCGCCGTCACGACCCCATCCAGCGGCCGATGACCTTGGGGATGCGCCCCATCATGCCCAGCCGCTCGACATCCGCGCCCGCCAGCAGCGGCAGCGACATGGTCGCCACCCCCTGCCCGGCAATCTCCAGCCGGCCGAGTTCCTGGCCCTTCAGCACCGGAGCCGGAATCGGCGTGTCGTAGCGCACCTTGGCGGTCAGGTTGCGCCGCCAGCTGCGCGGCAGCGTCACCACCAGGTCGCGCCCTTCGCGGCCACCGAAGATCAGCGGCACGGTCGGCCGCGCGCCGAGCCAGACCGGCACCTCCTCCACCACCTCGGCGGTCTTGAACAGCACCACGTTCTCGAACTCGCGGAAGCCCCATTCCATCAGCCGGTCGGGTTCCTCGGCGCGGGCGCGCATGCTCGCCAAGCCGTTCACCACCAGGATCAGCCTACGGTCGCCGCGCTTGGCGCTGGCCACCAGGCCGTAGCCGCCTTCCTCGGTATGGCCGGTCTTCAGGCCATCGGTGCCGGGGGTGCGCTCCAGCAGCGGGTTGCGGTTCTGCTGGGTGATGTTGTTCCAGGTGAAGCTGCGCTGGTTGAAGAAATGGTAGTCCTCGGGAAAGTCGAGGATCAGCCGCTTGGCCAGCCGGGCCAGGTCGCGCGTGGTCATCCGGTGTTCCGGGTCCGGCCAGCCGGTGGCATTGCGGAAGGTGCTGCCGGTCAGCCCGATCTGGCGGCCGGTCTGGGTCGCGATATCGGCGAATTGCTGTTCGCTGCCGGCAATGCCCTCGGCCAGCACCACGCAGGCGTCGTTGCCGGAATGCACGATGACGCCGTGGATCAGGTTCTCCACCGAGATCGTGCTGCCGATCTCCACGAACATGCGGCTGCCGCCCATGTTGCGGGCGCGGGCGGTCACCGGCAGTTCCTGGCTCAGCTGCAGCTTGCCTTCCTTCAGCCGCTGGAAGGTGATGTACAGCGTCATCAGCTTGGACATCGAGGACGGCGCCATGCGCTCGTCCGCGTTCTTCTCCAGCAGCACCGTGTCGGTATCGAAGTCGATCACGATGGCCTGGCGCGCCGGGGTATC
>CAIMOR010000229.1 GCA_903843125.1 uncultured Rhodospirillales bacterium
CCATCCGCAAACCCAGGGCAAGATCGAGCGTTGGCACCAAACCTTGAAGAATCGCGTCCTGCTCGAGCACTACCGCCTGCCCGGCGATCTCGAAGCCCAGGTCGCAGCCTTCATCGACCACTACAACCACCAGCGCTACCACGAGAGCCTGCGCAACCTTACCCCGGCCGACGTCTACTTCGGCCGCGCCCAGACCATCCTGCTCGACCGCGAACGCATCAAGCGGCAGACCATCCAGCAACGCCGCTTGCTCCATCAGCAGCGCGCCGCATAGCCTCACCACCAGATGGGCCAGAGCCTCCGCTAGCCAAACGACCCCGCTGTCTCAAAGCATTCGACGACGGACACCAGGTCGCGCAGGGTGTGGGCGAAGGCGGTGGGCGTCAGGCCCAGGACGGCGGGGGTGACGGGCGGCGTCATGGCAAGGCACCTCTCGACGCCCGCGTCCAGCTGCAGCGCAAGGGCGCGCGCAGCCCGCCGGTCCTGGGTGCTCAATGATAGCCGAAGAAATATTGGATGCTGTTTTGCATCGGTGCCTCCACCCCGGCGTGGCATCCGGCGCGACCAATACCAGCCGTCGAGCCGCCGCAACAGGTGGAGAGCCGGGGGCCGCCGCCGAGGTGAGGCGCAGGCCGGGGGCGCAATTTCCACAGGCAGTGTGGTACAGGTGTGTGACACAGGCGGCGCACCCTCGGGACGGGGGTTGGCGCGATCACCTAACTACCTGATTTCCCTTGCGGGCCGCGAAGGTTGGCTGGGGGACCTGGACCCCCAAAGCGGGAGCGGTAAACACTTGAAAAGTCCGCAGTTCGGCGCTTCGAACAGAGGATAGTGTAGCATAGCTGTGCGACACTCGGAAGCAGTCCAAGCCAGCACCTCGCGTCGCCACAGGCGCTCCACCTGCCTGGCGTTCACCCGCCAGCCCGAGGCCCACAGCAGCGCTATGATCCGCCTGTAGCCATAGCGACCGTACTCGCCCGCCAGCCGCACCACTGCCTCGGTCAGCGGCGCCTCATAGGCTCGCCGTATTGACTGGCGGCCCGGGGTAGAGCGCGCCAGGCCCAGCGTGCGGCATGGCCGAAGCCGAAGCGCAGCGTGGCATATCGGAATCCGTGCGGCAGTAACTCGGTCACGATGCGCTCGCTCGCGTCGATACCCGACCCGCTCCGATTTGAAATGCAGCAGCAGCTATACATCGCGGATACCGCGCGCCGTTGAAGCGCAGTTTCAGCACTGACGCCCAAGGCAGAAGGTCATCCCAGTGCCCAGTCAGGGTCCCGCCTTGCCAGGGACGGGGCGTGGCGCTTCGGGCCCGTCCCGCACGTCGAGGAAGCCAAGGTCCGCGCGCCTTCGCCGCGCCGGACCAGCAACAAGACACGGCCGCGACGCCAGAGAAGCATCAGCCCCAGCGCCGCGCGGCCGACCCGGCAAGCATCGGCGATCGCTTGTCGGGGAAGCTTGCTCCCGACTCTACCGGCCGGCCGCTACGCCCCCACCACGTGCCAGTCGGAGGTGACCCAGCCGACGCTGCCCTGGGAGGCGATCTGCCCGCCATTCATGGTCCATTCCCACAGCTGGCCGCTGGTGTTGAACCACAGGATGTCGGCCTTGCCGTCGGCGTTCAGGTCGCCC
>CAIMOR010000230.1 GCA_903843125.1 uncultured Rhodospirillales bacterium
CGCCCAGCAGCAGCGCCACCCGCGGCCCCGGCAGGGCTTCAAGCTCCGCCCAACTGGCCCGCGCCGCCGCCAGCCGGGCCGGCGCCAGCCGGTGCGTGGCGCCGAGGATGCGCAGCACATTGGCCGCCGGCCGCGGCTGGTCGTGCTCGCCCAGCACCAGCAGGGAAAACCGCTTGGCGCCGAAGCCCGGCCGCATCGCCTGCACCGTCGCCGCGCCGCGCTGGCCCAGCCACAGCGCCGCCGGCGCGGCCCGGCGCCCGGCCGAGATCACCAGCCGGGGCCAGGGCGGCACGAAGCCGGCGCGCGCCTCGTCCGTCAGCCCGGCCAGCGTTGGCCAGGCCAGGGGCAGGCTGGCCCAGCGGCTCCAGCCCAGCGGCAGCACGCGGTACGGCTCGGCCAGCGGTTCGCATAAGGCCTCGGCGATGCCCAGCGCCTGGGCCGCCGTGCCGGCGCGCGGGTCGGCCAGCACCCAGACCCGTGGCTCGGTCATGGACTACCCGCCGCCCTGCGATTACGAACGCCCGAGATAGTTGAGGAAAGCCCCATGGCCGCCACACACGCTTCCGACTGGGACCGCGACGCCGCCCTGACCACCGCGCGCATCCTGCTTGAGATCAAGGCGGTCAACTTCCGTCCGGAGGAGCCGTACACCTTTACCAGTGGCTGGAAGAGCCCGGTGTACATCGACTGCCGGAAGATCATCTCCTTCCCCCGCGCCCGCAAGCAGATCTGCGACCTGGGCGTGGAGAAGATCCAGCGCCACATCGGCTACGAGACGATCGAATCGGTGGTGGGCGGCGAGACCGCCGGCATCCCGTTCGGCGCCTGGATCGCCGACCGCCTGCTGGCGCCGATGGCCTATGTGCGGAAGAAGCCCAAGGGCTTCGGCCGCAACGCCCTGATCGAGGGCGAGGTGCCGGTGGGCAAGAACACCCTGCTGGTGGAGGACCTGACCACCGACGGTGCCTCCAAGATCCGCTTCGCCAATGCGCTGCGGGATGCCGGGGCGATCTGCAACCATACTTTCGTGGTGTTCTACTACGGCGTCTTCCCGGGCAGCTTCGAGAAGATGAAGGAGATGGGGCTGAACCTGCATCACCTGGCCACCTGGTGGGACGTGCTGGAGGTGTGCCGCGAGCGCCCCTACTTCAGCGACACCGCGATGGTGGAGGTCCGCAAGTTCCTGGAGGACCCGGTGGGCTGGTCCAAGGCGCATGGTGGCATCGGCAGCACGGCCGAGGTGAAGGCGGAGGAATGAGGCCGCCGGCGGCGTCCCTCGCGCTGCTGCTCGCGCTGGCCGCGCCGGCCAGCGCCCAGCCGGCCGCGCATGAGACGCTGACCATCGGCATCACCCAGTACCCCGCCACCTGGCACCCGAACATCGAGCCGATGGCCGCCAAGGCCTATGTCGAAGGCTTCACGCTGCAGCCGCTGACCGTCTACGACGCCGACTGGCACCTGACCTGCCTGCTGTGCGAGACGCTGCCGACGCTGGAGAACGGCCTGGCGGCGCGGGAGACGACGCCCGATGGCAAGCCCGGCATCCGCCTGACCTACCGGCTGCGCGCCGGCGCCGCCTGGGCGGATGGCCGGCCGGTGACGGCCGAGGATTTGCGCTTCGCCTGGGAAGCCGGCCGCAGCACCGAGACCGGCTTCGGCCCGGCCGAGTTCTACCGCAGCAGCTATGCGCTCGATATCGTCGACGCCCGCACCGTGGTGCTGCACCAGGACAAGGTCACCTACGACGTCGCCAGCATGGGCGAGTTCCAGCCGCTGCCGGCCCAGCTGGACCGGGAGCGCTGGCAGGGCGACCCGCGCGGCTACCGCAGCCGCACCGCCTTCGATACCGAGACAACCAACCCCGGGCTGTGGAACGGGCCCTATCGCGTCGCCGCCGTAACCCCTGGCAGCGGCGTGGTGCTGGAACGCAACCAGCACTGGAACGGCCCGGCGCCGGCCTTCCGCCGCATCACCATCCGCACCGTGGAGAACACCGCCGCGCTGGAAGCCCAGCTGCTGGCCGGCCAGGTGGACATGATCGCCGGCGAGCTCGGCCTGCCGGTGGAACAGGCCGCCAGCCTGGAGCGCCGCGCCGCAACCTCGTTCCCCCGGCGCTTCCGCTTCGCCTATCGGCCCGGGCTGATCTTCGAGCACCTGGATGTGCGGCTGGACAACCCGTTCCTGGCCGATGTGCGCGTGCGCCAGGCACTGCTGCACGCCGCCGACCGGGCGCAGATCGTGGCGCGATTGTTCGAGGGCAAGCAGAGCGTCGCCGACAGCCTGGTCAATCCACTGGACGGCGTGCATGCCGACGGCCTGCCGCAATACCCCTACGACCCCGCCCGCGCCAATGCGCTGCTGGACCAGGCCGGCTTCCCCCGCGGCCCGGACGGCGTGCGGCGCAACGCGGCCGGCGATCGCTTCCAGCTGGAGCTGATGACCACCGCCGGCAATCGCGGGCGGGAGCAGGTGCAGCAGGTGCTCGCCAGCATGTGGCGCCAGGTCGGCATCGAGACGCGCATCCGGAACGAGACGCCGCGGGTGTTCTTCGGCGAGACCGTCTCGCACCGGCGCTACACCGGGTTGGCGATGTATGCCTGGATCTCGGCGCCCGAGAACGTGCCGCGCACCACGCTGCATTCCGAGGAAATCCCCTCGGCCGCGCGCAACTGGTCCGGCCAGAACAGCACCGGCTACGCCAACCCCGAGATGGACGCGCTGCTGGAGGCGCTGCCGCAGGAGCTGGACCTGGAGAAGCGCCGCGTGCTGTGGCGCCGACTGCAGGAGATCTACGCGCGGGACCTGCCGAGCCTGCCGCTCTACTTCCGCTCGGACGCGCATGTCTGGCCAAGCTGGCTCGAGGGCGTGCGGCCGACCGGGCACCAGGACGCCTCAAGCCACTGGGTGACCGACTGGCGGGTGCGGTAACCCGGGTGTAACCGCCGCTGTCGCAGGTTTCATCGCCAGCGGTGCCTGCGGCAACGCGTGCTGGCCGATGGTCGGCGCCGGAGGGTCACAACCCATGCCGCACCGACACCACCCGTTCCTCGGCCTGTTCGCGCCGGAAGCCGAGCGCCGCCCGCCCGCGCATCGGCTGCTGGCGGAAATCCTGGCCGAGCACGGCGGCCACCCCGCGCTGCCGCTGGTCATGCTGCTGGTGGCGGCCGACCGGGAATGCCGCACCGGCCGCCTGGGTTTGGCCACCATCCTGCTCAGCCTGGCAGCCAACCACCCGGCGCTGGACCAGACCGGCCCGGAGCAGGCCCGCGCCTCGGCCGCGATGCAGGTGGCGCGCCAGGATGCGGCGGAGGGGGACCGGGCGCATTGCGCCGCCGCGATCGGCACCGCGATCTTCGCGCTGCTGCAGGACCAGACCACGCATTGAGGGCCGACCGGCAACGGGACCTTTACCCCGATGTCGCGCGTTTCATCCCTGCGCCGGCCGTCGCGCCACGCCGCGTGGCGCAGCGTTCCTGTCGGAGGTATCCGCCATGCCCACAAGCCGCCACCCCTTCCTCGACCTGGTGCTGCCCAACGCCCTGGCGCCGCACATGCACCATGGCCCCGACCACAGCCACGACCCGCGACCGCCGGACAGCATGCTGGAGGAGGTGATTGCCCAGTTCGGGCCGCACCCTGCCCTGCCGGCCGTGGCCATGCTGCTGGCCGCCGACCACGACTGCCGGGCCGACCACTATACTGCCGCGCTGGCCCAGCTTGGCCTGGCCGAGACCCGCCTGCGGCTGGACCTGCCGCCCACGGCCCCGGCGCTGCAGGCGGCGCTGGGCGCCATCGGCATGGCGCGGGACGAGGCCGGGCGGCGGGATTGCGGCCGCGCCTGCGCCGCCATCGCCACCGCGATGCGCGCGGCGCTGCAGTACCGCGCGGCGCATTGAAGCGGCTGCCGCCCCGCCGCATCCGGCGGGGTGCGGGGCTGCGGTTCAGCCGCCGATCACGCCGCCGTCCTTCCTGACGATGGCGATGACCGAGGGCCGCGGCGGCACGCCCGGGGCGAAGTCCGGCCAGCGGGTGGTCGGCGCCTCGTAGGTGCTGCCGCGCTCCTCGCCGGGGTGCTGGATGGCGAGGAACAG
>CAIMOR010000231.1 GCA_903843125.1 uncultured Rhodospirillales bacterium
CCGGTGCCGAAGGCGCCACGTTCGTATTGCATCTGCAGCAGCAGCCGCTGTGGCGTGCCGGGGACCATTTCCCCCGGCTGCAGCCCGCAATACTCGGCGGCCAGGCGGTTGGCGGTCAGCAACAGCCCGTCGGCGTCGTACACCGCAATGCCGTGCTGCACGTTGTCCAGCATGGCCTGCAGCAGGGCGGCGCGGCGCTGCGCCTCGGCTCGCGCGCGCTCCAGTTCCGTGATGTCGGAATGGGTGATGACGAAGCCGCCATCCGGCGTCGGCGCCGAGGCAACCTCGATGACGCTGCCGTTCGGCAGGTGGCGCAGGTAGCGATGGCGCTGGTTGCGGTCCAGCGCCACCACCGCCGCCGCCGTGGCGGTGGCCTGCGGCTCCGGGCCAAAGGCGCCCTCCCGGCGCTGATCTTCGACCAGCTCGTCGAAGCTGTCGCCCGGGCGGCGCGTCAGGTCGGGCAGGCCCACGCCGGGGCCGGCCAGCCGGTTGGCGATGCGCAGTCGCCGGTCCGGCCCGTACAGCGCAATGCCGTGCTGGATGTTGTCCAGCATCGCCTGCTGCAGGTCGGCCCGCAACTGCGCCTCGCGCTGCGCCCTGGCCAATGCGGTGATGTCGGAGATGCAGATCACGAAGCCGCCATCCTCGGTCGGCTCCGAGGTGATCTCCATGATCCGGCCATCCGGCCAGTGCCGCAGGTGGTGGATCAGCTGCGACCGGTCCAGCCCGTTCATGTCGCGCTCGATCGCCGCCGCCTGGTCGGGATCGGCACCGAACACCCCGCAGTCGCGCTGCGCCCGCACCAGGTCGGCATAGGTCCGCCCGACCATCACGGTCTCGGGCGGCAGGCCGCAGAGGTCGCGGAACAGCGCATTCGCGGTCCGCATCACCCGGTCGGGCCCGTACATGCCGATGCCGTGGCGCATGTGGTCCTGCATCACCTGCAGGTCGCGGGCATGCTGCGCCGCCGTGGCCTCCGCCCGGGCCCGCGCGGTGATGTCGGTGTAGGTGATGACGAAGCCGCCATCGGCGGTCGGGTCTGAAACCACCTCGATGATGCTGCCGTTCGACCGCTCTCGGGTGTAGCGGAACGGCCGGCCGGGCTCGCGCTCGGCGGCGATCGCCCGATGGCGGTCGGTTGCGGCCGCGTCACCGAACTCGCCCAGGGCGACCTGGGCCTCGATCAGTTCGGTCAGCGAGGCGCCAGCGTGCAGCTTGTCCGGCGGCAGCCCGGTCAGCGTCGCGGCCAGCGCATTCGCCACGATCAGCCGCTGGTCCGGCCCGAACATGGCGATGCCGTGGCGCATGCTGTCCAGCGCCGCCTGCAGCGTGGCGGCACGCTGCCGCGCTTCCGCCTCGGCCCGCGCCAGCGGCGTGATGTCGTTGTGGGAGATGATGAAGCCGCCATCGGGCATCGGGTCGGACCGGACCTCCAGCAGCCGGCCATCCGCGGTGGGGCGGGTGTGGCTGAGCCGCTGGCGCCGGTCCTGCGCCATGGCGCGCTCGGCCAGCGCGGTGCTGAGCGCAACGTCGCCGGCGGCATCGGAGGCCTGCTGCGCACGGGTCAGGTCCTCCAGCAGGGCGCCGGGGCGCAGCGCTTCGGGCGGCAGTCCGGCCATCGAAGCCGACAGCGCATTGCTTGCCACCACTCGATGGTCCGGCCCGAACAGCGTGATGCCGAGCCGCATGTTGTCCAGCAGCGCCTGCAGCGTCGCCGCCTGCTGGCGCGCCTCGGCCTCGGCCTGGGCGCGCGCCGTGATGTCGGTATAGGTGCGGACGAAGCCGCCGCCCGGTGTCGGGTCGGAAGCGATGTCGAGAATGGTGCCGTCCGGCCGCCGCCGGGTGTAGCGGTAAGGCTTCAGCCGGTCGTGCTGGTTGGAGACCGCGACCAGCGAGGCGGCTTCCTCGGCACTGCCGAACTCGCCTTGCGCCAACTGCAACTGCCGCAGCTCGGCCAGGGTTACCCCGGGATGCATCGCCGCCGCCGGCACCCCGATCAGCCGCGCCGCCAGCGCATTGGCGGTGATCAGCCGGCGCTCGGCGTCGAACAGCGCAATGCCGTGGCGCATGCTGTCCAGCATCAACTGCATCAGCGCGGCACGTTGCGAGGCCTCGGCCTGCGCCTGGTGCAGCAGGGTGATGTCGGCCACCACCTGCACATGGCCGCCATCCGGCAGCCGGCCGTGGCGGGCCTCCACCACCTGGCCGTTCGCGCGCACCCGCCGGTGCACGCCGGGGACCCCGTCCTGCCGCTGCAGATGCGCGGCGACCAGCGCGGCCGGCTCGCCCGGGCCGTAGTCGCCGGCCTCGGCCAGGCGCAGGGCCAACGCCTGGCGTGTCTCGCCGGGCACCGCCACCACGCCGGCTTCGGCCAGGAACCTGGCATAACTGCCGTTCACCAGGCGGACCCGCTCGTCCGGCCCCACCACCAGCACCCCGAGCGGCAGGCTTTCCAGCACGCCATCCAGCAGCGCGGCGCGGGCGCGGGCCTCGTCCTCGGCCCGCTTCACGGCGGTGATGTCGGTCACCTCCACCAACCAGCCACCTTCCGCCGCCGGCTGGCTCTCGAATTGCAGGATCCGGCCGTTCGGTCGCTCCCGCTCCTGCCGGGCCGGCCTGGTGCGATCCACCGCCATCCTATCCGCCACCACCGCCGCCGGGTCGGCATTGGCAAACTCGCCGCGCCGGACCAGTTCGCGCAGCAGGTCGGGGTAGCTGGTCCCCTTCGGCAGCAGCCCGCGTGGCAGGCCCAGCAGCCGCTCATAGGCGACATTGTTCAGCACCAGCCGATGGTCGGTATCATACACCGCCAGCCCGGCGTGCAGCCGATGCAGCACATCCTCCAGCCGGCGCGCCAGCACCTCGGCTTCCTCGCCGGCGCGGGTCAGGGTGGTAACGTCGGACGCCATGTTCACGAAGCCGCCGCCCGGCAGCGGCACGCTGAAGACGTCCTGCACCCGGCCATCGGCCTGCCGTACCAGGCGATGCATCGGCCGGCTGCGGTCCAGCGCCAGGAATCCCTTGATGAGCGGTTCCGGCGCGCCGCTGCCGAGCAGCCCTCGATGCGCCAGCAGCGCCAGCACCTCGGCGAAGGGGGTGCCCAAGGGCAGGCGCGAGTCGTCGCCGACCACGCTCCAGGCCGTGGCGTTGGCGAAGGCCAGCCGAAGCTCCGCGTCATAGGCCCAGACCGGGCAGGGCAGTGCCTCCAGTACCTGGTCGAGCATCGACGGGTTGCCGGACAGGTCGTTCATGGCTGCGGCCACTCCGTCGCCGGTCGCGCCGCCATGGCGCCCGCGGCCCTTTCGGCCATCATCCCCGCCCCCTTCCCAGGCCGACGCAACGCGTGCAGCAGCACCAACACCATGGTCAGCACCAGCACTGCCGTCGCCTGGTGCAGCGTACCGAGCCAGACCGGCACCACCAGCAGCAGCGTTGCCACCCCCAGCGCGTATTGCAGCGCCACCGCGGCCCCCAACCCCAGCGCCGCCCGCCGCGCGAGCCCGGCCGGCAGCCGCTGCCAGCCCAGCCCGGCTGCCGCCAGCCCCGCCAACCCGCCGAGTGTCGCCAGCAGCCGATGGTCGAACTGCACGGCAGGAATATTCTCGAACCAGTTCCGCACCCAGGGCGAGAGGTCGGCATAACCAGCCGGCACCAGGCGCCCGTCCATCAGCGGGAAGCTGTTGTAGCTGAAGCCGGCCTTCAGCCCAGCCACGAAGCCGCCGGCCAGCATCGCCAGCAGCAGCAGCGCCGCCGCCGCATGCGCCACGCCGCGCACCGCCCGCGCGCCTGGCGGCAGGGCTTGCGGTGCCGGCCGCAGCAGCCCCAGCGCGGTCCAGACCAGGGCAGAGTACAGGCCCAGCGCCATGGCGAGATGCGCCACCAGCCGATAGGCGGAAACCGCGGTACGGTCGGCCTCGAAGCCCGAGGCGACCATGAACCAGCCGATGGCGCCCTGCATGCCGCCCAGCACGAACAGCACCCCCAGCCGCGGCAACAGCCGGCGCGGCACCATGCCCTTCAGGACGAACCAGACCAGGGGCAGCAGGAAGGCCAGGCCGATCAGCCGCCCCCACAACCGATGCGCCCATTCCAGCCAGAAAATCTGCTTGAATCCAGCCAGGTCGATGCCGGCATTGACCAACTCATACTGCGGAATGGTGCGGTACAGCCCGAACAGCCGCTGCCATTCGGCCTCGGTCCAGGGCGGCAGCGCGCCACGGAACGGCGCCCATTCCATGATCGACAGGCCCGACCCGGTCAGCCGGGTGGCGCCCCCCAGCGCCACCATGGCCCAGACCATGGCTGCCACCGCCAGAAGCCAGCAGGCCAGCAGGCGGCAGTTGCGATCAGCGGAGGGCGGGCGGGCATCGAAGGGCATGGCGCTCACTATAGGTTGCATTCAGGGTGACGGCACCCTTGCCGGGATGAAGGATTGCCAGGACATTGGCCGCGGCGGCGCTTGCCCGGCTTGGGCCGGGCTGCTACCGCACCGGCCGCATGCCGCCCATCCCCGCCGAACCGCCCCAAGGGTCACCTGTCCTGGCCGCCAGCGCCCCGCCGCTGGTCTCGGTCGTCGTGCCCGTGCGCAACGAGGCCCCGAACATCGCCCCGCTGGTGGCCGAGATCGAGGCCGCCCTGGCCGGTGTACCGCACGAGATCGTCTATGTGGATGACGGCTCCACCGACGCAACCTCCGCCGAGCTTGCCGCCGCCGCACGGCAGGCGCCGCTGCGCTGGCTGCGCCACCGGGCCAGTTGCGGCCAGTCCGCCGCCATCGTCACCGGCATCCGCGCCGCCCGCGGCGAATGGATCGCAACGCTGGACGGCGACGGCCAGAACGACCCGGCCGATATCCCCCGCCTGCTGGCCCGGGCGACCCGGGAAGGCGGCGACATCCTGGTGGCCGGCTGGCGCACCACCCGGCGCGACAGCTGGGTCAAGCGCCGGTCGAGCCGCATCGCCAACCGCATCCGCGTGGCGCTGCTGCACGACGCCACGCCGGATACCGGCTGCGGGCTGAAGCTGTTCCGTCGCACCCTGTTCCTGCAGTTGCCGGCCTTCGACCACATGCACCGCTACCTGCCGGCCCTGGTGCTGCGGCAGGGGGGACGGGTGGTCAGCGAGCCGGTCAATCACCGGCACCGCACCCGCGGGGTTTCCAACTACGGCACGTTGGACCGGCTGGCGGTGGCCTTCTTCGACCTGGTCGGGGTGATCTGGCTGCAGCGGCGCTGGAAACGGCCGATAGTCGAAGCCCCGGGCGAGCGGAACGGCGACGCCTCCGCCGAGCGAAACGTGGCCCCGGCCAGCGGCGACCGATGACGCCGCGCATCGCCGCCACGGTCAGGTTGCTGGTCATGGCTGCCGGCCTGGCCGCCGCCGGGCTGTTGCTGCGCGCCTTCGGCGCCGCGCCCGGCACCGAATGGGTCGACCTGCATGTCCGCGGCCAGGGGTTGTCCGGCGAACTGGTCTTCCTGGCCATGGGCAGCGCCTTGACCGCTGTCGGCATGCCGCGTCAGGCGGTAGCCTTTCTCGGTGCCTACGCCTTCGGCGTGGCGGTCGGCACGCTGCTGGCCCTGCTGGCCACCCTTGCGGGGTGCGGCCTGAGCTTCTACTGGGCGCGGCTGGTGGCGCGGGACTGGGCGGAGCGCCGGATGTCCGGCCGCTTTGGCCGCCGCCTGCGCCCGCTGCGCGACAGCCTGCTGGCCAGCCCGTTCGGCGCCACCCTGGCGCTGCGGCTGCTGCCGCTGGGCAACAACCTGGCGCTGAACCTGCTCGCCGGCATGGCCGGCGTGGCCGTCCTGCCCTACCTGGCCGCCAGCGCCCTGGGCTACCTGCCGCAGACCCTTGTCTTCGCCTTCCTGGGCAAGGGCGTGCGCGTGGATGGCGCATGGCAACTCGGCCTGGCTGCCGTGCTGTTCGTGGTCTCGGTCGGCATCGGCTTCTGGCTGCTGCGGCGCGACCGGGCAGCGAAGGCGATGGCAGGATGATCACGGCCGGGCCGGCTTCGCGCGACGCAACCGCGGGCAAGCCTGGCGGCGGGTACTGCGCCGCAGGACCGAACCGCCTGAACCGTGCCGCGCAGCCCCCGCTTCAGTGCAGCCGGAACTCCCCGCCCGCGTAGCGCAGCTCGGCCGGCTTCACCAACGCCGCCGACGCCACCCGCACCGAATGCAGCGGCCCTTCGATCTCGCGCCGCCAGAACGTCAGGAACCGCTCCAGCTCCGGGAAGGCCGGGGCGCGGTCCAACTTCTGCCAGACGAAGGTCTGCAGCACGCCAGGGTGGTCGGGCAGGTGGTACAGGATTTCGGCCGTGGTCAGCCGCCAGTCCGGAATGCGCACATAATCCTGCAGGATATGCTGAAGCACGGGGCAACCCCTTTTCTCGCTGGAACGCGTGTCACGAGACCGATGACGTGCGTGCCTCCCCCTTGGTTTGCGACAGCAGCATGACATGAGCGGGAACCGCACTGCCAAGAAAAACCTTTGTAATCAGCGTATTGGCACTCGCACTCGGTGAGTGCTGCAATCACCTTGACGGCGCGCACCAATCGCCGTAGATCGCTGGCACTCCTCTCGGGGGAGTGCTAGCGGGCCTTCGGGCCGCGGGTACTCTGCCTGGATGGGAGGCAAACCCTGAACCAAGACGTCAGGAGAGGACACCTTATGAACTTTCGTCCCCTGCATGACCGCGTTCTCGTCCGCCGTGTCACGGCCGAAGAGAAGACCGCGGGCGGCATCATCATCCCCGACACCGCCAAGGAAAAGCCGCAGGAAGGTGAAGTCATCTCCGTCGGCTCCGGCACCCTGAACGACAAGGGCGAACTCCGCGCCCTCGACGTCAAGGCGGGCGACCGCATCCTGTTCGGCAAGTGGTCGGGCACCGAAGTGAAGCTCAATGGTGAGGAGCTCCTGATCATGAAGGAGTCCGACATCATGGGCATCCTGGCCTGATCCGCTCGGCAACGTAGAAGGAACACAGACAATGGCTGCTAAGGACGTCAAGTTTGGCGCCTCCGCCCGTGAGCGCATGCTGCGCGGCGTGGACATCCTGGCCGACGCCGTGAAGGTGACGCTGGGCCCCAAGGGCCGCAACGTGGTCATCGACAAGAGCTTCGGCGCGCCCCGCATCACCAAGGACGGTGTGACGGTCGCGAAGGAGATCGAGCTGGCCGACAAGTTCGAGAACATGGGCGCCCAGATGGTGCGCGAAGTGGCCTCGAAGACCAACGACCTGGCCGGCGACGGCACCACCACCGCGACCGTGCTGGCCCAGGCCATCGTGCGTGAGGGCTGCAAGGCCGTCGCCGCCGGCATGAACCCGATGGACCTGAAGCGCGGCATCGACAAGGCCGTGGCCTCGGTTGTCGCCGAGCTGGAAGCCAAGACCCGCAAGATCACGACCTCTGCCGAAGTGGCGCAGGTCGGCTCGATCTCCGCCAATGGCGAGACCGAGATCGGCGAGATGATCGCGCAGGCGATGGAGAAGGTTGGCAACGAGGGTGTCATCACCGTCGAGGAAGCCAAGTCGATCCAGACCGAGCTCGACGTCGTCGAGGGCATGCAGTTCGACCGCGGCTACGTCTCCCCGTACTTCATCACGAATGCGGAGAAGATGATCGTCGAGATGGAGAACCCCTATCTCCTGATCTTCGAGAAGAAGCTGTCCGGCCTGCAGCCGATGCTGCCGCTGCTCGAAGCCGTGGTGCAGTCGGGTCGTCCGCTGATCATCGTGGCCGAGGACGTCGAAGGCGAGGCCCTGGCCACCCTGGTGGTCAACAAGCTGCGCGGCGGCCTGAAGGTCGCGGCCGTGAAGGCGCCTGGCTTCGGTGACCGCCGCAAGGCGATGCTGGAAGACATCGCCATCCTGACCGGCGGCGAAGTCATCAGCGAAGACCTCGGCATCAAGCTCGAGAACGTGACGCTCGCCCAGCTCGGTCGCGCCAAGCTGGTGCGCATCGAGAAGGAGACCACCACGATCGTCGACGGCGCCGGCGCCAAGGAGCAGATCACCGGCCGCGTGGAGCAGATCAAGGCGCAGATCGAGGAGACCACCTCGGATTACGACCGCGAGAAGCTGCAGGAACGCCTGGCGAAGCTGGCCGGCGGCGTTGCCGTCATCCGCGTCGGTGGCAGCACCGAAGTGGAAGTGAAGGAGCGCAAGGACCGCGTCGACGACGCGCTGCACGCGACCCGCGCTGCGGTTCAGGAAGGCATCGTGCCGGGCGGTGGCGTTGCGCTGCTGCGCGCCTCGACCAACCTGGGCCACCTGAAGGGCGCCAACAACGATGAGCAGGTGGGGATCGAGATCATCCGTCGCGCCATCCAGACGCCGCTGAAGCAGATCGCCGAGAACGCCGGCAAGGACGGCGCGGTGATCGCGGGTGAAGTGCTGCGCACCAGCGACTACGTCTTCGGCTACGACGCCCAGAAGGACGAGTACAAGGACCTGGTCGCGGCCGGCATCATCGACCCGACCAAGGTCGTGCGCACCGCGCTGCAGGATGCCGCCTCGGTGGCGTCGCTGCTGATCACCACGGAAGCCATGGTGGCCGACCGTCCCGAGAAGAAGGGTCCGCCGGCTGGCGGCGGTGGCGACATGGGCGGCATGGGCGGCATGGACTTCTAAGTCCAGCCACCCTGTCGAACGAATGGAAGGGGGCGGTCCGCAAGGGCCGCCCCTTTCTGCGTCAGGCGTTCGCAACCGTGGCGGCGCTGGCGTTGGCGCTTTTGTGACCGCCAGATGTTTGACTTGGCCGTACCGATCTGCGCCCATTTGCGAAGCCATCCGCTGCCGCCTTGCCGTGCCTTCCGGTCTCCCCCGGGCGCCCTTCAAGCCGCAACCAGCCGGTGGCTGTTGCACGGGCGATCGGCGCCGGTGCGTGAGAGACAAGGAGGGTGCATCGCATGGCGATCGGCACCGTGAAGTGGTTCAACGCAACGAAGGGCTTCGGCTTCATTGTTCCGCAGGATGGCGGCAAGGACGTGTTCGTCCACATCACGGCGGTGCAGAAGGCCGGGTTGGCCGGCCTGAACGAGAACCAGAAGGTCAGCTACGACGTGGTGGTGGAACGCGGCAAGGCCGCCGCTGCCAACCTCAAGCCGCTATGAGGCGCCGGCCGGGGGTGCGCCCCCGGCCCGAAGCCGCTTGGGTTGCTCGTGGCCGCCGTCGGCGCTTGACCTCGCCAGTCCTGGAGCCGCGCCGTCATCGCACTTCCCCGTGCCGGTTCGGGCGCCAAGCGCTGGCTGCACCGGCGTGTACAGCAACCGAAAAATCCCGGCCGGGCCGTCAGGCTTCTCCGTGAGCATCTGACAAACCCTAAGCCTGAGGCTGCTGCTCCCAGACGCGCACCGCGCCGCAGGCACGCATCACCGCCTCCGCCTGCGCCCGCTTTTCCGGAGAGGCGGCGTGGACCAGCAACACCACGCCTCCACCTTCCGCCGCCTGATGCGCGCTGTCCTTGCCGCCCGGCGCGGCCACCTGGCCAATGGCGGTGCCGGCCGCGCCGGTGGCGACGCCTGCCGCCG
>CAIMOR010000232.1 GCA_903843125.1 uncultured Rhodospirillales bacterium
GGGACCGACGGTGAGCCGGCCCAGCATGGTCTGGTTGAACAGCAAGACGCCGCGCCATAGCGGTGAATAGGCCGCCCAGGCCGCTCGGCTGTGGTACTGCGTCTCGGTATCCTCGCCGGGAATGGTCAGCAGGCTGTTGCGGTGATGCAGGCTGTGGCTGCGGCGGTAGATCTCGAAGGGCCACCAGCCCCCGATGGGCGGCCACACCATGGCGGTGCGCAGCCACTGCGGAATGCTGCGCCAGCCGTGGATCGCCTCATGCTGCAGGGAGAAATGCCAGGCCAGGATGTAGGCAGCCAGCAGCGACTCCAGCGGCCAGGGAACTGCCTGCCAATGCAGCAGCAGCAGCACCCAACTGCCGTAGATACCGCCCGCCACCAGCCAGGTCGGCCCCTCCCAGCGGCGCCACAGGCCGGCGCCGGCCGGCATGGCGGCGCCCGCGCGTGGCAACAGGCTCTGGGCGGCGTCCATCATCGGCACCTCGGCGCCAGCAAGGCGGCTACTGGGGAAACGGTGGGCAAGGTGGGGCAGGGTACAGCAATCGCCATGCCGGCAGCTACCATCCTGCCTTGGCACGGGGTTTGCTACTCTCCGAGAGCCTGGGTGGGTCCCGGGCCGAGAGGGCCGATGCTGACCAGACGTCGCCTGCTTGCCGCCGCCGCGGCAATCCCGCCCAGCCTTGGCGCCGGCCTTGCGGCCGCGCCGGGGCCGGCCACCGCGCAGCCGCTGCGCGGCGCGAAGACGCTGCGGATCATCCATGGTTCGGACCTGCAGAGCCTGGACCCGGTCTGGACCACGGCGCCGCCGACCAAGGACTACGCCTTCCTGACCTTCGACCAGCTGATCGCGGTGGATGCCGGCTTCGTGCCGCGGCCGCAGATGGCCGAGGGCTGGGTGGTGGAGGATGGCGGCCGCAGCTGGGTCATCGGCCTGCGCGAGGGCCTGACGTTCCATGACGGCGAGCCGGTGCGCTCGGCCGACTGCATCGCCTCGATCGACCGTTGGTCGCAGCGCGACGGCTTCGGCCAGGCGCTGCGGCGTGCCACCGCGGGCATGGAGGCCATCGACGACCGCCGCTTCCGTATCCGCCTGAAGCAACCCTTCCCGCTGCTCGCCGCGGCGCTGGGCAAGTCCAACTCCTCGCAGTGCTTCATCATGCCGGAACGCATGGCGAAGACCGACCCGACGCGGCAGGTGACCGAGCATATCGGCAGCGGTCCCTATCGGTTCCTGCGCGACGAATGGGTGACGGGCTCGCATGTCGCCTGGGCCAGGTTCGAGGGCTACCACCCGCGGCCGGAGCCGGTCAGCAGCACCGCCGGCGGCCGCATCCCCGCCTGCGACAGGGTGGAATGGAGCATCATCGGCGACGCCGGCACCGCCATGGCGGCGCTGCAGCGCGGCGAGCACGACTACTGGGACAGCCCGCCGCCGGACCTGCTGGCGCCGCTGCGCGCCCGGGCGGAGCTGGTTGTCAGCGTGCGCAACACGTCCGGCAGCTATGCGATGATGCAGTTCAACCACCTGCAGCCGCCGTTCGACGACCCGGCCGTGCGCCAGGCAGTGGCGATGGCGGTGGACCAGACCACCTTCCTGCAGTCGGTCGTCAGCGACCCGGGGATGATGCGGACCTGCGAGAGCTTCTTCGCCTGCGGCACGCCCTACGGAACGGATGCCGGCGCCGAGCCGCTGAAGGTACGCAGCATTGCCCGGGCCAAGGCGGCGCTGGCCGCTACCCGCTACGCCGGCGAGAAGGTGGTGATCCTGGCTGTCCAAGAAAACCCGACGCTCTCGGCCATGGCTGCCGTGGCGCACGACATGCTGCGCCAGATCGGCATGAATGTGGACCTGGTCGCCACCGACTTCGCCAGCATGGCGCAGCGCCGCACCAATCGGGGCGCCCCGGATCGCGGCGGCTGGAGCCTGTTCCTGACCACCTGGACCGGCACGGATATCCTGAACCCCGCGGTCAACATCATGCTGCGCGGCGCCGGCGCCTCCGCCTGGTTCGGCTGGCCCAGCGACCCGGCGCTGGAGGAGCTGCGCAACCGCTGGTTCGACAGTGCCGATGTGGGCGAGCAGACACGTCTCGCCGCGGAAATGCAACGTGAGGCGTTTCGGTCGCTGCCCTACATTCCGCTCGGTGCCATCGTGCCGCATGTCGCCTACAGCCGCAGCCTGACCGGGGTATTCGAGACGCCGGTCGCCGCCTATTGGAATATCGGCAAGCCGGGCTGACCGGCCGCCGAAAGGAGCAGCGCATGAAGCCCTTCCATCTCGGCTGGTTCCTCGGCCCCGGCGTCGGCCCGCAGGGCTGGAACACACCTGGCTATCCGCATGGCTACGACTGGACCAAGCCGGATCTGTTCCAGGACATGGCGCGTGCGCTGGAACGCGCCTGCTTCGACCTGTTGATATTGGAGGACAGCTCCACCGTACCCGACAACTACGGCGACAGCATGGACTTCTACCTTAAGAATGCCGTCATGACGCCGAAGTTCGACCCGGTGGCGCTGGTGCCCTACCTGGCCGGCGTGACCAAGCATCTCGGCATCGCGCCGACACTGACCTCCACCTTCTACCCGCCCTTCCTGCTGGCACGGCTGCTGAGCACGCACGACCACTTCACCGGCGGGCGCATCGCCTGGAACATCGTCACCGCCACGAATGACCGCGCCGGGCAGAATTACGGCCTGCCCGGCCAGCCCGAGCACGACCTGCGCTACGACATGGCCGACGAGTACATCGACTGCGTCAGCCAGCTGTGGGAAAGCTGGGAGCCGGGTGCGGTGCTGATGGACGCCGAGCGCGGCATCTTCGCCGATCCGACCAAGGTGCATCCGATCAACTTCGAGGGTCGCTTCTATCGTTCCCGCGGGCCGCTGAACGTGCCGCGCTCGCCGCAGGGCAGGCCGGTTTTCATCGCGCCGGGCGGCTCGCCGCGCGGGCGCCAGTTCAGCGGTCGCAATGCCGAGGTGGTGCTGGCCGGCCACGCCGATGACGTCGAGCAGATGAAGGACTACCGCGACGAAGTGCATCGCCACGCCGCCAGCTTCGGCCGCGACCCCGCGGCCTGCAAGGTGATGTTCGTGTTCCAGCCGCACATCGTCCGCGACAAGGCCGAGGCGCTGGAGATGCAGGAGACGCTGGCAAGGATGCGCCAGGCGCGGATGACCCATACGCTCGCCGCGTATTCCTACCTGGCAGGCGCGGATTTCGCCAAGCTCGATCTCGACACCCCGCTGCCGGAAATGAAGATCAACGGCATGCAGTCGCTGCTGCGAACCTTCCAGTCCGCCGGCCCGAACGCGACCCTGCGCGAGATCGCCACCGCCTCGCATGCCTTCATGCCGATCGGCACCGCCGATGCGGTGGCCGGGATGATGGCGGAGGCGGCGGAGGGTATCGGCGGCGACGGCTTCCTGGTGCAGGGCCACCTGAAGCCGAAATACGTCACCTCGATCGTGGATGAGCTGGTGCCGGCGCTGCAGAAGCGCGGCCTGATGCGCACCGAGTACGCCGGCGCCACCCTGCGCGAGAACCTGATGGCGTTCTGATGTCAGCGGCATGAGGCTTCACCTCGTGCTGGGGCGGCGAATGGTGCCTGCGGCCAGTGCGGCGAAGCCAAGGACGCCGAAGGTTTCCGCCCGCTGGTCGAACCTCGGGAAGGCTCGTGCCAGCGGTCAAAGGATCGGCCGTTGATGAGCGCCCGGCCCATGCACCGGTCGGCAAAGCGAGCATCATCCGAGTTGGCACAGGCCGATCAACGGGTCCTGCAAGCCTTCTCCAACACCGAATGCGTGCGGCACATGGTGGCGGGCCGGCCTGGCCAAACCGCAGCGGCCGGCCCTGATGTCGAGCCGAGGCAGAGCCCTGGCAGAACGCCTTGCTGCAACTGCGAAGGGCGGTCTAGCCTTGTGGTTGAACAATGGCGCGAACGGCACGCCGCAGCGGAGAGCAGTACGCCATGGGACACCACATCACCAGGCGCGCCTGCTTCGCGGTCCCGTTGCGGGCGCTGACCACGCCAGCGCTGGCCCAGGATTTTCCATCGCGTCCGGTGCGCATCGTGGTGCCGTTCCCGGCTGGCGGCGCAGCCGACCTGGCCGCGCGCTGGATCGCGCAGAAGCTGGCCACCACCTGGTCGCAAACCGTGGTGGTGGACAACCGCCCGGGGGGCGCCAACGGCAACCTCGGCGCCGGGCAGGTCGCCCATGCGGCACCGGACGGCCATACGCTGCTGCTGAGTTCGTCCGGCGCCTTCACCACCAACGCCCTGCTGTACCGTGACACCCCGTTCGACCCGTTGCACGACCTGGCGCCAACCTCCATCGTCATGGTCGCGCCCAACCTGCTGGTGGCGCGGGCGGAAGCTCCCTATCACACGCTGCCGGAGCTGATCGCCTACGCCAGGGCGAACCCCGGCGCGGTACGCTATGCCTCGCAGGGTGTCGGCTCGACCGGCCACCTCACCGGCGCATACCTGGCCCTGGTCAGTGGGGCAGACCTCGTCCACGTGCCCTACCGCGGCTCGGTTCCCGCGGTTGCCGACCTGCTTGCCGGCAACATCGACATCATGTGGGACACCATCACCTCGGTATTGCCGCATGTCCGTGAGGCCAGGCTGCAGGGCCTGGCCACCGGCGGGGCGGGGCGGACACCGGCCCTGCCGGGCCTGCCGACCGCGGCGGAGCAGGGCCTGGCCGACTTCGTCTCCGTCGGTTGGTTCGCGGTAGCGGCACCAGGCGGCACGCCGTTGCCCATCATCGAGCGTCTGTCGGCGGCCATCCGAGACGCCGTGCAGTCGCCCGAGATCGTTCGCCAGATGACCGAACTCGGCGCGCTTCCCGGCGGCGGCACGCCGGAGGCGATGGCCGGCTATATGCGCAGCGAGACGGCACGCTGGAAGCGAATCATCGATCAGGCCAACATCAGCGTGAACTGAGGAGCGGACGGCGATGAACGGGATTACCGAGGGTCAGGAGCGACCGGTGCCGAAGGTCGACTGGCCCCGCGCCGACTACAGCCGCGTACCCTTCTGGCTCTACCACGACCCCGCCATCTACGAGGCGGAACAGGAGCGCATCTTCAAGGGACCGGCCTGGTCCTATGTCGGCTTGGAAGCGGAGATCCCCAACCCAGGAGACTTCCGCACCACCATGATCGGCGCCACGCCGGTCATCTTCAACCGCGCCATGGATGGCTCGGTGCATTGCGTCGTCAACCGCTGCGGCCACCGCGGCGCGCAGGTGCGGCGGGAGCCCCGCGGCAATGCCAAGGAGCATATCTGCATCTACCATCGCTGGTGCTTCGCGCCCGACGGCACGCTGACCGGCCTGCCGTTCCGACGCGGCGTGAAGGGCAAGGGCGGCATGGGCCCCGACTTTGACATGGCGGACCACGGCTTGCGCAAGCTGCGGGTGGCCTCGCGGAACGGGGTTGTCTTTGCCACCTTCAGCGACGCAGCGGAGACGCTGGAGGAGTACCTTGGGCCGGTCTTCCTGCAGCACATCGACCGCATCTTCGCCAAGCCGGTGCGGGTGCTGGGCTACCAGCGGCAGCGCATCTTCGGCAACTGGAAGCTCTACCCCGAAAATCAGCGCGACACCTACCACGGCAGCCTGCTGCACGAGTTCCAGTCGACCTTCGGGATCAGCCGCGCCACGCAGCAGGGCGGCGTGACCATGGATGCGCGGCACCGCCACAACCTGACCTGGGCCAGGTCCGCGACCGATGACGAGGCTGAGTTCCAGGCGCTGTACAAGGCCGACAACGTCCACGACAGCAGCCTGCGCCTGGAAGACCCCGGCATGCTGCGCTTCCACGACGAATGGGGCGACGGCATCAGCATCGCGATCTGCGGCCTGTTCCCCACCACCACCATCCACCAGATCAGCAACAGCCTGGCGATGCGGCAGATTCGAACCTTCGGCCCCGGCGAATTCGAGATCCTGTGGACCCTGTTCGGCTATGCCGACGACACCGAGGCGATGACGCAGCACCGGCTGGACCAGTCCAACATGGTCGGCCCCGCCGGGCTGATCTCGATGGAGGATGGCGAGGCGATCGAGATCACTCACCGTGCCATCCAAGGGGAGCCTGCGGCCTGCGCGGTCATCGAGATGGGCGGCGCCGGACCGATCCACGACCTGAACCACCGGGTCACGGACATGCCGGTGCGCGGCTTCTGGTCCTACTACGCCGAGCTGATGGGCTTCGAGCCGCCGGGAGCCGTGCGATGAGCGACCTGGTCGGGCGCGTCACCAATCTGCTGGCCGAATACGCCGCCAGCATCGACGAGAACCGGCTGGAGGACTGGGTAGAGCTGTTCGCCGAGGCGGGCAGCTACCGCGTGGTGCCGCGGGAGAACCACGACCAGGGGCTGCCGGTGCCGCTGATCCTGTGTCGCAACAAGAAGATGATCCGTGATCGGATCAAGGCGCTCCGCAATGCCAATGAGTACAACCTGCACCACGACCTGCACATCATCGGCGCGCCGCGCGTGGTGGTGATCTCGCCCACGGAATGCAGCGTGCGGGCCAGCTACGTGGTGTACCAGACCACCCTGGAAGGCCAGAGCCGCCTGTTCAGCGTCGGCCGTTACGAGGACCGGGTCCAGGTCACGGATGACAGGCTGCGGTTCCTGGAAAAGCTGGTCGTCGTTGACAGCTTCTCGGTGCCGACCCTGCTCGCCACGCCGCTGTGATCGGAGGTCGCTGGCCTCAACGCCAGCCGCGCCACTGACCCAGGCAGACGTGTCGGTCACCTGCGCGAACCGCACGGCTGCGGCAACGCCGGCCACGACGGGTTCGAGCCCGCCAGCGTCCGCGCAACTCCGGCAGCACCCTTGCGGGCGGAGGCCAGCCGAAGGAAGTTGCGCTTGAAGGAGTCCACGCATGCAGTTGAACATCGAAGGCCGCGCCGCGGTGGTAACCGGCGCCAGCCAGGGCATCGGTCGCGCCTGTGCACGCCTGCTGGCCATGGAAGGCGTGCGTGTGGCCGCAGCCGCCCGTCGGGTGGAACTGGTGGCGGGACTCGCTGCCGAGGTGAAGGCGGCGGGCGGCGCGGAGATCACACCCATCGCCTGCGACCTTTACCAGGAAGGCGCGCCGGAAGCGCTGGCGGCAGAGGCAACGCGACTGCTCGGCCCGATCCACATCCTGATGAACGCCGCCGGCGGTAGCCGGCCCATCCCGTTCGACGCGCCGAAGGCGGATTGGCAGGAAGGCATGACGCTGAACTTCTGGCGCCTGCGCGAGCTGACCCACGCGTTGGTGCCCGGCATGCGGGCTGAGAAGTGGGGGCGGATCGTCAACTTCACCGGCACCTCAGAGCCGAAGATCATCAACGCCGCCTTCGCCGCCAAGGCCGCGGTGCATGTCTGGGCCAAGGGGCTCTCGCGCGATATCGCCGCCGATGGCATCACCATCAACAGCCTCCAGCCTGGCCGCATCCACTCCGAGCAGATGACCAAGCGCTACCCCACGGCCGAGGCCGAGCGCGAATTCGCCGAGGCCGAGATCCCGATGAAGCGCTTCGGCGAGGCCGAGGAGATCGCCGCCGTCGCGCTGTTCCTGGCCAGCGAGCCGGGCGCCTATGTCACCGGTACCGTCATCCCGGTGGATGGCGGCATGAGCCGCTTCGCCTTCTGATGCCCACCGCCGTGGAAGCACTGGCCGCGCGGGCGCTGACGCCGGTGGCGCTGGACACGGCACTGTTGGGGCAGGCCAAGGCGCTGGTGCTCGACGGTCTCGGCTGCCTGCTCGGCGGCTTGGCCAGCCCGCCGGCCCGCGCTGCGCGGGATGCCGCCGCCACCATGGGTGGCACCGCCGAATGCACCGCGCCTGGCCTTGGCCGCACCAGCGCGCCGCTGGCGGTGCTGGCGAACGGCACGGCGCTGCGCTTCCTGGATGCCAATGACTATCTGTTCGGCCGCGACCCGGCGCATCCTTCCGGCGTGCTGCCGGTGGCACTGGCCTGCGCCGAGCGCGGCGGGCTTTCCGGCCACGCCGTGCTGGAAGCGCTGGTGGTGGCCTACGAGGTGCACCTGCGCCTGGCGCTGCATGCCGGCAGCCCGAACCTGTGGGGGCGGGGGTTCCACCACTCCACCAACCTGGGCTTCGCCGCCAGCGCCTGCGCAGCGCGGTTGCTGGGGCTGAGCGCCGAGCAGGCCGCGCATGCCATGGCCATCGCCGGCACCCATGCGGTCACGCTGGCGCAACTGCAGTCGGGCGGCATCGCCAACATCAAGGCCAGCGCCGAGGCCTATACCGCCAAAACCGGGCTGGAAGCGGCGATGCTGGCGCAAGCCGGGATCACCGGCCCGGCGGCGATATTCGAAGGCCCGTTCGGCTGGGTGAAGGCGGTGGCCGGCGAGGCCGACCTGGCCGCCATCACCGCGCCCTTCGGCGCCCCCTGGCTGCTGGAACAGGTTTGCATCAAGCCCTATGCCGCGGTGGCCACCGCCATGGCGCCGGTGCAGGCGGCGCTCGACCTCCACGCCCAGGGCGTGCGCGCCGAAGCGGTGGAGGCCATGACGGTGAAGCTGCCGCGCTTCCCGCTGGGCACGCCCAGCGCCGCGCCGGACCGCCGCTTTCCGGCGACGCGGGAAAGCGCCGACCATTCCTTCTGGTACTGCGCCTGCATCGCGCTGCTGGAAGGCGCCTGCGGCGAGGCGCAATTCGACCTGGCCAAGCTAGCCAACCCCGCCCTGCGCCGCCTGCTGGAGCGCACCGAACTGGAGGAGGACGCGGCGCTGACCGCGAACTGGCCCGCCGCCGGCGGTGCCGTCTCGGTGCGGCTCGCCGATGGCCGCGTGCTGGAGAGCCGCCACGAATGGCCGCCCGGCCACCCACGCAACCCGCTGCCGCCCGCCGTGCTGGAAGCGAAGTTCTTCGAGTACGCAACCCCGGTGCTGGGCCAGGCGCGCGCCGCCGCGCTGGCGCAGGCAGTCTGGGCGCTGGAGGAGTGCGGCGATATCCGCGACCTGATGGGAATGCTGGCATGAAGCGCCGCACGCTGCTCGCCACGCTGGCCGCCCCCGCCCTGGCGCAGGCGGAAAGCTGGCCGGACCGCCCGCTGAAGCTGGTGGTGCCCTTCCCGCCCGGTGGCGTGGCCGATGTGCTGGCCCGCCCGCTGGCGCAAGCCCTTGGCACGCGGCTGGGGCAGACGGTGGTGGTGGAGAATCGCGGCGGCGCGGCCGGCACCATCGGCGCGGCGGCGGTTGCCAAGGCGGCGCCGGATGGCCTGACCCTGCTGTTCGGCACCGCCAACGAGCTGGCGATGACCCCGCCGCTGCACCCGGACCTGCCCTACGACCCGCGGTCCGGCTTCGCGCCCGTCACCCCGGTGGCGGCATTCCCCAACGTGTTGGTGGTGCGCCCCGGCAGCGGGCTGGAAACCGTGCCGGCGCTGCTGGCCGCGGCCAAGGTGCGCAGCCTCAGCTACGCGTCCTCTGGCATCGGCAGCACCAACCATCTGAGCGGCGCGTTGCTGGCCGAGCAGGCGGGCGTGGCGTTGACCCATGTGCCCTACAATGGCGGCGGCCCGGCGCTGAACGACGTGATCGCCGGGCATGTCGATATGTTCTTCGCGACGCAGCCCTCCGTCACGGGCCATGTGCGCGGCGGGCAGTTGCGGGCGCTGCTGGTCACCGCCGCGCAGCGCAGCCCAGCACTGCCCGACGTGCCGGGCGCGTCGGAGGCCGGGCTGCCGGACCTGCTGGTCTCCACCTGGAACGGCGTGCTGGCGCCGGCCGGCACCCCCGCCGCCGTAGTGGCGCGGCTGCATGCGGAAATCCTCGCCGCCCTGGCCGAACCCGCGCTGCGCGAGCGCTACGCCCTGGTGGGTGCCGAGCCGCTGACCCTTTCGCCCGCTGACTTCGCCGCCCTGCTTGCCCGCGACCTGGACCGCTGGACGGCGGTGGTCCGCCGCGCCGGCATCCGCCTGGAGTGACCGCGATGGACTACACCGGCAAGGGCGCGCTGATGCTGTGGCTGGACGTAACGCCCGAGTTGCGCGCCGAGACCGACACCTGGTACGCGGTGGAACACCTGCCGGACCGCGTCGGCCCCGGCGGCTACCTCTGCGCCCGCCGGTACAAGGCGCTGGAGGCCAGCCCGGAATACCTCACCTTCTTCGTGGCCGAGACGCCCGAGGACCTGGCCAGCCCAGGCTATCTTGGCCTGGTCAAGCAGATCAGCCCGCAGTCGCACCGCATTCGCGCCGGCTTCCGCGACGTGGCGCGCAACACCTTCCGCTTCATCGCCGGGCACAGCCTGGGGGTGGGCGGGGTGGCGCTGGCGTTGCGCAGCCGGGGCGGCACGATGGCACCCCTGGTGGCGGAATTGGGTCGGGCACAGGGTGTCGTGGCGGTGCATGCCTTGCAGGCGGCGCCCGAAATTCGCGCCCGCATGGATGCCGTACGGGTCACCGGGTTGGATGACGCGCCCACTGGCGACGTCCTGCTGGTGGAGGCGCTGCAGGTGGAAGACCTGCACGCCCTGAGGCAGGGGCTGCTTGCCACCGCTGCCCTGGCCGCTCGTGGCATCGAGGAAGAACACCATGGCCTCTACGCCCTGCAGCACCACCTCGCGCGATGATCGCTGGCCGGACTACGACCTCCGGCGATCCCGCCTTGGCCAGCAGGGCATGACCCGCCGCGCCCTGCTGGCTGCCGCGCTGGGCTCACCCATGTTGGCCTCGCCCGCGCTGGCGCAGGAGGCCCGCAGCATGCGCTGGGTAGTACCCTGGCCGCCCGGCGGCAGCACCGACGTCATCGCCCGGCTGGTCGCCGCCCATGTCGGCCCCGTGCTGGGCCAGGCGGTGGTGATAGAAA
>CAIMOR010000233.1 GCA_903843125.1 uncultured Rhodospirillales bacterium
GCCGTGCAGGCCTTGCCGCTGATGTCGGAAGTGGCGGTAGAAGTGGCAATAGCCACCTTGTTCTTCTCGCGCGTGAGTTCGGCCACAGCCAGGGCTACCGATGAGGCGGCAAGGTTCAACACCATATCCACCCCGTCTCGATCATACCACTGCCGTGCAATATTTAGCGCCACGTCGGGTCGGTTCTGATGGTCGGCCGAGACCACTTCGACGTTGAAGCCCTGGTTGCCAAACTCCTGCGCCGCAAGGCGGGTGCATGCCAGTGAGGCGGGCCCATTGACGTCGCGATAGGTACCGGAAAGATCTGTAAGCAGCCCGATCTTGATGGTGTTGGCGGTTTGGCCACGCGCCTGGGCAAAGGGAGAGACAGCGAAGCCAGCAGCACCGGCTTGCAAAAGGGCACGACGGTTCATGAGCATAAGTTTATTTCCTCCCGGCGTTCTTGTGCCGCCTGGCGCATAGTTGAGCGTATCGAATGGGCGCTGGCAAGCTACGGGCTGGACCGTGCCGAGACGAGTGTTGTTGGGCAAGTAAGGCTGGTTGGATCGATACTGCCAGGCAAGGGGCGCGGCCGCCTCCGGCCCTGGCACCGCCCTGTTTTGTGGCATGGTCAAGCAGCGGCCCGCCTGCAGATATGCGCCAGATCCGGGATCTGCCCCCCCGCGGGGCACGCGACGGCGGCCCGGACACTCCCCTTGGCGCTTAGCCCATACCGGCTGCATGCTGCAGTCAAAATACGTGAGGAAGCGCCATGACAGTTTTGACCCGCAGAGGGCTTTTGGCCTCAATTGCGGCTATGCAGGCACCCAGGGCGCAAGCCGAAGCTTGGCCGGATCGGCCGGTTCGCTTGGTGATACCCTTCCCGCCTGGCGGCAACATTGACATCCTCACTCGCCTACTGGCGCCACTGCTGAGTGCCCGGCTGGGCCAGCCGGTAATAGCGGAAAACCGCACTGGTGCTGGCGGTGCTCTGGGTGCCGAAATGGTCGCCAACAGTCGGCCGGACGGCCACACGCTCATGATGGGTTCAAATGGCTCCCTGGTCGGCAATGTGCTGACCCAGGCCAATCTACCCTACGATCCATTTCGCCAATTGCAGCCCATCGGGCTATGCGCGGTGCTGCCCATGGTGGTTGCCGTGCGCGCCGACCATCCGGCGCAGACAGTGCAGCAACTGGTCGCCATGGCTAAGGCGCGGCCTGGTGCGATCAGTTGTGGAACCGCGGGCATCGGCTCATCCAACCACCTGGCGCTTGCATTGTTCGACGCAGCCAGTGGCGCCGGCATCACCCATGTGCCCTATCGTGGTTCCGGCCCCATGATGCCAGACTTGCTGGCCGGCAATGTCAGCTGCCTTATGGAGCAGATCAGTGGTGCCCTCCCGCTGGTGCGCGAAGGCCGGCTGCGGCTGCTAGCGCTCACTGCCGAACAGCGCTCCGCCCTGGTGCCGGAACTGCCGACCTTGATCGAGTCAGGCTACGATGGCGCGGTACTGTTCTCCTACAACGGGCTCTGTGCCCCCACAGGCACGCCGGATGCCGTCATTCAGCGGCTTTCCGCGCTGTTGCCTGAGTGCCTTGCCACCCCTGCACTGCATGAGCGCATGACCGGGCTGGGCGTCGAACTGGCCCGCCCACCGCAGACCACGCCGGCGTATTTTGCCGCCTTCCTGCGCGTCGACCTTGAGCGTACCAGGCGTGCCGTGCAACTGGCGGGTATCCGGCCGGAATAGACGCCCGCTTGCTGCCCCGGCACTGCCGAGCCTAGGCTTGCCTCCAACAAGACGAGGGGGAACATCATGTCGAAGGGCAATGTCTTTGTCGGCGTCGTGCGTTGGCCGGGTGGCGGCAGCATGATAGCGCCGCCGGATACGTTGGGCGGCGTGTTCCGCCTTGCCGTGGGTGGCAGCGAATGGGAACACCTGACCCAGGGCTTGCCGACCGAATGCCATGTCCCCTGCCTCACCGTGGACCCGCATGACGCCAACCGGATCTACGCCGGCACCCAGGAAGGCCCCTATGTCTCCACCGATGCCGGCAGCAACTGGGCGCGGCTGAACTTCCCGCATCGCGACCTACAGGTTTGGTCCATCGCGGTGCATCCGCAGGACCAGCGCAGGATCTACGTCGGCACCTCGCCGCTCGGGGTGTTCATCTCGGACGACGCCGGCGGCAGCTTCCGCCAGGCGCGTGGCGTCGATCTTTCGGATGTCGCGGATATGCGCGGCTTCCGCAACCGCGTCATGCGCTTCGCCTTCAACCCGGCACGGCCGGAGGAGATGTTCGCGGCGCTGGAAGTGCGTGGCGTCATCCGCAGCACGGATGGCGGCGAAAGCTGGACTGATTGCTCCGAGCACCTGATCCAGCTGGCCGAGCAGGAACACCTGAAGAGCGCGATCATCACCAGCCATACCGCCGAAGGCATGCTGGACGTGCACGCGCTGGCTATCAGCGCCGCGGCGCCGGAAACGCCGATTGTCGCGCTGCGCATGGGGCTGTTCCGCAGCGAAGACCACGGCGCGCACTGGCAAGACCTGGAGATGCGCCAGCGCACGCCGATCTTCTACGGCCGCGACGTGCGCGTCAGCCCGCATGACCCGAACATGCTGTACGCCACCATGTCCACCGCGGCCAACGGCGCCACCGGTACGGTCTGGCGCAGCCCGGACCTGGGCCGGAATTGGGCCCGCTTCGACACCTCCACCAAGGCCGAAAGCACCATGATGGCGGTGGTACCCAGCCCACGCGACCGTGCCGTGGTCTATGCCGCCGCGCGCAAGGGCCAGGTCTTCGGCACGCTGGACGAAGGCGCCAGCTGGCAGGAAGTACCGCTGCCCAAGGGCTGCACCGGCGTCATGGCGCTGGCAGTGAACTGAGGTGACCTTGCTGTCGCGCCGTACCCTGGCAGGCGTCGCCTTGCTGCCGCTGGCCGCAGGGCTCCGGGCAGCGAGGGCACAGGAGGCCTGGCCAAGCCGCCCGGTGCGCTGGGTGGTGCCGTTTCCACCCGGCGGCGGCATCGACGTCGTGGCGCGACTGGTCGCCCAACGCCTGACGGATATCATGCCGAAGCCCTTCCTGGTGGAGAATATGGGCGGCGGCTCCGGCGTGGTCGGCTCGGCCGCGGTGGCGCGGGCGGAACCGGATGGCCACGCGCTGCTGTTCCAAAGCTACTCCAGCGCGGTGGTGAACCCAGCCACCATGCGCAACCTGCCCTATGACCCCGTCGCCGCTTTCACACCGATCAGCCTGGTGGCGATGATGCCCATGCTGATCGTGGTGCATCCCAGCGTGCCGGCGCAGAACATCCGCGAGTTCATCGCGCTGCTGAAGGCCAACCCGGGCAAGTACACCTACGGCTCCTCAGGGCCGCGCACCTCGCCGCATCTGGGTGCCGCGCTGTTCTGCGAAAGGGCCGGCGTGGAGATGGTGCATGTGCCCTATCGTGGCACCGGCCCGGCGGCGCAGGCGCTGCTCTCCGGCGAGATCACCATGGTGGTGGACAGCATCACCACCCAGCGCGGCTTCATGCAGGCAGGGCGATCCCGACCCCTGGCCATGCTGGGCCGTACCCGATCCGCCTTGCTGCCGGATGTGCCTACGCTGGCGGAAAGCGGCCTGGCGGATTTCGACTTCAACTTCTGGGCGGCGCTGTTCGGCCCCGCAGGTCTGCCGACCGAGATCGCCACGCGCCAGGCCGAGGCCATTGGTGAGGCGATGCGCGAGCCCGGCTTGGCGGCCAGGCTGGCGGACCTCGGCGTGGAAGCAAAGGCCTCGACCCCGGCCGAACTGGACCGCTTCTTTCGGCACGAGTTGCAGGCTACGCGGGAGATTGTCCGCCGAGCCCGCATTGATTTGGAATAGTGGTATGAGTTCGACCGCCCGCCTGGCCGCCTGGTGCGCCGAAGCCCCGAACACCTGGCCGGAGGCCGCGCGCGAAGCGGTGCGCTGCGCCTTCGTGGATACGCTGGCCACGATGCTGGCAGGCCGGCAGGAGGAATGCACGGCAACGGCGCGGGCAGCTGTTTCGCGCTGGGGCAGCGGGCCCTGCTTTACCGCGGGCGGGACGCGGCTGGCAGCACCCTGGGCCGCGCTGGTCAATGGCACGGCGGCGCATGCGCTGGATTATGACGACGTCTGCGAGCCCGCGCTGAGCCACCCCAGCGCCGCTCTGGTGCCCGCTCTGTTGGCGCTGGCCGAGGAAACCGGTGCAAGCATGGCTGCATGCGTCGATGCCTATATCGTCGGTTATGAGGTCATGGCCCGGCTGGGCCAGGCGATGAACCAAGTGCACTACCAGCGTGGCTGGCACACCACACTCTCGTTGGGCAGCCCCGCGGTGGCCGCAGCCTGCGCCCGGCTGCTGGGTCTCGATGCAATCAAGACCGCCATGGCAATCTCGCTCGGTACCAGCATGGCGGGCGGGTCGAAGCGGCAGTTCGGCACCATGGCCAAGCCGCTGCATGCCGGGCTGGCGGCGAAGAACGGCCTGGTGGCAGCGCAACTGGCCGCCGCCGGGCTGGAAGCCATCGCCGAGCCGTTGGACGGCACCTGGGGCTATCAGGAGATGATGGCCGGCGACAAAGCCCCTGGCCTGGACGCAGCCCTGGCGGGGCTGGGGGGGGACTGCGCTGTTTTGCGGCACGGTATCTGGGCGAAGTTCTATCCATGCTGCGCCAGTACGCACCGCCCGGTGGACGCACTGCTGTCGCTGCAACTGGTGCCAGGCGAAGTAGTGCGCATGGAAACACTGGTCTCAGAGATCGCCGTTGCCAATCTCCGCTACCGGGTGCCGGGCAGCGTGGCGGAAGCGCGCTTCAGCCTGCCCTATTGCCTGGCTGCTGCACTGCATGATGGCCCGCTCACCCCGGCAAGCTTCACCCCGGCAGCCATCGCCCGGCCCGCA
>CAIMOR010000234.1 GCA_903843125.1 uncultured Rhodospirillales bacterium
CTTCCGCGCATTGCCGCCGGCCAGCGCCGCCCGCGTTGCCGGGCTGAAGCTGGCCACCGAGTTGATGTGCCCGACCGGGTCGCTGTCCGCCATGTCGAACGGATAGTCGGTGCCCATCAGTATCCGCTCCTCGCCGAAGACCTTCACCAGGTATTCCAGCTGGTGCGGCGTGAAGACGATGGTGTCGAAATACACCTTCCGCAGATACTCCGTCGGCGGCCGTGGCAGCCCGGCCCGCGCGTCGCTGCGCGCCCCCCAGGCGTGGTCGATGCGGCCGCTGTAGGCCGGCAGGTACCCGCCACCATGCACCGCCAAAATTTTCAGGTTCGGGTAGCGCTCCAGCACGCCGTCGAAGATCAGGTAGTGCAGCGCCAGCGTGGTCTCGAACGGGTTGCCGACCACGTTGTTGAAGTAGTGCCGCGTCAGCCGCTGGCCTTCGGTGAACCCGTTCGGGTGGATCATCACCAGCGCGCCCAGGCGCTCGGCCGCCGCCCAGAACGGCTCGAAGGCCGGGTCGGACAGCTCCCGCCCGTTCACGTTGGTCAGCAGCTCCACGCCCTTGAAGCCCAGCGGCCCCATGCAGCGCTCCAGCTCCGCCACCGCCTCGGCCGGCTCCTGCATCGCCACGGTGCCGAGGCCCAGGAAGCGGTCCGGGCGCTTGGCCACCCAGGCGGCGATGCCGTCATTCACCATCCGCGTCGCCGGCACCGCAATCTCGGGCTGCACGGTGAAGTAGCACTGCCCCGGCGGCGGCGCGACCAGCTGGATGTCGATCGCCGCCGCGTCCAGCTCCTTCAGCCGCGCGTCGTGGGACTGGAAGAACACCTCGCGCCGGTCGGCATCCTGCTTGCGGTTCAGCGCCTGCGTCGCCGGCGTGGCGAAGTGCACCAGCGGAATCGTCGCCAGGTCCACATGCGGCCCGGCGAAGGCGCCGGCCTCCGGCACCATCACATGCGCATGGATGTCGATGGTGGTGCCCGCCGGCCGCGCCTCGCGCCCTGGCCGGGCCTGCACGCGCGCCGCGGTGGCGCCGTAGTGGTTGGTCTCTTCGGCCATTGCCGTTCCTCCCGATATCAGTTCAGCGGCGGTCGGCCGCTTCCGTTCCCCAGCCGCGGCCATAGCGGCGCTCCAGCCGGCGCTGGAAGAAGTCCCAGATCGTCGTCAGCACCAGGTAGTAGAGCGCGGCGACGATGAACAGCTCCAGCACCATGAAGCGCTCCTGGATCAGGATCTGCGTGCGCCGCAGCAGTTCCTCCAGGCTGATGGTGGAACAGATGCTGGTGGTCTTCAGCAGCCCGTTCACCGAATTGCCCAGCGGCGGGATGATGACGCGCAGCGCCTGCGGCCACACCACCAGCCGGAACACCTGGCGCGGCCGCAGCCCCAAGGCCAGCGCCGCCTCCCGCTGGCCCTTCGCCACCGAGATGATGCCCGCGCGCACGGTCTCGCTGAGGTAGGCGCCCTCGTTCAGCGAAAGCCCCAGCAGCGCGGCCTGCCACACGCTGAACTTCAGCCCCAGCAGCGGCAGCCCGGTATAGATGATCAGCAGTTGCACCAGCAGCGGCGTGCCGCGGAACAGCCAGCAATAGCCGTGCGCCAGGCCCGCCAGCACCGGCCGCCCGGACAGCCGCAGCACCGCGACGCCGACGCCTATCGCCAGCCCGCAGGCCAGCGACGCCACCGTCAGCACCACCGAGATGACGGCGCCTTCCAGCAGATAGTCGTTCAGCAGGTAGCCGAAGAAGCCGTCCCAGTGCCAGACCTGCACGCGCCGGGCCTAGCGCCCGACCCGCAAAGGCTGCCCGCGGCCGTGTCGCTGCCGTCCGGGCATCAGTTCGGCCCCACCACGCCATAGGCCTCGTCCCAGCCCTTCACGCCGTAGCGGTCGAACAGCCGCTGCGTGAAGCCATCCGCCCGCATCGCGGTCAGCGCCACCGCCACCGCCTCGGCCAGCGGCTTGCTGCGGAAGCCGAAGTTGATCGGCGTGCCGAACAGGCCGCTGATGGCGCGGGTGAACTCGCCGCGGTCGTCGTACTCCTTGCCGGTGCTGTCGATCGAGATCGCCGCCTCCACCTGCCCGGCGCGCAGCGCCTGGAAGCTGACCGCGAAATTGTCGAACGGCCGGATGGTGATCGGCCGCAGCCCCTTGCTCTCCAGCTCCTTCAGGATGTCGCGCGTGCGGCTGAACTCGAAGCCGCCCTGCTCCACGCCGACCGAAAGCCCGGCCAGGTCCTCGATTCGGTGGATGTTGCGCGTGTTGCCGCGCGGCACGGAGACCGCGATGGTCTGGAATTCGTAGCGCACCAGGTAGATCAGCCGGGCACGCTCCTCGGTGTAGAACATGCCGGTGTTGATCATGTCCCAGCGGCGCGCCGCCAGGCCCGGGATCATCGCGGCGAACTCCACCCGCACGTGCTCCGGCGTCAGGCAGAGCCGCTTGGCGATCTCCTCGCCCAGCTCCACCCGCATGCCCACCAGCTGGCCCTGCGCGTTGACATACTGCATCGGCGGCAGCGTCGGGTTGGTCGAGAGCGTCAGCGTCCGCGGCTTGACCAGCTCGCTGTCCGCCACGCGGGGCGTGCAGGTCTGCGCCAGGGCGGGCAGGGCGGCAGTGGCCAGGGCGCCAAGGACGGCGGCGCCCAGCAGAACGCGCTTCAACATGGTGGTCTCCCCTTATTCGGCGGCGGCCCGGTCGGCCGCGATGGCGCCCATGTCCTGCAAGACCCGCGCCAGGGCCGGAACATCGGCCGCCGGCAGGGGCAGCCGCGGCGGCCGCGGCGCGCCCATCTCCATGCCCATCAGCCGGAAGCCCGCCTTGGTGCCGGAGACATAGCGCGGCCCACCCACCCAGGGCAGCAGCGGCGCCAGGCGCTTGTACAGCCCCAAGGCCTTGGCCTGGTCGTGCTCGAACGCCGCGGCGGCGAACATCTCGCGCGACAGCCGCGGCACCAGGTTGGAACACACGGCCACCCAGCCCACCGCCCCCAGCCAGGCGCTCTCGTACCCCAGCACGCCCGCGAACACCTGCATCCGGTCGCCGCACAGCGCGATGATGTCGCGCACCCGCGTCACCTCCAGCGTGCTCTCCTTCACGTACAGGCAGTTCGGGATGGTGCTGAGCCGCGCCAGCGTGCCGGGCAGCAGGTCCACATTGGCCGTCGCCGGGTTGTTGTAGACCATGATGGGTATGCCGATCGCATCCGCCACCGTCTTGTAGTGGTGGTACAGCTCGTCCTCGGTCGGCACCGAATAGTAGGGCGGGATGATCATCACGCCATCCGCGCCCAGCGCCTCGGCCTCGCGCGAAAGCGCCACCACGTCGCGCGTATCCTCGGCGCCGGTGCCCATCAGCACCGGCACGCGCCCGGCCGCCGTCCGCACCACGCATTCCGTGATCGCGGTCCGCTCCTCGCGTGAGACGCTGAGGAACTCCCCGGTGGAGCCCAGCGGGATCAGCCCGTCGATCCCCTCGGCGATCTGGAACTCCACCAGGCGTTCCAGCGCCTTCAGGTCCACCGAGCCGCCATCCGCGGTGAACGGCGTGATCAGCACCGTATGGGTGCCGCGAAATGGCTTATGCATGTGCTTGTCCTCGCTCGGCCGCGTGCGACACTGCGATCCCAACCCAAATGCCGCAGCGGGGCAAGTGCATGCGTCTGAGCCACCCGCACATCCACGCCGCCGTGGCCCCGGTGCAGTTCCGCTTCGACGGCCAGGACATCCAGGCGCTGCCGGGCGAAACCGTCGCCGCCGCGCTGACCGCGGCGGGCATCCAGACCTTCCGCTACACCGCCAGCGGCGCGCCGCGGGGGTTGTGGTGCGGCATGGGCGCCTGCTTCGACTGCCTGGTCACCATCGACGGCCGTGGCAGCCAGCGCGCCTGCCTGGCCAAGGCGGAAGCGGGGCTGGACATCCGCAGCGCCCCGCCCAGCCCGCCCGCGCCGCTGGCGCCCTGCCCCGCGGACATCGCCGACCGCGCCTGCGACGTGCTGGTGGTCGGCGCCGGCCCCGCCGGCCTCTCCGCCGCGCTGGCTGCCGCCCAGGCCGGCGCCGAGGTGGTGGTGCTGGACGAACGCGACAGCCCCGGCGGGCAGTACCTGAAGCCGCTGGCCAGCAGCCACCACCACGCCAGGCCAGACCGCCAGTTCCGCCAGGGCGACCAGCTGCGCCGCGCCGCCCTGCACGCCGGCGTCACCCTGCTGCCCAACGCCACCGTCTGGGGCGCCTTCACCGCAGCCCCGTCGCCCGCAGCCGGCATCGAGGTGGCCGCGGTCATCGCCGGCGCCGCCGCCACCGTCCGCCCGCGCCACCTGATCCTGGCTCCCGGCGCGCATGAGGCCCCGGTGCCGATCCGCGGCTGGACGCTGCCCGGCGTCATGACCACCGGCGCCATGCAGACCCTGGCCCGTGCCAACCGCGTCTCGCCCGGCCGCAGCGTGGTCATCGCCGGCAACGGCCCGCTGAATCTGCAACTGGCGGTCGAGCTGCTGCAGGGCGGCGTCCGCGTCGTCGCCGTGGTGGAAGCCGCGCCCGAGCCGACCGCGGCCCTCTGGCGCGACGCGCTGCGCCTGCTGCACGCCGCCCCGGACCTGGCCTGGGACGGCCTTTCCTACCTGCGCCAGCTCCGCGCCGCCGGCGTGCCTGTCCTGTGGGGCTGCCGGCCCATCGCCGCCGAGGGCGCCGACCGCTTCACCACCCTCCGCCTGGCCACGCCGGAGGGCGAGCGCACGCTGCACGCCGACGCCTGCGCGCTGAACCTGGGCTTCCAGCCGGAAACCGGCCTGGCCCGCGCGCTCGGCTGCGCCACCCGCTTCGTCGCGCAGGGCCTCGGCCGGCTGGAGACCATCACCGATGCCGCCGGCCGCACCAGCGTCCCCGGCGTCTCGGCGGTGGGTGATGGCGCGGCGCTCGGGGGCGCCCGCGTCGCCCTGGCCCGCGGCACCCTGGCCGGGCTGGCCGCCGCGCAGGACCTCGGCTTCGCCAGCCGCGCCCACCCCGCCGTGCAGCGCAGCCTGGACCGCGCCCTGGCCTTCCAGGCGGCGCTCTGGCGCATCTTCGCGCCGCCGCCCTTCGACGCCACCGCCATGGCCGACCCCACCCTGGTCTGCCGCTGCGAGGAAGTCTCCGCCGGCGCCATCCGCGCCTCGGGCGCCACCACGCCGGACGCGGTAAAGAAGGCCACCCGCGCCGGCATGGGCCGCTGCCAGGGCCGCATGTGCGGCGCCACCATCGCGCGGCTCTGCCACCAGCAGGCCGAGGCCGGCTTCGCCGCGCCGCGCCTGCCGGTCAAGCCCATCCCCGCCGCCGCGCTGATGCGCGAGGAAGCCGAATGGGGCGAGGCGCCCAGCCACCCCCACGCCGCCCCCACCGCCTGGCGCAGCCTGCCGCCGCCACCGCCCGAGGCGCTGGCCTGCGACGTGCTGGTCATCGGTGCCGGCGTCGTCGGCCTCGCCACCGCGCTGTTCCTGGCGCGCGAGGGCCGCGACGTGCTGCTGGTGGACCGCGGCGCCGCCGGCATGGCCGCCAGCACCGCCAATGCCGGCAGCCTTCACGTGCAGCTGCTGTCCTACGACCAGCCCGACGCCGAGATCGACCCGCGCAGCCCTGCCGCGTCAGCCCTGCCGCTCGGCCCCGCAAGCCTCGCGCTGTGGCGCAGCATGGCCGAGGACGCCCGCGAAGCCCTGGGCATCCGCACCGAAGGCGGGCTGATGCTGGCCGAGACCCCGGCCGAACTCGCCTGGCTGCGCCGCAAGGTGGCGGTGGAGAACGCCCACGGCATCGCCAGCGAGGTCATCGGCGCCAACGAGCTCCGCAGCCTGGCGCCCGGCCTCGACACCCACTTCCTCGGCGCCGCCTTCTGCCCGGGCGAAGGCCAGATCGACCCGCTGCGCGGCATCGCCGCCCTGCTGCACCTGGCCAGCACCGCCGGCGTGCGGCTGCGCGAAGGCGTTGCGGTGCAGGCCATCGCGCGCGAAGGCAGCGGCTTCCGCGTCACCACCGAACGCGGCGACATTCAGGCAGGCCAGGTGGTGAACTGCGCCGGCCCCTACGCCGCCGGCATCGCCGGCCTGCTGGGCATCCACCTGCCGGTGCAGGGCCTGGTGCAGCAGGTCATCGCCACCGAGGCCACCGGCCCGGTGATGCAACACCTGGTCGCCCATGCCGGCCGCCACCTCTCCCTGAAGCAGGGCGAGCACGGCCACCTGCTGCTGGGCGGTGGCTGGCCCGGCGTGCTCGGCACCGATGGCGCCACGCGCAACCTGCGCCGCTCCATCCAGGGCAACCTCTGGGTCGCCGGGCATGTGCTGCCGGCCACCCGGGGCCTGCACGCCATCCGCGCCTGGACCGGCCTCAGCGTCGCGGTCGATGGCGCGCCGCTGCTGGGCGAGGCACCCGGCCTGCCCGGCTTCTTCACCGCCGCCACCAGCAACGGCTACACGCTGGGGCCGGTGGTCGCGCGGCTGACCGCGGACGCCGTGCTGGGCCGTGGCGCCATCCCCGCGGCCTTCACGCTGGCGCGGTTCGGCTAACCCCGGCGCGGCAGCCCGGCCATCGCCTCCAGCACCGCGCACACCGCTGCCGTATCGTCGGCGCCATGGCCCTGCGCCATCGCCGCCGCGTAGACCGGCTGCGTCGCGTTGAACAACGGCGTCGGCACGCCAAGCTCGGTGGCGAAGTGGCCGATCACGTCCATGTCCTTCTGCCAGACCGCGCATTTCATCGTCGCCGGCAGGTATTCCGCCGCCGCCATCATCGGCGCCCGCAGCTCGAACACCCGCGAGTTCGCCGCGCCGGACCGCACCAGTTCCACCAGCTGCTTCGGGTCCAGCCCGGCCTTGATCCCCAGCACCATCGCCTCGGCCGAAGCCACGTTGTTGATCGCCACCAGCAGGTTGGCGACGAACTTCATGCGGCTGCCGTTGCCGTAGGCGCCCAGGTTGTGCGTCAGCCGCGCGAACCCGCCGAACAGCGGCCGCAGCGCGTCGATCGTCGCCGCCTCGCCGCTGGCATACAGCACCAGGTCCCGGTTCACCGCCTGCGACCCGGTGCCCGAGATCGGCACGTCCAGCGCCTCGTGCCCGGCATTGGCCAGCACCTGCTGCACCGCCAGCTTGTCGGCAATGCTGAGCGTGCTGCATTCCACCACCACCCGCTTCGGCAGCCCGCTCTCCGCCAGCGCCCGCGCCGAGGCCAGCACCGCGCCGGGGCTGGGCAGGCTGGTGATCAGCACCTCCGCCTCGCGCGCCGCGGCCGCCACGCTGGCGGCGGCCTCCACCCCCGCGGCGGCCAGCTCGGCGCGGCGCGCCGGGTCGGTATCGAACCCCAGCACCCGCCAGCCATCCGCCACCAGGTTGCGCGCCATGGCGCCACCCATGATGCCCAGCCCGATCACGCCCACAACCTTGGCCATCCGTCGCCTCCCGCTTGCCGTTGCCGCCAGCCTTCGCCGCCGGGCGCCCGCGGTCAAGCGCGCCGGGTCTTTCCTTCCGCCGCGGGCACGGACATGCTGCGCCCACGTGCCGGCCCGGCGCCGAGGCCGCTGGCGCCGCGGTCCCCGGGGGGCGGCCAGAAGGATGCGCGGCCGATGCTTCGCCTGGTACTCGAACCCCTGACCTCCGCCGCCTTCCTGGCGTTCGGCGAGGTGCTGGAAGCCCCGGACATGCCCGGCCGCACCTACTTCGAGGACGCGCTTGCCAACCTGCGCCCGCAGGCCCGCCCCAGCCTGTCGCTCAGCGTCAAGCAGCCCATTCCCGGCCTGCCGCTGCGCAGCACCACCATGGAACGCCACCGCTTCTCCTCGCAAAGCTTCGTGCCGCAGCAGGCCGGGCGCTGGCTCGCCATCGTGGCGCCCAAGCGCAGCGACGGCGGCCCCGACATGGCCCGCGCCCGCGCCTTCCTCTGCGGCCCGACGCAGGGCGTGACCTACGGCGCCGATGTCTGGCACCACCCCTCCACCGTGCTGGACCAGACCGCTCACTTCGCCATCTTCATGTGGCGCACGGGACGCCCGGGCGATGACGATTTCACCCAGGTGCCGGAATTCGAGGTGACGCTGTGAGCCCGGCGTCCGATGACCGCAGGGCGGCACCGCCCGCGCTTCCCCATCGGCCGGCCGAAACCGGAGGTTCCGTCTGATGTACCAACCCAGGCGCGACTTCATCGGCTACGGCCCCAACCCGCCGGACCCGCAATGGCCCGGCGGCGCCCGCCTCGCGGTCAACTTCGTCTTCAACTACGAGGAAGGCAGCGAGGCCTCGGTGCAGGATGGCGAGGGCTTCACCGAGAACGGCCTGACCGAATCGCACGGCCTGCGCCAGGCTGGCCCGGATGGCCGCGACCTGGCGGCCGAGGGCATGTTCGAATACGGCAGCCGCGTCGGCTTCTGGCGCCTGCTGCGGCTGTTCACCGAACGCGGCCTGCAGCCCACCGTCTTCGGCTGCGCCCTGGCCCTCGAACGCAATCCGCTGGTCGCCCAGGCCATCCGCGACAATGGCCTGGACGTGTGCTGCCACGGCTGGCGCTGGCTGAAGCACTACGAGATGGACGAGGCGACCGAGCGCGAGCACATCCGCCGCGCCGTCGCCAGCCTGCGGCAGACCATCGGCGAGCGCCCGCTGGGCTGGTACTGCCGCTACTCGCCGGGCGCGAACACCCGGCGCCTGGTCGTCGAAGAAGGCGGCTTCCTCTACGACAGCGACTACTACGGCGAGGAACTGCCGTTCTGGACCACGGTGGAAGGCAAGGGCCACCTGGTCGTGCCCTACTCCCTGGTCAACAACGACGGCAAGTACGTCCACTGGATGGGCAATTCGGACGACTGGTTCAGCTACATCCGGGACGCCTTCGACATGCTGTACGAGGAAGGCAAGCGTACGCCGAAGATGATGAATGTCGGCCTGCACATGCGCATCATCGGCCACCCCGCCCGTGCCATGGGGCTGCAGCGCCTGCTGGACCACATGCAGTCCCGCGCCGGCGTCTGGATCACCCGCCGCATCGACATCGCCCAGCACTGGGCGAAGGTGCATCCCTACACCGGCCGCGGCCTCAACGAGTAGCGCGGCGGCCGGCGCGGGCCGCCGCGCCCGCGCCCGCGCCTCAGATGCCTTCCTTCAGCACCCGCCGCGCCAGCGACATGCGGTGCACCTCGGTCGGGCCTTCGTAGATCCGCATCACCCGCACCTGGTTCGCCATCACCTGCAACGGCAGCTCCTTGGTCATGCCCATGGCGCCGAACGCCTGCATCGCGTTGTCCAGGATCTCCTGCGCCATCTCGGTGCTGTACACCTTGATCATGCTGGCCTCGCCGCGCACGTCGCCGCCGGCATCCAGCGTGCGCGCGGCATTGTGAGTCATCAGCCGGCAGGCGTGCATCTTCGTGGCCCCCTCGGCGATCCACCACTGGATCGCCTGCCTATCCGCCAGCTTCTGGCCGAAGGTCACGCGCTGCTTCACGTGCTCGATCATCATCTGCATGGCGCGGCGAGACATGCCGATCAGCTTCGCCGCCATCTCGATCCGCCGCACGTTCAGCCGCAGCTGCATCGGCGCATAGCCCTGGCCCACCTGCCCCAGCACCTGGCGCGCCGGCACGCGGCAATCCTCGAACACCAGCTCATAGGTCCGCCGCCCGCCGATCATCTGGATCTCGCGCTCGATGATGAAGCCGGGCGTGCCCTTCTCAACGATGAAGGCGGTCACGCCCTCCTGCCGCTTGCCCTCGCCGGTGCGCGCCATCAGGATGATGAAGTCGCTCTGGGGCACATTGGAGACCCAGATCTTGCGGCCGTTGATGACCCAGTCATCGCCATCCTGCACCGCGCGGGTGGTCATGCCCGCGGGGTCGCCGCCGGCGCCTGGCTCGCTGATCGCGATGCAGGAAACCGCCTCGCCGCGCGCATAGGGCTCCAGGTAGCGCTCCTTCTGGAACGGGCTGACCACCTGCAGCATCATGTGCAGGTTCGGGCTGTCCGGCGGGAAGATGAACGGCACCGCGGTCCGCCCCAGCTCCTCGTTCACCAGCGCCAGCGCTTCCACCGGCAGGTTGGCGCCGCCGAACTCCTCCGGGCTGTCCAGCCCCCACAGGCCCAGCTCCTTGCACTTGGCCAGCAGCGGCGCCTTTTCCTCGTCGCTCAGCCCCAGCTTGCCGCCGCCGGCTTCCCGCTTCAGCACTGCCGGCTCCAGCGGAATCAGCTCGCGATCGACGAACTTCGCCACCAGGTCCTGCAGCATGCGGTGTTCTTCGTTGGCGGCCATGGCTTTCATCCCCGGGATCTGTCGCCCCCGAAAATCGGCCCGTCCCAGGGGTTCGTCAACCGCGCGCGCACGCGCTACGCTGCCCGCAACAACCGGAGACGCCCGCGATGCCCGAACCGCTGAAGCTGTTGTCCACCCTCGGCGTGCTCGGCGTGATGCAGCAGGTGCTGCCACCCTACGAGGCCGCCGGCCACGCCATCACGGCCGAGTACGACCCGACGGCCGCCATCCTCGCCCGGATCAAGGCCGGCGCCCGCGGCGACGTCGCGATCCTCACCGGAGAGGGCATCGAGGCGCTGACCGAAGCCGGCATCCTCCAGCCGGGAACCCGCCTGGACCTGGCGAAATCCTACGTCGGCATGGCCGTGCTGGCCGGCGCGCCGAAGCCCGACATCGCAACGCCCGAGGCCTGCATCGCCACGTTGCGCGCGGCCAAGACCATCGCCTATTCCAAGGCCGGCGCCAGCGGCATCTACTTCGCCGGCCTGCTGGAGCGCCTCGGCATCGCCGCCGAGATCAACGCCAAGGCCACCATCATCCCCAACGGCTTCACCGCCCAGCGCCTGGTGGATGGCGAGGTGGAACTGGCCGTGCAGCAGGTCAGCGAACTGATGGCGATCCCGGGCGTGGACATCGTCGGCCTGCTGCCCGCGGCACTGAACACGGAGGTGGTCTTCGCCGCCGCGCTGTTCGCCGGCACGCCGCAGGCAGTGGAAGGTGCCGCCCTGCTGTCCCACCTCAAGGCCGCCTGCACACCGGGCCTGCTGCGCGCGAAAGGCCTGGAGCCGGCGTGACCCGCGGCTAACTGAAGAACCGGTTCGGCACCCGCGGCAGCCCCAGGTTGTCGCGCAGCGTCGGCCCCTCATACTCGGTGCGGAAAATCCCGCGCCGCTGCAACTCCGGCACCACGCGGTCCACGAAATCGTCCAGCCCCTCCGGCAGGAAGGGGAACATGATGTTGAACCCGTCGCAGCCGCGCCCCTCCAGCCACGCCTGCATCTGGTCGGCGATCTCGGCGGGCGTCCCCATCGTGGAAAGCCCGCCGTAATGCGCGCCGTAGCGCTGCGCCAGCTGGCCCACGGTCAACCCCTCGCGCGCCGCCATGCTCAGCACCCGCTCCCGCCCGGACAGCGACTGGTTGGTCGGCGGCAACTCGGCCGGCAGCGGCTTGTCCAGGTCGAAGCCGGAGGCATCGCAGCCCAGCGCGATTGACAGCGAGGCGATCCCACTGTCCGGATGCACCAGGCTGTCCAGCCGCGCCCGCTTGGCCTGCGCATCCGCCAGGCTGTCCCCCACCACCACGAAGCAGCCCGGCAGCACCTTCACGTGCTCGGGGTTGCGCCCCGCCGCCGCCGCCCGCGCCTTCACATCGGCATAGAATTTCTGCGCATCCGCCAGGTTGTTCTGGCTGGCGAAGATCGCCTCGGCCGTCTCGGCGGCCAGTTGCCGCCCGGCATCGCTCGCCCCGGCCTGCACGATGACGGGCCAGCCCTGCACCGGCCGGGCGATGTTCAGCGGCCCCTTGACCGAGAGATGCTCGCCCTTGTGGTTCAGCACATGCAGCTTCGCCGGGTCGAAGAAGATGCCCTTCTCCACGTCCCGCACGAAGGCGTCGTCGGCCCAGCTGTCCCACAGCCCCGTCACCACGTCGAAGAACTCGCGCGCGCGCCGATAGCGCTCGTCGTGCTCGACATGCTCCTCCAGCCCGAAGTTCAGCGCCGCATCGGGGTTGGAGGTGGTGACGATGTTCCACCCCGCCCGCCCGCCACTGATATGGTCCAGCGAGGCGAAGCGCCGGGCGATGTGGTACGGCGCATCGAAGGTGGTCGAAGCCGTGGCGATCAGCCCCAGATGCTTGGTCACCATCGCCAGCGCCGGCAGCAGCGTCAGCGGCTCGAAGCTGGTCGAGGTATGGCTGCGCTTCAGCGCCGCCATCGGCATGTTCAGCACCGCCAGGTGGTCCGCCATGAAGAACGCATCGAACTTGCCGCGCTCCAGCGTCTGCGCAAAGCGCACCATGTGGGCCAGGTTGAAGTTGGCATCCGGGAAGGCGCCGGGGTAGCGCCAGGCCGCGGTGTGGATGCTGGCCGGGCGCATGAAGGCGCCCAGCTTCAGCATGCGTCGCTCGGTCATCACGCCACTCCCAACACGGTCTGCCGCACCAGCGCGGCGCATTCCAGCGGGCGTTCCAGCGCCATCAGGTGGCTGCACCCCGCCAGTTCGGAAAACATGGCGTCGCAGGCCCTGGCGGCCAAGGGCTGCGGCAGCTGCGCCGAGGAGGCCGGCGCCGGCGGCGCCCCATCCGAGGCCACGAACCGCGTCGGCACCGGAAAAGGCCGCAGCGCCTGGAACGGCCGATCATCCCACATCGCCCGGTAGATCGCGGCTTCCGTGCTCGGCGCGCAGCGCAGCGTGAAGCCCTCGTCCGCCGGCTTCAGCAGCGCCCGCGTCAGCACCAGCAGGGCGTCCGGCGCCATCAGCGCGAAGCCCGGCGTCGCCGCCAGCCGCTCGGCGAAGGCCTCGGCGCTGGGCCACGCCGCCCGTCGCCGCAGCGTGCCCGCCATGCGCGCCTGGTGCCGCGCGGCCTCCTCGGCATCGGCCAGCTGCGAGGGCATGCACAGCGGCGGCTCGAAGAAGGTGGCGCTGCGCCATTCCAGCCCCCGCGTCAGCCCGGCCCACAGCAGCGCCACGCCGGCAAAGGAATGGCTGGCCACATGCGGCACCTGCCCGGTCTGCCCGGCGACATGCCGCAGCACCATGGCGGCGTCGCCGGCGATGGCGTCCAGCCCGGTCTCGCCACTGGCCGGCACCTGGGAAAACCCCTGACCGCGCGCATCCCAGGCCCAGACGTCGAAGTCCCGCGCCAACTCCGCCAGCAGCGGCAGGTAGCACCGCGCGGCGAAGCCGTTGGCATGGCCCCACAGCAGCACCGGCAAGCCGGGCGCCGCCTTGCCCCACCGATGCACCGCGACGCGCGCCCCATCCGCCGCTTCCAGCCAGCCCTGCTGTTCCACGCCCTGCCCCTTCGTCGCCAAGCAGGTTCAAGCAGCCGCCATGCCGCGCGGCAAGTCGCGCTTGCCAACCAGGCGCCCGCTGCGCTACCAACCCGCCATGGTCAGAACCCTGCCCGTCGCACGATTTTGGTACCGCTGGTATGCACCGGCGGCCCAGGTCCTGCGCACGTAGCAGCAACCCCAAAGCCGCCACTCCCCTGGCGGCTTTCGTGTTTCTGCACCCTGACCATCCACGAACAGCACCAGGCGGAGCGGCCCTTGCAGAAGGAACCGCCTGATGACGCGTACCGAATTCGACTGGGACGTCTGCGCCGGCCCCGCTGCGCCGGCGCCCGTGCCGCCGGCGGCGGAGCCCCCGCCGCCAGCCTCACCGCCGTCGCCCGGCCCGGCCGAGTGAACCCGCTCAGATGAACAGGATGTCGCTGCCGAGCGTGCTGACCCCGGCCAGCAGCACGCTGCCGCCGTCATGCGTGTTGATCAGCAGGCCGGCATAATGGTTGCCGTCGGCCGCCAGGTAGTCCGCCACCGCGGTGGTCGAGGCAGCCAGCTTCCCGGCGTTGAAGGTGGTGCCGAAGCCATGGAAGATGATGGCTTCGCCGGCCACGTGGTCGGTGATCACGTCCTTGCCGTGCAGCGCGAAGAACTCGATGCTGGCGCCGCCGCTGTAGACCTGGGCGCCACGGCCATCCACGACATGGTCGTTGGCGCCGGCGATGAAGGCTTCGAAGCCCTTGATGCTGCTGGCGTGGGCCGTGTCGCTGCCCATGTAGAGCAGGCCGTTGCCGACATCGATGGTCAGCCCGCCGGCCACGGCCAGGCCGGTCACGTCCAGCGTGTCGATGCCCTGGCCGCCGTCGAAGCTGTTGCCGGTGAAGGCGAAGTCGCTGGCATCGAGCGCCACCGGATGCCCCGCGCTGCCCTGGTCGATCTCCGCCCGCAGCGACAGCATGTCGTCGCCGTTGCCCAGGTTCACGCTGTTGCCGGTGAAGCTGATCGAGCTGCCGCTGCCGGTCTGGATCGCCTGCAGGGCAATGACGACGCTGTCCGCCCCGCCGCCGGTGGCGATGGTGCTGTTGGTCAGCACCGCATGGGCGTCCGCGCCGCTGCCGCTTGCGCCGCTCGCGGCGGTGAAGCCATGGCTGTCCGTGCTGCCCAGCCCGCCCTGGCCGCCTTGGCCGGCGGTGGCGATGTCGCTCAGCGCTACGGTCACGGTGCCGGTCGCGGTGCTGGCGGCGATGGCGACATGGTCCATCGTTGCCGTTGCGGCGCCGCCCGCGCCGCCGGGACCACCGGCAAAGGCGTTCTGCGGCGAGATCGCCGCGGTTGCGTCGCCACCCTTGCCACCGGCGCCGCCCTGCGCCAGCGCGGTCATGCTGACGTCCAGGCTGCCGCTGCCCTTGACGGTGATGTTGGTGATGTCGACCTCGCCGTGGCCGCCATCGCCGCCGAAGCCACCGGGCAGGCCGCCACTGCCATAGCTGAACTGCTGGGCCCAGCCCGCGCTGGCCTGGCTGCCGGTGCCGCCATGGCCGCCGGTCGCGGCCAGGCTCAGCGTGAAGTTGTCGCTCCCGACGCCGAGGGCGAAGCTGCTGTCAGCGGCGGAGGCCGTGTTGTGGGCGCCGATGCCGACCGGGGCGGGGCTGAAGAGGGTCGACGGGCCGGCGGCCTCGCCATCGCCACCGGAAAGCAGGTCGTTCACGGCGACGATATCATTTCCCGCGGTGCCCGTGATGGCGCCGACGGAATACACCAGCGACCCCGGCGCAGCCGCACGGCCGCCCGAAATGCCAGCGGGCGCCCCCGAGTTGTAGCCGGGCGCCACCACGGAACGGGCCTCGACCAGGTCCAGCGCCGAGACCGCGAAGCTCAGGGCCTGGGTGACATGGAAGCCGTGGCTGTCGGTGGCGATGACCGAGAGCTTGATCGGAGCAGTGCTGTAGCGCAGCGCCACATCGGGGTCGAGTTCCAGCAGGTTGCCGACGATGATGAAGCGTTGGTCGCCGGTGGCGAAGGTGAAGCTCGCGCCTGGATCGCTTTCGACGCCCCAAGCGTGCCGATGACCCAGCCTTTGTTCCCCGCCGGCACCGCGCCAGAAAGCGTCAACGTGATGGCGGTAGGGCGCGCAACCATTCCGGTTACTCCATGATGAGGCGGCAGGCATGCAACGATTGCTCAGGGGAGGGAAGCGAATTGTTCATCCCTGCGCTCCGGCGCAGCTTTTGAAACCGTGCTTGACCCCCCTTCCACCCCGGCCGATAGACTCACCCCGACATGATCCTCCTGATCGACAACTTCGACAGCTTCACCTTCAACCTCTACCACTTCCTGGGCGACCTCGGGGTGCAGGTGGAGGTAAGGCGGAACAACGCGCTGACCAGCCAGGAGGCCCTCGCGCTCCGGCCGGACGCCATCGTCCTCTCGCCCGGTCCCTGCACGCCCACCGAGGCCGGCATCTGCCTGCCGCTGATCGGCGCCGCGGCCGCCGCCGGCGTGCCGCTGTTCGGCGTCTGCCTCGGCCACCAGGCCATCGGCCAGGCCTTCGGCGGCACGGTGGAACGCGCGCCGGAGCCGGTGCACGGCAAGGTCTGGGACATCCACCACCGCGGCACCGATGTCTTCGCCGGGCTGCCCAACCCGTTCCGCGCCACCCGCTACCACTCGCTCGTCGTCCGACGGGACAACCTGCCCGCCGAGCTCGAAGCCACCGCCTGGACCGAAGACGGTCTGGTCATGGGCCTGGCGCACCGCTCCAAGCCCATCTGGGGCGTGCAGTTCCACCCGGAAAGCATCGCCAGCCAGCACGGCCACGACCTGCTGCGCAACTTCCTCACCCTCGCCGGGGCCAAGCTGGGCCTGCCGGCGTGAAGGCGCGAATCGAGCAGC
>CAIMOR010000235.1 GCA_903843125.1 uncultured Rhodospirillales bacterium
GGCGCGGCGGTAGCGGGCGCGGCGGTAGCGGGCGCGGCGGTAGCGGGCGCGGCGATAACGGGCGCGACGAGCGGTTGCGACCCGGGCCGGTCAGGCTGGCAGCAGCAGATCCGGCAACCCCGAGAGATCCCGCAGCACGGCCTGCGCCGGCCATGCCGGGTTGAGCGGCTCGCCGAGCCGGTCGATCCAGACGGCGCGAATGCCGAGTTCGTGGCAGACCTTGAGGTCGGTGACCTGGCCCATGCCGACGTGGATGGTCTCATCCTTCGTGAGCCCCATCCTGGCGTAGGCGTGCCGGAAAAGCCGGTGGTCCGGCTTGTAGGCCCCGGCTTGCTCGGCGGTGACGACGACATCGATCGGCGTGCCGATCGCGGCCACCGTCTCGGCGATCAGGTCGTCGTCGGTGTTGCTGATGATGGCGAGCCGGTAGCGGGCACGCAGGCGTGCCAGCGCGCTGGGCACTTCGGGATGCGGCTCGATGCGCCGCAGGGTGGCCAGCAGGGTGCGGTGGTCCTCCGGGGTGGCCGCATGCCCGATGTCGGCGAGCGCCTCCTCCAGGCTTGAGCGGAGGATGGCGGCGTAGCGGCGGAACGGCGGGGCGGCCTGCTGCCGCATGGCCGCCGCCCGCAGACCTTCCGCCAGGGCCGGGGCCTGGTCGTCCAGGCCGTCATGGCGCGGATGCCTCGACAGGATCGCGCGGGCAGCCTCGGCCAGGGCGCGGTGCCATTGCACCAGCGTACCATAGCAGTCGAAGGTGATGGTCGTGGGCGCGGGATGCAGCGACAGCATGGCGGAGGCGTCTCCTCGGGCGCGGTGCCGTGGTTTCGGCGCGGGACGGTCCGGGCCTGTCTGCTGAACGGATCAGGCGCGCCAAAGGTGCCGCGGGGCCTGCTTGCGCCTAACGCGCCGCCAGCACCGCGAACACGTCGCCCTGCTCGCGCCGGCCCTCGATGTGCCGGCTGTGCCACAGCGCGTAGAACAGCAGGTGCCAGGCGGCGAAGCCGGCGCGCTTCTCGGCGGCGTGGCGGAACAGCGGCAGCACCCGGTCCGGCTTGACCAGCGCGGCCACGCCGGGCTGCGCCGCCACCAGCGGCCCCAGCCGTTCCGCCGCGTTCTGGATCCAGGCGCCGACCGGCACGGTGAAGCCCTGCTTCGGGCGGAACGGCTCGGCGGCGGGGAAATTCTCGGCCAGCCATTGCCGCAGCAGCCACTTGCCGCTGTGGCCCTGCACCTTCAGCGCGTCCGGCAGGCGGAAGGCGGCTGCGGCCACGCCGCTGTCCAGCAGCGGGGTGCGGCCTTCCACGGCATGGGCCATCAGGCAGCGGTCCAGCTTGGTCAGCAGGTCGTTCGGCAGCCAGTCGGCCACGTCCAGCGCCTGGGCGGCCTGCAGCCGGCTGCGGCCATGCCCGGCCTCGGCGGCCTCGGCGGCGGCGACGCCGTCGCGCCAGCCGGTCGGCGGCGTGCGCAGCAGATCCAGCTTGTCGAAGGCGCCCTTGGCGCGCAGCGTCTTGCCGCCCAGCCACCACGGCCGCATCGCCGCCCGGTAGCGGCCATAGCCGGCGAACAGCTCGTCGCCGCCCTCCCCGCTCAGCACCACCTTCACCTGTTCGCGGGCGCGACGGGCGAGGAACCAAGTGGGGATGATGGCGTAGTCCGCCGCCGGGTCGTCCATGCAGCCGACGATCTCGGGCAGGTGGCGCCAGACCTCGGCCTCGGTCACCGTGATGCAGTGGTGCCGCGCGCCGGCGGCCTTGGCCAGCCGCGCGGCCTGCTCGCGCTCATCGGCCGCGCCGGGCACGTCGAAGGCGGCGGTGAAGGCCTGCACCGGGGCGTCGTTGAGCCGCGCCATCATGGCCAGCACCGCGGCGCTGTCGATGCCGCCGGACAGGAACATGCCGTAGGGCACGTCGCTGCGCTGGTGCAGGCTGACGCTTTCCTCCAGCGCCTGGTCCAGCCGGGCCAGCGCCTCGGGCTGGGTGGTCACCTCCGGCCCGCCCTCGGGCAGCGCCACGCGGCGGCGGCGTTCGGTCACCGCGCCGTCCGAGAGCACCACCGTCTCGCCCGGCAGCACCCGGGTGATGCCCTGGAAGATGGTCTCGGCGCCGGTGGTGAACTGCAGCTGCAGCAGCTCGTTCAGCGATTCGGTCCGCAGCCTGGGCTGCACCAGCCCGGCGGCGACCAGCGCCTGCGGCTCGCTGGCGAAGGCGATGCCGTCCGCGACCTCGGCGATGTAGAGCGGCTTGATGCCGAAGGGGTCGCGCGCCAGCACCACCCGGCGCGTCGCGCGGTCGTGGATGGCGATGGCGTACATGCCGCGCAGCGTCTCGGCGAAGCCGATGCCCTCGCGCCGGAACAGGTGCAGCGGCGGCTCGCAGTCGCTGCCGGTGACGCAGTGCAGCTGGTTCTGCGCGCGCAGCTCACGGTAGTTGTAGACCTCTCCGTTGCCGACCAGGGCGGCGGCGCCGGCGTAGAGCGGCTGGTCGCCGGTGACCAGGTCGATGATCGCCAGGCGGTTGTGCGCCAGCGCGACGTTGCCCTGCACGTGGTGGCCCTGGCCGTCGGGGCCGCGATGCGCCAGCGCGCCGATCAGCGCTTCCACCGTGGCGGCGGCGGGGGTGGCGCCCTGGCGCAGCACCAGGCCGGCGATGCCGCACATTATGCCTTGCCCGTGGCGGGACCGCCGGCTGACGCAGCCGGCTGGGTCGACGGCAGGGCGACCTTACGCAGGAA
>CAIMOR010000236.1 GCA_903843125.1 uncultured Rhodospirillales bacterium
GCCGCGGCGGCGTCAGGGTCAGGTGCTGCGGCAGGGCAGGGGCCTCGAAGCTGGCGCCGGCCACCTCCACCACCCCGAAGGCGCCGCGCGCCCGGTGCGGCGCCATGGCCAGCAGCCGCGCCATGTCCGGCACCTCGACGAAGGGCAGCCGGCGGGCCAGCGCCTCCTCGAACCAGCTCTGCGCCGTGCGCGTCAGCAGCCGCGGGATGAACTGCGCTTCCAGCTCCGCGGCGCGGGCCATGCGCAGCGGGCCGACCACCAGCGTCGGGTCGCGGCCCAGCTCCGGCAGGCCGACCATGTCGCAGAAGCCGCGCCACTGCGCCGGGGTGACGATGGTGACGCCGAGCCAGCCTTCCCGGCACGGGAATACGCCCTGCGGCGAGGTGGGGAAGTGCTTGTTGACGCCGTAGCGCTTCACCTGCGCCGGCGTCATCGCCGCCTGGGCGATGTGGTATTCCGCCACGGCCAGCTGAGCGTCCAGCAGGTTGCTCTCCAGCCGCCGGCCGCCACCGCCGAGCAGCGCCGCCGCCGCGGCGATGAAGGCGGCGATGCCGCCGATGATCTCGGCCGCGCAGCCGCCATGCATGGCGGGCGGGCCTTCGACCGGGCCGGTGGTGAAGAACACGCCGGCCAGGCCGCGCAGCACCGCATCCGTGGCGACGATGTCGCGGTAGGGACCGCTTTCGCCGCAGGGCGAGATGGCCAGGCTGACCAGGCCGGGCAGGTCCTGGCCCAGCGGGTCTGCGGCGCGCTCGGCGGGCGGGCGGGCGTCCAGCAGCAGGTCGCAGGCCGGCAGCAGCGCGGCCAGGCGGGCAGGGTCGGCGGTGATCCCGAGCTTGTTGGTGTTGGCCCAGGCGAAGACGGCACCCTCGCCGCCGGCCAGGGGCGGTTCGCGCCGCAGCTTGTCGCCGCCGGGGGCTTCGGCCTTCCAGACCTCGGCGCCGAAATCGGCGAACAGCTTGCCGCACCAGGCCAGCGCCATGCCGCTGCCGAGTTCCAGGACGCGCAGGCCGGCAAGCGGCGGATGGGTGGTGATGGCGGCGTCCTCCGGTTTCCCGGCGGCAGGCTAGCCCCGCCGGGTCAGGCCGCCAATTCCTCCACCCGTTGGCGCGCCCGCACCACGGTGACGGTGCAGGGCGCCTGGCCGGCCACGGCGCTGCAGGTGCTGCCCAGCAGCTTGCTGCGCGTGGTGCCGGCGCTGGCGCCGATGACGATGTGGTCCACGTTGTTGACCCGCGCATAGTCCAGCAGCGCGTCGGCGGCGTTGGTGGCTTCCAGCACATGGAAGGTCACCCGGCCTTCCGGCAGGCGCAGCGGCGCTGCCCAGTGCTTGAGTTCCACCAGGCGCTGCACGTGCTTGTTGTGGCCATGCGCGTCCAGCGTGGTGTCCAGCCCCAGCAGCTTCTGCTGCCAGACGTTGAGGCAGGCCACGCGGGCGCCGGGCACGGTGGCCAGGATGTGGCCGATGGTGGTGCGCAGCGCCTCCGCCACGTGCGGCTTCTGTTCCGCCAGGTCCACCGCCACGGCCACGATCGGCGCGGCCGAGACCTCCTCGGCCACCGGGCGGTTGAAGCGGGGTTGGTAGTCCGGGTTGAAGCGGCGGCGCATCCGGCGGCTCCAGGGGTCCTGCGCGGGCTTGTCGGCGCGGCCGGTCAGCGGCACCTGCGCGGGGTGGCGCAGGTCCAGCGCCAGTTGCGCCGCGCTGGCGTGGCGGCGCTGCGGCTCCACCTCCAGGCAGCGCAGGATCACCTCCTGCAGCCAGGGCGGGCAGTCCTTCCGCAGCCGGCGCGGCGGCACCGGGTCCCACCACAGCCGGCGCTTCAGCCCGCTCAGCCGCTGCGGGTCGCCGAAGGGGCGCGTGCCGGTGGTGAAGAAGTACAGCATGGCGCCCAGCGCGAACAGGTCGCTGCGCGGTTCGCTGCGGATGCCCATGATCTGCTCCGGCGCCATGTAGGGCGCGGTGCCGTAGGGCAGGCGGAACTCCTCCTCCATCAGGTCCGGCAGCTGGTCGTGGCGGGACAGGCCGAAGTCGATCAGCACCACCTCGCCCGAGGGGCGCAGCAGGATGTTGGAGGGCTTGATGTCCAGGTGGACCACGTGCTGCCGGTGCAGCGCGTCGATCGCGTCGGCCACCTTGGCGCCGATCTCGGCCACCTCGTCGATCGGCAGCGGCAACTGGCCGAGCTTCTGCAGGAAGCTGGAGCCGGGCACGTGCTCCATGACGATGTAGGGCTGGTGCTCGAAATCCGCGGTGGCGATGCAGCGCGGCACGTGCGGGCCGTGCAGCCGCGGCAGGATCATCGTCTCCATCTCGAAGCTGACGATGGCGGCGGGGTCCTCGCCCTCGAACAGCCGCGGCACCTTCATCAGCAGCGGCTCGGGGTGGTCCGGGTGGGTGACGCTCCAGAGGATCGCCATGCCGCCATTGTGCAGCAGCGCGCCGACGGTGAAGCCATCCACCACCGCGCCATGTGCCAGCCGGGGCCGCGCCATGGCGCTACAGGCCCCGGTAGAGGCGCGCGGCCAGGCTTTCCGGCAGGCCGGCGTCGCGGATCTTATCGGCCGCCGCGGCCACGTCGTAGGGCACGCGGTGCCAGGTGAACTGGCTGTTGGCGCAGTCCAGCAGGCCCCAGCAGGCGGCCGGGTCGCCATCCCGCGGCTGGCCCACGGCGCCCAGCACCGCCAGCCATTGCCGCGGCCGCGGCAGCGGCACCGGCACGCCGCCCACCGGGCGGAAGGCGGTCAGCTTGTCGGTGGCGGTGATGCCGTACAGCCGCGGCGTATGGACATGGCCGCAGAAGGTCAGCCGCTGCGTGGTGGCCACCAGGCTGCGGCGGGCTTCCTCCTGCTCGGTCACGTAGTGCCAGGCGGCGGGGTCGGAGGCATCGGCATGGACGTAGAGCCGGTCGTCCTCCTCCACCTCCAGCGGCAGCGCCTTCAGGAAGTCCAGCGCCTCCGGCGCCAGCCGCTGGCGGGTCCAGGCCATGGCGGCGGCGGCGGTGGCGTTCAGCCCACCCGGACCCTTCCACGCGGCCTCGTCGTGGTTGCCGGTGATGGCGATGGCGCCCTGCGCGACCAGTTCCTGCACCTGCTGCACCACCCAGGCCGGGTCGGCGCCGTAGCCGACATGGTCGCCCAGCAGCACGATGCGGTCCGGCTGGTGCTGGCGGGCGTGTTCGAGGCAGGCCGCGAAGGCTTCCCGGTTGCCGTGGATGTCGCTGAACAGCGCGATCCGCATCTCGTCCCTCCCTGGGCCGCAGGCTTGAGTGGCGTGCGCCGGCACCGCCCGCCGCCATCCCCGCAGGGCGTCGCCGCCCGGCGCCAGTAAGCACACCGGCGGGGTGGCGTCGATTGCGCGGGATCAACCTGGAGGGGTCACCGCACCGCGACCGCCAGGCCATGCCCGGCGCGGTGCAGCGCCGCCATGTGAGAGGCCAGGTGGCCGCTGCCGAGCGACAGGCCCAGCAGGCCGATGGTGGCGAACAGGACGATAGCCGACTTCATGGCCGGCCTCCGCGCAAGGGGTGCGCGGGGACAACGCCGTTTGCGGTTGCGGGTTGCCTGCCCGGGCGCCGCAGCGCGCCCGGCCAGGCGGCGCCGGACGCGCGCTCAGTCCACCGTGGCGCCGGAAGCGCGGACCAGCGGCGCCCAGATGCCCACCTGGCGTTCCAGGAAGCGGTCCATCACCGGCCCGTCCATGGCCGCGGCGTTGCGGAAGCCGGTCTGGGCGATGCGGGCCTGCACCGCCGGCTGCGCCATGCCGGCGGCGAAGGCGGCGCGCAGCCGGGCCAGCACCGCGGGCGGCGTGTCCTTCGGCACCGCCACGCCGTAGAAGGGGTCCATCTCGGTGAAGTCGGTCAGGCCCAGGCTGGCCAGGGTGGGCACGCCGGGCATGGCGGCATCCGGCGCCGGGCCGCTGACGCCGAGGCTGCGCAGCCGACCCTCCCGCCACAGCCCCAGGATCGGCGGCGTGGTGGAGAAGCCGAACTCGATCTCGTTCGCGACCAGCGCGGTGATGCCCTCGGGTGGGCCGCGATAGGGCACGTGGTCGGCGCGGATGCCGGTGGCCTGCACCAGCAGCACGCCCGAGAGATGCTGGGAGGAGCCGCTGCCCGGCGAGAAGTAGCGCAGCTGCGGGCGGCTGGCGTCCTTCCCGTAGGCCACCAGCTCGGCCAGCGACCGGAACGGCGAGGCCGCCGGCACCATCAGCGCGTTCTGCGCGAAGCATTCGATGCCGACCGGCGCGAAGTCCCGCCAGGGGTCGAAGGGCAGGCTGCGGTACAGCGCCCGGTTCACCGCCACGGTCGAAGTGACCATCAGGATCATGCTGTAGCCGTCCGACCGCGACCGCGCGACCGCGCCGGTGCCGACCGAACCACCCGCGCCGGCGCGGTTCTCCACCGCCACGGGCTGGCCGAGCTGCTCCGCCATGGCCTGCGCCACGATGCGGCCGGCGATATCGGTGGCGCTGCCGGCGGTGAACGGCACCACCAGGGTCAGCGGATGGCTGGGGAAGGCCTCCTGCGCCAAGGCGGGGCAGGCCAGGGCGAGAGGCGCGGCGAGCAGGCCACGGCGGGGCAGGGTCATGGCGCTCAATCCACCGTGGCGCCGGAGGCGCGGACCAGCCCGGCCCAGAACGTCACCTGGCGGGCGATGAAGGCCTCCATCGCCGGCCCATCCATGGCCGGCACCGGGTAGAAGCCGGCATCGGCCAGCCGCCTGGCGAAGGCGGCGTCGTCCAGCGCGGTGCGGAAGGCCTGGCGCAGCGTGGCCAGCGCATCCGGCGGCGTCGCGGCCGGGGCGGCGATCCCGTACCAGACATTGGTCTCCTCGAAGCCCGGCAGGCCGAGCGCGGCGAAGGGCTTCACCTCCGGCAGCGTCGGCGGGCTGGAGGTGCCGGTCACGCCCAGCACGCGCAGCCGGCCTTCCCGCACCAGCGGCACGGTGGACGGCACCGCGGCGAAGCCCCACTCGATCTCGTTCGACAGCAGGGCGGTCAGCCCCTCGGACGGGCCGCGATAGGGGATGTGCTCGGCGCGGATGCCGGTGGCGTTGACCACCTGCACCGCCGCCAGGTGCTGCGTGGTGCCATTGCCCGGGGAGAAGTAGCGCAGCGGCTGCCGGCCGGGGTCGCGCCCGGCGGCGATGAACTCGGCCATGCTGTGGAACGGCGAGGTACCCGGCACCACCAGCGCATTCGGCGTGGCGGCGGCGATCACCACCGGCGCCAGGTCGTGCTGCGGGTCGTAGGTGAGGTTGCGGAACAGCGCCCGGTTGATCGGGATGGTCGAGGCGCTGACGAAGGCCAGCGTCAGCCCGTCCGGCTTGCTGCGCGCCACCTGCTGGATGCCGAGGCTGCCACCGGCGCCGGGGCGGTTCTCCACCGTCACGCCCTGGTGCAGCGGGCCGGCGGCGGCATTGCCCAGCAACCGGCCGAGCAGGTCGTTCACCGACCCGGCGCTGAACGGCACCACCAGCAGCAGCGGGCGGTCCGGAAAGCCCGGCTGCGCGTGGGCCACGCCGGCAAGGAACGGTGCCGCGAGCAGGAACCTGCGATGCATCAGAATGCTACCCCCAAACCTGGCCGTAGACCCTGAGCCAATTCCCCCCCAGCAGCTTTCGCACATCCTCCGCCGAAAAGCCGCGCCGCAGCAAGCCCGGCACCAGCGCGCCGAAGGTTCTGGGCGTCTCGATGCCGGCGGGGTAGACATAGGGCGGCGGCGGATAGGTCTTCGGCTGCCAGATGCCGCGCGCCAGGCGGATGTCGTACAGCCGCCGCGCCTCGGAAAGCTCGGCAACGCCCTCCATGCCCTCGTAGTAGTCCACGCCGATGCCGACATGGTCGATGCCCACGAGGTCCGCGATATAGGCGATGTGGTCGATATAGGCGTCCAGCGTCGGCCGCTGCTCGCGCCCGATGAAATAAGGGTAGCCGCAGGCGCCCATCACGCCGCCCGACCCCGCGATGGCCTTTATCAGTTCGTCGGCGACGTTGCGGTCACACTCGAAGACGCCCTTTGGGTTGCCGTGGCTGACGATGACGGGGGCGCTGCTGTGCGCAACCGCGTCCAGGCTGGTGCGGTGGCCGGTATGGGCGCAGTCCACGATGATCCGCGCCTGGTTCAGCTTGCCCACCACGCGGCGGCCGAAGGTGGAGAGGCCACCGTCGCTGGCTTCCTCGGCGCCGTCGCCGACGCGGTTCTTCACATTGTAGCAAAGCTGCACGACGCGGACGCCGAGCACCGCGTAGGCCTCGATCAGGTCCAGGTCGTCCTCGATGGGGTCGGTGCCCTGGAAATGGAAGATCAGCCCGAGTTCGCCGGCGGCCTTGGCGGCGGGGATGTCGGCGGCGCGCAGCACCTGGCGCAGCTTGCCGTGTTCGCGGATGAAGCGGTGCCAGCCACCCAGCGTGCGCAGCGTGGTCTCGGCATTGTCGGTGCCGCCGACCGTGGGCGCCGCGGCGGTGATGCCGCCGGCCAGGAACCAGTCAACGAAGGGGCGGGTGCGCAGCAGCGGGCAGCAGGCGTCGATGCTGATGGCGTCGCGGTAGAGCGCCTCGGCCTCGGTCGTGGTCATGCGCCGCATCTCCGCTGTTCCGGCGGGAATGCTGGCGTAACCGGCGCGGCGGGGCAACCGTGGCCGGCGGCGCCGGATCGGCCTGGGAAAGGCCGGAGAGCCGCGACCCCGGAGAGCGCCACGGGTCCAGGCCGCCTGGACGGCGGCCTATGCCCTGCTGGCCGGGGTGATGACCGCGGCGGCCTCCGGCTGATCAGCCGCGAAAGCCGGCCAGCAGGAACAGCATCAGCAGGAAGCCGATGAAGCCGGCGCCCTGGGCCAGGTAGCCGGCCAGGCTCTGGGGCTTCTCTTCGCTGCGGCGGTAGCTGATGGCGGACATGAGGTATCTCCGTGGTTGAGTGACGGACCACCTTCTGCACGCGCCATGCCTGCAGGATGCAAAGCTATTCGCGGGCCGCCAGCATCAGCCGGCGCATCTCGGCGATGGCGGCCGGCAGGCCGGTGAAGACGCTCTGCGAGATGAGGAAATGGCCGATGCTGACCTCCTCGATCTCGGGCATCGCCGCGATGGCGCCGACCGTCTCGAAGCCCAGGCCGTGGCCGGCGTGGCAGTGCAGGCCCTGCGCGTGGGCGGCGCGGGCACCTGCGGCCAGGCGGGCCAGCAGGGCCGGGCGCTCGGCGGCGGGCGCATCGGCGTAGGCGCCGGTGTGCAGTTCCACCGCCTGGGCGCCGAGCGCGGCGCAGGCGCCGATCTGCGCCGCATCGGCCTCGACGAAGACCGAAACCTCGATGCCTGCTGCCGCCAGGCGCCGGATGGACTGGCCGAGGAAGGGCGCGGCGCGCAGCACGTCCAGCCCGCCTTCCGTGGTCAGCTCCTGGCGCTTTTCCGGCACGATGCAGCAGGCTTCCGGCCGCAGCGCCAGGGCGAAGCCGACCATCTCCTCGGTTGCCGCCATCTCGAAGTTCAGTCGCGTCGGCACCTCGGCCCGCACCCGCAGCACGTCCTCGTCGCGGACATGCCGGCGGTCCTCGCGCAGGTGCATGGTGATGCCATCGGCACCGGAGGCCATGCACAGGCGGGCCGCTTCCACCGGGCTGGGGAACTGGCCGCCGCGCGCATTCCGCAGCGTGGCGACGTGGTCGATGTTCACCGAGAGGCGCATGAGCGGAATCCTGCAATCTGCGAGGCCAGCCGGAGGGCGGCGATCAGGCTGGCGGGGTCGGCGATGCCGGTGCCGGCGATGTCCAGCGCGGTACCATGGTCCGGGCTGGTGCGGACGATGGAAAGCCCGAGCGTGACGTTCACGCCGCCATTCATGTCCAGCGTCTTGATCGGGATCAGCGCCTGGTCGTGGTACAGGCATATCGCCACGTCGTAGCCCGGCCGGGCGCCGGCGGTGAACATGGTGTCCGGCGGCAGCGGCCCGCGGGCGTCGATGCCCATGGCGCGGAGCCGGGCGACGGCGGGGGCGACGATGTCGAGGTCCTCGCGCCCCAGGCTGCCGCCCTCGCCGGCGTGCGGGTTCAGCCCGGCCACCGCCAGGCGCGGGGCGCCGAGGCCGAAATCCTGGCGCAGCCCGGCCGCGGTCAGGGCCGCGATCTCCACGATGAGGTCCGGCGTCAGCCGGGCGATGGCGTCCTTCAGCGGCTCGTGGATGGTCACCGGCACCACCCGCAACTGCTCGCTGGCCAGCAGCATCACCGGGGCGCTGGCGGTGCCGGCCAGCTCGAACAGGTATTCGGTATGGCCGGGGTGCCTGAAGCCGGCGGCGTAGAGCGTGGATTTCTGGATCGGGTTGGTCACCACGCCGGCAACGCGCCCGGCCTTGGCCAGCGCCACCGCGGTATCGATGCTGGCGATGGTGGCCGCGGCATTGGCCGGGTTCAGCCGGCCGGGCACCGCCGTCTCGGCCAGCGGCTGGTGCAGCACCGGCAGCCCCTGCGGAAAGGCGGCGGCGGCTTCCTCGGGGCCGCTTACCTGCCGCGCGCCGGGGTGGCGGCGGATGTCGTCCACCAGCAGGAAGGCCGGGCCGGAGGCGCGCAAGGCCCGCCAGGCGGCGGCGGCGATCTCGGCACCGATGCCGGCGGGTTCTCCCATGGTCAGGGCCAGGGGCAACGGAGGGGGCTGCGTCATGGGCAAGCAGATAGTGTGTCGCGGCCGACCTGCGAAGCGGCGACATGGCAATGACACTTTACTACCTTTGCGCGCATCAACAGACATGCATTCGCGCTTGTTTCGGCGCAGGATGGTCGCCGAACCAAGCAGGGAGTCTGGCGACGTGAGCTACCTGGACCTGCAGCGCCCGGCTTCGCGTGGCCTCGGCCGCGCCCCTGGCCACAACCCTGGCCGCACGCCGGGCGATACGCTGGCGCTGGTCAACCTGTGCGCGTCGCTCGCCGCGCTGTCCCGCCGGCAGCACGCCGCCTCGCTGGCGCGGCGGCTGCACGGGGAAGCCTGGCAGCGGCTGCTGGCGGGCGAGGGCACCCGGGCCACCATGCTGGCCACGCTGGCCGAGGCATTGGCCGCGACCCGGCTGGGCGACCTGGACCTGGCGGGGCTGGAGCGGCTGGGCGTGGCGGTGCCGGCGGCGGCGCAGGCGCGGCTGCGTGCCTTCTCCACCGCGGCGGCCCCGATCGACAGCGATCTGCGCATGGCGCTGCGGCTGCAACTGCCGGGGCGGCCGGCGCCGACCGGCCCGCTGCCCGCGGTGCTGGCGCAGCAGGCCGACCAGCCGCCCGGCGCCGCCCCCGGCGAATCGCTGGCCGAGCACAGCCTGCGCCTGGCGCTGCTGGCGGCGCTGCTGGCGGCGGAAACCGGCGCGCTGGCCGAACTGATGTTCCTGGCCGGGCTGGGCCA
>CAIMOR010000237.1 GCA_903843125.1 uncultured Rhodospirillales bacterium
CCAACCCCGACCCCGTCTCGCTCTGCTCGGTTGTCTCGGCGGTTACGGAACGCATCGGCCTCGTCGCCACGCTGTCCACCACCTACCACGAGCCCTACGCCATCGCGGCCAAGTTCGCCACGCTCGACCATGTCTCGAATGGTCGTGCCGGCTGGAACATCGTCACCACCTGGGAGGATCGCGCCGCGCTGAACTTCAGCCGCGCGACGGCATTGCCGAAGGCTGACCGCTACGCCCGCGGCACCGACTTCATGCGCGCCTGCACGGCGCTGTGGGACAGCTGGCAGGACGACGCCATCCTGATGGACCGCGCCGGCGGACGGTTCCTCGACCCCGCGCGCATCCAGGCGGTGCATCACCGCAGCGACAGCTTCGAAGTGGCCGGCCCGCTGCGCATGCCGCGCCCGCCGCAGGGCTGGCCGGTGCTGGTGCAGGCCGGCGCCTCGCCACCAGGCCGGCGCTTCGCCGCGCAGATCGCGGAGGCGATCTTCACCGCGCAGACCAACCTGGCGGAAGCCCAGGCTTTTCGTAGCTCCACCCACACGCTGATGGCCGAATATGGCCGCCCACCGGAAGCCGTGGTCATCATGCCCGGCCTCTCGCCGCTGGTGGCGGATACCGAAGCGGCGGCGAAGCGGCTTGAAGCAGAACTGGCGGAGCTGGTGCATCCGGAAGTGGCGATCTGGATGCTCAGCGAGAACCTCTACTTCAACTTCTATGACCGCGACCCGGATGAGCCGATGCCGATCGAGGAAGTGCGCGCCAGTCGCACGCCGACCTCGAATGGCGAGAGCATCCTGCGCGCCTGCGCCCGCGGTAACCTGACGATTGGCCAGGCCGCACGCCACGTCGCCCGCTCGCGCGCGCACCAGAGCTTCGTCGGCACGCCGGAACAACTGGCCGACCTGATGCAGACCTGGCTGGAGGCCGGCGGCTGCGACGGCTTCAACCTGCTGCCGCCCTACTTCCCGGAGCAGCTGCGCGTCTTCGTCGAACAGGTGGTGCCGGTGCTGCAACGCCGCGGCATCTATCGCCGCGACTATGAGGGCACGACGCTGCGCGAGCACCTCGGCCTGCGGCGCCCGCCGGGCCGCCACGCCGGGTGAGCGCCGCGGCCGCCCCGCTGCTGGAGGTGCGCGACCTCGCCATCGGCTTCGCCACCGAGGACGGCGTGCTGCCGGCGGTGCAGGGCGCCAGCTTCGCGCTGCGGGCCGGGACCTGCCTCGGCATCGTCGGTGAGAGCGGTTCCGGCAAAAGCGTCGCCGCGCTCGGCATCATGGGGCTGCTGCCGCCCGCCACCGCGCGCATCACCGGCGGCAGCATCACGCTGGCCGGCCAGGACCTGCTGGCGCTCTCGCCCGCGGCACGGCGCGCCACCCGCGGCCGCCAGGTGGCGATGATCTTCCAGGAGCCGATGACCTCGCTGAACCCGGCCTTCACCGTCGGTGACCAGGTCGCCGAGGCGATCCGTGCGCACGAGCCGATGAACGCCAGCGCCGCGCGGCAACGCGCCATCGCGCTGCTGCGCCAGGTCCGCATCGCTTCGCCGGAGCAGCGCTACGGCGAATATCCGCACCGGCTTTCGGGCGGCATGCGCCAGCGCGTGATGATCGCGATCGCACTGGCCTGCAACCCGCAGCTGTTGATCGCGGACGAGCCGACGACGGCGCTGGACGTGACGGTGCAGGCGCAGATCGTGGCGCTGCTGCGCGACATCCAGCGCGAACGCGGCACCGCCATCCTGCTGATCTCCCACAACCTTGGCCTGATCGCCGGCCTGGCCGACGAGATCGCGGTGATGTACGCCGGGCGCGTGCTGGAACGTGCGCCCGCCGCGCACCTGCTGGCGCAGCCGGAGCATCCCTACACCATCGGCCTGCTCGGCGCCGTGCCGCGTGCCGCACCGGCCGAGGCGCCGCTGGTCGGCATCGAGGGCAGCGTCCCGGACCCGCGCCATCCCCCACCGGGCTGCGTGTTCCAGCCGCGCTGCCCCTTCGCCGAGGCGCGCTGCGCCGAAGCCGCGCCGCCGCTGCGAACGCTGGCGCCCGGTCATCATGTCGCCTGCCACCTGGCGCCGCTGGACCTGGCCGCATGAGCCGCCCGCCGCTGCTGCGCGTGCGTGGCCTGCGCAAGGAATTCGCCACCGGAGGGCTGTTCTCCGGCCGCGGCAGGGTGGTGGCGGTGGATGGCGTCTCCTTCGATCTGGCGGAAGGCGAGACGCTGGGCCTGGTCGGCGAGAGCGGCTGCGGCAAGTCCACCACCGGCCGGCTCATCCTGCGCCTGGGCGAGCCCACCGCCGGCAGCGTGCAGTTGCGCGGGGAGGAATTGGTCGGGCTGAAGCCGCACGCCATGGTCTCGCACCGCCGTGACATGCAGCTGATCTTCCAGGACCCGTTCAGCTCGCTGAACCCGAGCATGACGGTGCGCGAGATCGTCGGCGAGCCGCTGCAGGTGCACGGCATCGACACCACCCCGGGCATCGACCGCCGCGTCGCGGAGCTGCTGACGTTGGTCGGACTCAGTCCCGCACACATGCGTCGCTTCCCGCACGAGTTCAGCGGCGGCCAACGCCAGCGCATCGGCATCGCGCGGGCGCTGGCGCTGGAGCCGCGGCTGGTCGTCTGCGACGAACCGGTCAGCGCGCTGGATGTCTCGGTGCAGGCACAGATCCTCAACCTGCTGCGGCGCCTGCAGCGGCAGACCCGCCTGGCGCTGCTGTTCATCTCGCAC
>CAIMOR010000238.1 GCA_903843125.1 uncultured Rhodospirillales bacterium
AGTTGCCCGGCTTGATGTCGGCCTTCTCGGCCGCAATCACCTGGTCGCCCGCCTTCAGGCGCTGCGGCGCGATGATGTAGCTCAGCTCGCCGTCCGCGTACTTGATCAGCGCGATCCAGGCGGTGCGGTTCGGGTCGTATTCCAGCCGTTCGACCGTGGCGGCCACACCCAGCTTGGTGTTCCGCTTGAAGTCGACATAGCGATAGGACTGCTTGTGTCCACCGCCGCGGAACCGCACCGTGGTCCGCCCATGATTGTTGCGCCCGCCCGAGTGGCTCTTGCCCTCGGTCAGCGCCTTGAGGGGCTTGCCCTTCCACAGGTCGTCCCGCTTCACCAGGATGGTGTTGCGCAGGCTCGGAGAAACCGGATTGAAACTCTTGAGTGCCATGGCTCAGGCAAGCCCCGTCGTCAGGTCGATGCTCTGGCCCTCGGCCAGGCGCACCATCGCCTTCTTCCAATCGGAACGCTGACCAGGCCGGTTCTTGAAGCGCTTCGTCTTGCCCTTCACCACCAGCGTGTTCACCGCTTCCACCTTCACGCCGAACAGGGCTTCGATCGAAGCCTTGATCTCGGGCTTGGTGGCATCCATCGCGACCTTGAAGACCACCTGCCCGCTCTCGTTCAGCAGGGTGGCCTTTTCCGTCACCAGTGGCGACAGGATGGTCAGGTACATCCGCTCCTTGCTGAGGAGCGGCTTTGCGGCCGTCGCGCTCACTGCAGGCGCTCCTTCAGGGCTTCGACGCCGGCGCGGGTCAGCACCAGCACGTCGTGGTTCAGGATGTCGTAGACATTCGCGCCGATGGTCGGCAGCGCCTGCACGTGGGGCAGGTTGGAGATCGAGCGGCCGAAGCCCTCGTCCACCACCGCATCCACCACCAGCGCCGACTTCCAACCGAGTTGCTTCAGCTGCTTCGCCATCGCGGAGGTCTTCGTCTCCGCGCCAGGCGCCGCGGCTTCGAGCACCACCAGCTTGCCGTCGCGCACCTTCTGGCTCAGCGCGCTGATCAGGCCCAGGCGGCGGACCTTCTTGTTCAGGCTGTAGCCGTGGTCGCGCACCACCGGGCCGTGGACCACGCCACCCTTGCGGTACTGCGGCGCGCGCAGCGAGCCCTGGCGGGCGTTACCCGTGCCCTTCTGGCGATAGGGCTTCTTGGTCGTGCCGCTGACCTCGCCCATGCCCTTGGCCTTGTGCGTGCCAGCGCGGCGCTTGGCCAGCTGCCAATGAACGACCCGCGCCATGATATCGGCGCGCGGCTCGGCGCCGAACAGCGCCTCCGGCAGATCGATATCGCCGGCCGAGCCGTTATCCAGTGTGATGACCGGAACCTGCATCGTCCTCAATCCCTACGCGAGGCCGGCGGGGAACGGCGCGTCGGCATGGCGCGCACGCTTCACAGCGTCCCGCACCAGCACATACGCGCCCTTGCTGCCGGGCACTGCGCCCTTAATGAGCAGCAGACCCTTCTCAAGGTCGTAACCGGCGACCTCCAGGTTCTGCGTGGTAATGCGTTCCACACCAAGGTGGCCCGCCATCTTCTTGTTCTTGAAGGTCTTGCCGGGATCCTGACGGTTACCGGTAGAACCATGCGAACGGTGGCTGATCGAGACGCCGTGCGACGCCTCAAGGCCGGCGAAGTTCCAGCGCTTCATCGCACCGGCAAAACCCTTGCCCTGCGACGTGCCGGTGACGTCCACCTTCTGGCCCTTGGCGAAATGCGCCGCGGTCAGGTGCGCGCCCGGCGCGATGGTGGCATCCGCGGCAACGCGGAACTCCACGACCTTCATCGGGGCCTCGACACCCGCCTTGGCGAAATGCCCGCGGTTCGCCTTGGTGACGTTCTTCGGCTTCGCCTTGCCGATGCCGAGCTGCACGGCGGTGTAGCCGTCCTTCTCGATATCGCGCTGGGCGATGACGCGAACATCATCAAGGTGCAACACCGTGACCGGCACGGTGCTGCCATCATCGTTGAACAGCCGGGTCATACCCAGCTTCTTCGCGATCAGGCCGGTGCGGCCATCCTTCGCGGACATGGCAGGTATTCCCCCTCGGCCTTCAGATCTTGATCTCGACGTCCACGCCCGCGGCGAGGTCGAGCTTCATCAGCGCGTCCACGGTCTGCGGGGTGGGGTCGACGATGTCGAGCAGTCGGCGATGCGTGCGAATCTCGAACTGCTCGCGGCTTTTCTTGTCCACGTGCGGCGAGCGGTTCACGGTGAAACTTTCGATCTCGGTCGGCAACGGAACCGGGCCGCGTACACGCGCACCGGTACGCTTCGCGGTGTTGACGATCTCCCGCGTGCTGCCATCGAGCACGCGGTGATCGAACGCCTTGAGGCGGATGCGGATATTCTGACTGTCCATGATAGCGGACCTGATTCCCGTACCTGCCGTTACTTCGAGATGCTGGCGACGACGCCGGCGCCGACGGTGCGGCCGCCTTCGCGGATGGCGAAGCGCAGGCCCTCATCCATGGCGATCGGCGCGATCAGCTCGACGTCCATCGTCACGTTGTCGCCCGGCATCACCATCTCGACGCCTTCCGGCAGCTTCACGATCCCGGTCACGTCGGTGGTCCGGAAGTAGAACTGCGGCCGGTAGTTGGTGAAGAACGGCGTGTGCCGCCCACCCTCTTCCTTCGTCAGGATGTAGGCCTCGGCCTTGAACGTCGTGTGCGGCTTGATGCTGCCCGGCTTGGCCAGCACCTGCCCGCGCTCCACGTCCTCGCGCTTCGTGCCGCGCAGCAGCACGCCCACGTTGTCGCCCGCCTGGCCCTGGTCCAGCAGCTTGCGGAACATCTCCACGCCGGTCACCACCGTCTTCACGGTGTCCTTCAGCCCGACGATCTCGACTTCCTCGCCCACCTTCACAATGCCCAGCTCGACGCGCCCGGTCACCACCGTGCCGCGGCCCGAGATGCTGAACACGTCCTCGATCGGCATCAGGAACGGCCGGTCCACCGGGCGCTCCGGCTGCGGGATGTAGGCGTCCACCGCCGCCATCAGCTCCAGCACCGCGTTGCGGCCGATCTCCGGCGTCACGTCGTTCAGCGCCGCCACCGCCGAGCCCTTGATCACCGGGATGTCGTCGCCCGGGAACTTGTACGCGCTCAGCAGCTCGCGCAGTTCCATCTCCACCAGCTCGACCAGCTCCGGGTCGGCCAGGTCCATCTTGTTCAGGAACACCACCAGCGCCGGCACGCCGACCTGGCGCGCCAGCAGGATGTGCTCGCGCGTCTGCGGCATCGGGCCATCGGCCGCCGAGCACACCAGGATCGCGCCGTCCATCTGCGCCGCGCCGGTGATCATGTTCTTCACGTAGTCGGCGTGGCCCGGGCAATCCACGTGCGCGTAGTGCCGGTTCGCCGTCTCGTACTCAACATGCGCCGTCGAGATCGTGATGCCACGCGCCCGCTCTTCCGGCGCCTTGTCGATCTGGTCGTACGCCGTGAACGTCGCACCACCGCTCTCCGCCAGCACCTTGGTGATCGCCGCCGTCAGCGACGTCTTCCCATGGTCG
>CAIMOR010000239.1 GCA_903843125.1 uncultured Rhodospirillales bacterium
CAGGCCTATGCCGGGGGCGCGCTGGCCGAGGCGGCGCAGGTTTCCACGGGCGTGCTGCGCGGCATGGCGGAGAACGGGTTGCTGCGCCCGGCGCTGCTGCCGCGCCCCCAGCGGTTCCGCGCGCCGGACCCGGCGCATCCGGGGCCGCACCTGGCCGGGCCGCAGGCCGATGCGGCGGCGGCGCTGTGCGAGCGCGTGGCGGCGCGCAGCTTCGGCGTCACGCTGCTGACCGGGGTGACCGGCTCCGGCAAGACCGAAGTCTACTTCGACGCGGTGGCGGAGGCGCTGCGGCAAGGCCGCCAGGCCCTGGTGCTGCTGCCGGAAATCGCGCTTTCGGCGCAGTGGCTGGACCGCTTCCGCGCCCGCTTCGGCGTGGCGCCGGCGCTGTGGCATAGCGAGCTGACCAGCAAGACCCGGCGGGACACCTGGCGCGCGGTGGCGGAAGGCGAGGCGCAGGTGCTGGTCGGCGCGCGTTCGGCCCTGTTCCTGCCCTACCCCGACCTTGGCCTGGTGGTGGTGGACGAGGAGCACGAGACCGCCTTCAAGCAGGAGGAGGGCGTGATCTACCACGCCCGCGACATGGCGGTGGTGCGCGCGCGCCTCGCCGAGGCGGCCTGCGTGCTGGTCAGCGCCACGCCCAGCCTGGAGAGCCTGACCAACGCCGAGACCGGCCGCTACGCCCGGCTGGACCTGCCGACCCGGCATGGTGGCGCCACGCTGCCCACGGTGGTGCCGGTGGACCTGCGCAAAACCCCGCCGGAGCGCGGCCGCTTCCTGGCGCCGCCACTGGTGGCCGCCGTCACCGCCACGCTGGCGCGCGGCGAGCAGGCCATGCTGTTCCTGAACCGCCGCGGCTATGCGCCGTTGACGCTGTGCCGCGCCTGCGGCCACCGGATGCGCTGCCCGAACTGCACCGCCTGGCTGGTGGAACATCGGGCGCAGCGGCGGCTGACCTGCCACCATTGCGGCCATGTGGAACCACCGCCGGCGGCCTGCCCGGAATGCGGCGCCGAGCACAGCCTGACCGCCGTCGGCCCCGGGGTGGAGCGGGTGCAGGAGGAAGCCGCCCAGCTATGGCCGGAAGCGCGCCGCCTGGTGATGGCCAGCGACAACATCCCCGGCCCCGCCGCGGCCGCTGCCGCCGCGCAGGCCATCTCCAACCGCGAGGTGGACCTGATCATCGGCACGCAGATCGTCGCCAAGGGCTGGCACTTTCCGCACCTGACGCTGGTCGGCGTGGTGGATGCCGACCTCGGCCTGGCCGGCGGCGACCTGCGCGCGGCCGAGCGGACCGTGCAGCTGCTGCACCAGGTGGCCGGCCGCGCCGGCCGTGCCGAGGCGCCGGGCCAGGTGCTGCTGCAGAGCTTCTCGCCGGAACACCCGGTGATGCAGGCGCTGATCGGCAACGACCTGGCTGCCTTCATGGCCGAGGAGGCGGCGATGCGGAAGCCGGGGCACTGGCCCCCGTTCGGCCGGCTGGCCGCGCTGATCGTCAGCGCAGAGGACGAGCGCGCCGCCGAGCGGGTGGCGCGCGACCTGGGCCTGGC